>DAOUAZ010000026.1:0-9276 GCA_034432975.1 Anaerolineales bacterium | reverse complement strand
CGGTGGATCAAATTTGCCTTGACCAATTCTTTGACCTTGTTTGACTTTCTCGCTTTTGACCCTCGACCTGATCCTCACAGGGTTATTGCATCCAAGCGGTTCGATACGCCACGTTTTGCTTTCGAGGCGGTTTCCACGCAGATTGCATAACTTTTGTCAGTCAATCAGGGGGTTGCCTGTCCTGACGGTTTTGGTCAGGGCGCGGGCGCATCTCGGCGTTTGAGCCTCGGAGTCCGCGCGGCAGGCTTGTGCTGAGCGCGTCGAAGCATGGAAGGGTTGTTTGGGTCTTTATTGCATGATGCGTTCAATCGGAGAACAAACCGTCCCGAAGATTTTGTTCACGCGACAAGATTGATCCACGCAAACCTTCGGGACGTTGCTTTAAAGGGCGACCGGGCTTGCCTGCTGGAGCCTTTGGGACGGATGATTCCTACTTACACCTGGAATTTGGGCGCGTAGCCGACCCCGGGCAGCGACGCCACGCTGCGCCAGACTTGTTTGAGATGGTCGACGGATTGCGTCAACTCTTGCGCTGTATGGCCTGGGCGTCCCAGGATGTGGTTTAGCTGCTGGACGTACCCTGGCGGCAGGTGGGAAAACCCGGCGACCCTGTCCATCGCCTTCTTGTCACGAATGAAATAAACCTCGTTCAGCGCAAAGAGCGCCTGGGTCAGGTTGGACGCCGCGCGCGTCAGGCATCCTGCCGTGTTGTAAATGTCCCCCTGGGCGGCAAATCCGCTGGCATGAAGGAGCGTAAATTCTGCCCCCCAGAGTGAATCGGCAATCACCTTTTGCTTCAATTGCGCGGGATACACCGCGACACTGCGTTTGAGTTCGGCGATGATGGAACCGGGGTCATAGAGCGGAATGCAAATTTGCGTTTCGGCCAAATAAATGACGCTGTAGAAGCCATAGGTTGGCTGCTGGTCGTAGTCGTGATGGGAAATGCCCTCTTGCGCCTCGCGGATGGTTTGCCGGACCTGCGCCAGGTTGCGGTAGAGGAAATCGACCTTGCCCTGCGGCGTCTGAATCCACGCCCCGCCATTGACCCAGGCGCCCCACTCATAGAATCCGGTCACAGTGGCGTTGCCATCGGCTGAAACGTTTTCCGCGATGCGCCGAATGTCTTCCACCGCAAAGGGAGTTTCAGGGAGGTAATACAAGCCAATATCGATGTCAGAAGCCGCGTGCTGCGCGCCGCTCGCATAAGAACCGCCCAAAACGATGGCAGAGATGCCGGGGATTTTGCTGAGCTGCCCAACAAGTTGTTCGAGCAGCGAACGTTTCTGCTCGGGAAGGTTTTGCATTTTGTCTACTCGAACTCCAACTCGAACTCTTCGCCCTCGCTCCACTCTTCGGAGCGCTCGATGTGGATGTCGCCGAACAAAGCCTCCTGGCGGGCCGAGACGCGGTAGCGTTTGACCAGTTCGAGCAGGGCCAGGAAGGTGACGACCACCTCCAGGCGCGAGTTGCCGCTCCCGACCAGTTCCTTGAAACTGGACTTCTGGCTTTTGCTCAGCCGTTCCGAAATATAGGCAATCTTCTGGCGGATGGTGACTTTGGGGGCCGAAATGACCGTGCCGAGCGATTGTTTTTCTTTCTCTTGCAGGAAGGAGCTCTCGGCGGCCTCCAGCAAATCCATCAGGGTCAGGTCGCTCAGGTCGAGGCGGCCCTCCACTTTCGGCGGGGGTGCCAGCCGCAGGTAGGTGTGCAGTCCCTGGGCGTCGCGCTGCTCCAGCAGAGTCGAAATCTCTTTGAAGCGTTTGTAAATCCGCAGCTGGCGGGCCAGGTTTTCGGCCGGGTCTTCTTCCCCGGCCTCGCGCGCGGGCGGGCGCGGCAGCAAGGCTTCGGATTTAATCTGAATCAGTTTGGCGGCTATCACCAGGAAAGCCGAAATCTCCTCGGCCCGGGCCTCCTGCATCTGGCGGATGTATTGCAGGTATTGTTCCGTGACCAGCGCCAGCGCGACGGCGGTAATATCCAACTCGGCGCGCTCGATTAACTGCAAGAGCAGGTCGAGCGGCCCCTCGTAAACGGGAATCTGCACCAGGTATTTGCCGGTCTGGTGGCTGGCGATGTTCAAATCCATAGGCGGGAGATTATATTCGATTTTGTTATAATTCGGCCATGTCCACTCCCAACCTGACCCATCTCGACGAAACCGGCCGCGCCCGCATGGTGGATGTCGGCGCGAAGGCCGATACCGAACGCCTGGCGATTGCCCGCGGCGAGATTGTGATGAAGCCCGAAACCCTGGCCCTCATCCGCGCCGGGCAAATCAAGAAAGGCGATGTGCTGACCATTGCCCAGATTGCCGGAATCCAGGCTGCCAAGCGCGCCTCGGAACTGATTCCGCTTTGCCACCCCATCCCGCTCACTAAAATCGATGTCGATTTATCGCTCGATGAGTCCCTGCCCGGCGTTCGGATTACCGCCGCCGCCAAAACGGTCGGCAAAACCGGCGTCGAAATGGAAGCCCTGACCGCCGTCTCGGTGGCCGCGCTGACCATCTACGATATGGCCAAAGCCGCCGAAAAGACCATGAAAATCCAGAACATTCGGCTGGTCGAAAAACACGGCGGCAGGTCTGGAGATGTGGTGAATATCTAATCTCGAACCAGGAGAAAAATGAATCGAATTAAAGTTCTTTTCTTCGCCACCCTGCGCGATAAGGCCGGGCTGCGCTCGACGGAAATGGACATCCCGGCAGGCACAACCGTCTACCAACTGAAAGCCCGCCTCATCGAGCAATTTCCCCACATCGATTGGCAATTGATGGAACACTGCCTGGCCTCGGTCAACCAGGATTACCGCGCCGACGAGGACGAAATCCCCGCCGGGGCCGAAGTGGCCTTCTTCCCGCCGGTTTCGGGGGGCAGCCCGGACGCCAACACCTCCCGCTGTTGGCGCCAAAAATCAGGAGATGTTTGACTCCATGTTTCCCCTTATCACCTCCATCACCGAAGACGAAATCGACTTGAACGCCCTGCTCGATGCCATCACCCTCGATTCCACCGGCGCGGCTGCCATCTTTACCGGCATGGTGCGCGGAGTGACGTCTCGACACGGCTCGACGCAGGCCAGCCGAGAACCCCCCCACGACACGGTTTACCTCGAATACGAAGCCTACCAACCGATGGCCGAAGCCAAGATGAAACAGGTCGCCGACGAAATCCGCGCCCGCTGGCCGACCGTCGAAGGAATTGCCATCGTCCAGCGCACTGGGCGGCTCTACCCGCGCACCCCCACCGTCCTGATTGCCTGTACCGCTGCCCACCGCGACACCGGCGTCTTCGAGGCTGCCCGCTACGGCATCGACCGGCTCAAAGAAATCGTCCCGGTCTGGAAGAAGGAAGTCGGCCCGCAGGGCGAGGAATGGGTCGAGGGTGAATATCACCCCAGGCCGGGGGAATAACGTGTCCGAAGCCTCCCACCCCATCTTCCAGCAATTCCTGAATCCAGGCGAAAAAATCATCTGGAGCGGCAAGCCGCGCCAGGGTTTCCTGCTGTACCGCTCCGATGTTTTCTTCATCCCCTTTAGCATCCTCTGGACCATCCTGGCGGTCTGGTGGGAACTCGAAACTGTGTTGAGCGACATTCCCTTCCAGGACAAAATCTGGAGCATTGTGATGCTCTCGGCAGCCGCCTACATCCTGTTGCTGCGCTTCCTGGTCGATGCCGTTTACCGCGCCCTGACCTTCTACGCCCTCACCAATCAGCGCGTGCTTATCCATACCGGCTTTCTCAAAACCACCCTCACCAGCCTGCCCCTGACCGGTATGGACGAAATCAACCTCGACCTCGACAAAAACGGGCGCGGCAATATCTTCTTCGGCCCGCTCGAACCAAACGCCTGGATGCATACCGGCGGCGGTTGGATTAAGATGGGCAAACTGGCGAAAATCCCGGCCTTTGAGCTGCTCGAAGACCCACAGGCTATCTATAAAAAGATACGCGAGCAGCGCAAACGCGCCAGGTAATTTCCATGGAAATCGAAATCCTGACTCCCCGCCTCATCATCCGCCATTTCCGCGATTCCGACCTCGAGGCCTTCCTTGCCTATCGCAATGACCCCGAAGTCGCCCGCTGCCAGGGCTGGAGCGTTCCCTATTCGCGTGAAAGCGCGCACGAATTCCTGGCCGAGATGAAAAACAAACAGCCTGCACCCGGTGAATGGCTGCAACTGGCGCTGGAATTATGTAATAGTCCCCTCTCTCCAGGGGAAAGGGCGGAGGGCGAGGGCATCATCGGCGACCTGGCCTTCCACCTGATGAAATCCGACCCGCGCCAGGCCTGCCTCGGCTACAGCCTGTCCCGCGCGCATTGGGGACGGGGCTATGCTGGCGAGGCTGTCCGCGCCTTGCTTGGCTACCTGTTCGGCGAACGCGACCTGCACCGCGTCGTGGCCGAGTGCGACGTGGAGAACATCGCCTCGCAAAAACTGCTCGAACGGCTCGGCTTTCGGCGCGAGGCCCACCTGGTCGAAAACGTCTTTTTCAAGGGGCAATATGGGAGTGAATACCATTACGCCATCTTGGGGCGGGAGTGGAGGTAATTCGTTTCGGTTCGTGACGAACGTGCCAGGCAGGGGTTATATGATTTGCCGACATCCCATCTGAAATGGGGTCGGTTTGATTATCCAATCTCATAGAGGTCCTATGGAAAAAGTTGTCATCACCGGCATGGGGACGGTCAACCCGCTTGGCTTGAATGTTCAGGAAACCTGGCAGAATGTGATTCGCGGCGTCTCTGGCGTTGGCCCCATCACCCTGTTCGATACCAAAAACTGGCAGTCGGAATGGCTGGTGCAGATTGCCTGCGAAGTCAAAAATTTCGACCCGGCCCAGTTCATGGACGCCAAGGAAGCCCGCCGCCGTGACCGGTTCGAGCAGTTTGGCTCGGCAGCCGCGAAAGAAGCCCTGGCGAATTCCGGGCTGGAAATTACCGAAGCCAACGCAGCCCGCATCGGGGTGGTCATTTCCTCGGCCATCGGCGGGATGAAGTCGCTCCAGGATGCGATTTTCACGCTGAAAGACGAAGGCGCGCGCAAAGTCAGCCCCTTCTTGATTCCAATGCTGATGCCCAACGGCGCGGCGGGGATTGTCGCCATCGAACATGGCATCAAGGGGCCGTGTTTTTCGGTCGCTTCGGCCTGCGCCTCGGGCGCGGACGGAATCGGCATGGCCTGGATGATGCTTAAAATGGGGATGGTGGATGCCGCCCTGGCCGGGGCCGCCGAAGCGACGATTTGCGCAACCGGCGTGGGCGCGTTCGACCGCATCGGCGCGATGAGCCGCCGCAACGACGATTATTCGATGACCCCCCAGCCTTTCGACAAAAACCGCGACGGCCTGGTGATGGGCGAGGGCGCGGGCGTGCTGGTGCTGGAGACCGAACGTCATGCAAAAGCGCGCGGCGCGAACATTCTGGCAGAACTGGCTGGCTGCGGCGCCACGGCAGACGCCTTCCACGTCACCGCGCCCGATGAAAATGGCGCGGGCGGCGCGGCGGCCATTCGCGCGGCGCTGGCGGCAGCCGGCGCGAATCCCGATGAAGTTGGCTACATCAGCGCGCATGGCACGGCCACCCCGCTCAACGACGCCGCCGAGACCAGGGCCATCAAAGCCGCGCTTGGCGACCTGGCCTACAAAATCCCCGTGTCCTCGACCAAATCGATGACCGGACACATGATGGGCGCGACCGGCGCGCTGGAGGCCATCTTCTGCGTCCAGGCCGTGCGCGAGGGCATCCTGCCGCCCACCATCCACTACCAGACCCCTGACCCCGATTGCGACCTCGACTACGTTCCGAACACGGCGCGCGAAGCAAAGGTAGACCTGGCAATCAGCAACGCCTTTGGCTTTGGCGGCCACAACGCAGTGCTGGCGGTGCGAAAATATCGTTAGAATCCATAAAATCCGCGTATCCGTTTCCCATCCGTTGTCCAAATCCGTTGAATTCATTCCAAAATCTTCCCGCCTGCCGAATCCGTGATATAATCCGCACTCGCGTCTAAACAGACTGCTGTGAAGCAGTATTCATCTATTTTTGGTAAGGAAATTACGAAATGACCGACCAGTTGATTCAATCCCTCGCCGCCCCCGCCAACCCCGGCATCCCCGAACTTCATGCCGGTGATGTTGTTTCCGTGCATGTCCGCATCAAGGAAGGCGCCCGCGAGCGTATCCAGGAATTCAAAGGCACCATCATCCGCCTGCGCAAGGGCGGCCAGGATGCCAATTTCACCGTCCGCCGCATCGCCAGCAATGGCGTTGGCGTCGAACGCACCTTCCTGCTGCGCTCCCCGCGCGTGGACAAAGTTGTGGTGGAGCGCCATTCGCAGGTGCGCCGCGCCCAGTTGTACTTCATGCGCGGCCTGACCGGCAAGAAGACCCGCCTCAAGCAGAAATTCAATTAATTCCAGCGTAACGCGGAATTCATTCCGCAGCCAAAAGGGGCGCAGTATTGCGTCCTTTTGTGTTTTAATCAGAGCTTATGGCGCAAATTAGATATTTGCGCGGCCTGCCCCACCTTTCCCTGTGGAGACTCCATGAGACTCGAAAAAATCACCCTCTACCCACTCAAAATGCCGCTCGTCGCGCATTTCGAGACCTCGTTTGGGCGCATCTACGAACGCGAATGCGTCCTGGTCAAAATCGAATCCGAGGGGCTGGTCGGCTGGGGCGAGTGCGCCGCCGACCGCGACCCCGGCTACAGTTACGAGACCACCGGCACGGTCATCCACATCCTGAAAGACTTCATCCTGCCCCTGCTGGCAGGGCAGGACGTGACCGACGCCTCCGGCTTCCAGCGGCGGGTCGCGCCGGTGCGCGGACATCCCCTCGCCAAAGCCGGGGTCGAAATGGCGCTCTGGGACCTGCTCGGCAAACGCGACGGCAAATCGCTCAAGGAAATGTTCGGGGGCGTCAAGGAACAGGTCGAGGTCGGCGTTTCGATTGGCTTGCAGGATACCACTGCTGACCTGCTCAAAGTGGTCGAAAGATACGTGGCCGATGGCTACCGGCGCGTCAAACTCAAAATCAAGCCGGGGCGCGATGTCAGCGAGGCCGAAGCCGCGCGAAAAGCCTTCCCCGCGCTCCGGCTGCAGGTCGACGCCAACTCCGCCTACAGTCTCGACACCGCCGCCGCGCTGCGCCCGCTCGATGACCTGAACCTGCTGCTCATCGAACAGCCGCTCTTCGAGGACGACATCTGGGACCATCGCCTGCTGCAACGACAAATGCGCACGCCCCTCTGTCTCGATGAAAGCGTCGTCAGCCCGCGCCACGCGCGCTACGCCATCGAAATGGAAGCCTGCCGGGTGATTAACATCAAGCCGGGGCGGGTGGGCGGCCTCAGCCAGGCCCTCCAAATCCACGAGATGTGCCGCGCCATCGACATGCCGGTCTGGTGCGGCGGAATGCTCGAAACCAACATCGGGCGCGCCTCCAACCTGGCCATCGCTTCCCTGCCCGGTTTCACCCTGCCCGGCGACATCTCCGCCTCGGCGCGCTACTACCGCCAGGACGTGACCCTCGAAACCTTCACCCTCAACCCCGATAGCACCATCACCGTCCCAACCGGCCCCGGCCTGGGCGTAACGGTCGATGAAGCGCGGGTGAAAGAATATGCTTTTGGAGTCCACCGGCTTGCCGGTGGATAATTTGGAGATATATGCTTCGTCGTCTTTCCTTTCTCCTTCTTTTTTTGATTCTCCTTTCCGCCTGCGCCCCCGCGATTCAGACTCCGCGCGAGCCTGCCCCCGTTACCGAGACAATCCCCGCGCCCCAGGCGGCTGCCCCGGTCTCGACAGGCTCGACCACCGAGCCAACCGCCGAACCGACAGCCACTCCCGTCCCTTCCCTGTGGATTTCGCCCGCCGTCCCCGAAAAACTACGCGCAGCCAATCTAATTAATGGCATAAAAACCGTCGAAAACAGGGATGAAGCCAATATCTGGCTGGATGTCAATCCAAAATCTGAAATCCAAAATCCAAAATCCGTTTGGGTTTATGCCCTGGTGGCCGCCTTTCCCACAATCCGCGATGAAGTCTCACTCGACGAGTTAAAAGCGGCATGGTCAGGGAGTGAACAGGCGTTGTTTTTGACGGAATCAACCTTCGAGGCGATGAAAACCATCTTTGGCGGCGAGACAGGCTCCGGCGTGGAAATTGTCCCCGCCGAAGGGTTGACGGAGGCCCTTTGGCAGAATCGCGCTGCGTGGGGTATCGCGCCCTTCGAGCAGGTTCATCCAAAATTGAAAGTGTTGGAACTCGACGGCGCTTCGCCGCTCCGCAAGGAATTCGATGCCGCGCAGTATCCGCTGGTGGTGAATTTTGCGCTGACCGGAACATACGCCGAACTCCCGCCCACCAACCGCGACCCCGAAAAACTGGTGACGCTGGTGATGACCGGCGTGACCGCCCTGGTGCGCGCCACCGCGCTCAAAATGGAGTTGAACGGCAACCCCTACCCGGCCCGGGACATCCGCGACTGGCTGTTGGAGGCCGATATTGCCCACATCTCCAACGAAATCCCGTTTGCGGTGGGCTGCCCCTACCCGAACGCGAACCAGCGGCGGCTGATTTTTTGCTCCGACCCGAAGTATATCGAACTGATGGAATACGTCGGCACGGACGTGGTGGAGTTGACCGGCAACCACTTCCAGGATTGGGGCAAGGAGGCCACGTTCTATACGCTGGAGATGTACCGCGAGCGCGGCTGGCCCTATTTCGGCGGCGGGGCCAACCTGGCCGACGCCCAGAAGGCTGCGATTGTGGAGCGCGGCGGCATGAAGTTCGCCTTCATCGGCTGCAACCCGGCCGGGCCGCAGTTTGCCTGGGCGCGCGACGACGGCTGGCCGGGGGCCGCGCCCTGTGGCTGGGATTGGGCCGCTAAACCGAAGGGCGGGGATGGCTACGAGTGGATGGCCGAGGAAATTGCCCGCCTGAAGGCCGAGGGCTACATCGTGATTGCGGCCTTCCAGTATTTCGAGTATTACAGCCCGGAGCCGCGCCCCTGGCAGGAGCGCGATTTCCGCCGCATGGCCGAGGCCGGGGCGGTGATTGTCAGCGGGTCGCAGGCGCACTACTCGCAGGCGATGGAGTTCTACGGAGAGTCGTTCATTCACTATGGTCTGGGCAACCTGTTCTTCGACCAGATGGGTTACGACAACCCATCCAGCGGCAAGCGCACCACCAACACCCGCCGCGCGTTCATCACCCGGCACGTTTTTTACGACGGGCAGTATCTCGGCACGGAATTGCTGACCACCATG
>DAOUAZ010000025.1:0-14193 GCA_034432975.1 Anaerolineales bacterium | reverse complement strand
CGGTTGCGACCGTGCCGGAGGCAGTCAGCCCGGTTTCGGCAGCGGGCTGGAACTGCGGCCACAGGAAGTAGGCGGCTGCGCCAAGAATGGCAAGCAGGACGATGATGATGACGGGAACAGGCGGGCGGTTGTGGTTCATAAGAGCTCCAGTTTTTCAGTTTTTCGGTTATCCGGTTGACCGGTTAACTGGATAACCGGTTAACCGAATAACAATCAGTCGAGACGTTTTCGAAAGCGCAGCGCGGCGGCGGTCATGATGACCAGGCCGAAAATAGTCAGGGCAATGAAATCGGGGAGGATGCTTTCGAGGCCGACCCCTTTGAGCAGCAGGACGCGGATGATGCTCAAGTAGTAGCGCAATGGCATGGCGTAGGAAATCCATTGCAAGATTTGGGGCATGGCTTCGAGCGGGAAGAAAAAGCCGGAGAGGAAGATGCTGGGCAACAGGGTCATCCAGACCGTCAGCATGGATTCCTGCTGGGTGTTGGCGATGGTGGAGGCGAACAGGCCAACGCCCAGGCCAGAAAGCAGGAAAATGGCCGAGACTCCGACGATGAGCGCGAGCGAGCCGCGAATCGGGACGCCAAACCACCAGTGGCCGACGAACAGGACGGTGAGCGTGTCGAACAAGGCCAGGATGGTGTAGGGCATGATTTTTCCGATGACCAGTTCCCAGGGGCGGATGGGGGTGACGATGAGTTGCTCGATGGTGCCGCGCTCGCGCTCGCGGACAACCGCCGAGGCGGTCAGGATGGCGGTGATGGCGTAGAGAATCATGCCAATCACGCCGGGAATCATGAAATGCGCGCTGATGAGGTCGGGGTTGTACCAGACGGTGGTGCGGACATCGACCGGCGGCTGGAGTTTGAGCGCCAGGCCGGAGCGGGCCGCTTTTTCGGCCAGGATGGACGTGGCGTGACTCTGCCCAATCAGTTTGGCCGCAGAGAGCGCAGTGGAGGCCACCGTTGGGTCGGAGCCATCGAGGATGAACATGACCTGGGCGTCGCCCGCTTTCAGGCGGTTGGCGTAATCGGGCGGGATGATAAGGGCCGCGCTGGCCTGCCCGGTTTCGATGAGCCGCTGGAGTTCAGCCTCCGAACCGGCGTCGTAGGCCAGGGCAAAATAATCGGCGGCGCGGTACGAGTCGAGCAAGGCGCGCGATTCGGCGCTCTTGCTCTGGTCGAAGACCGCCAACGGCACGTTGCGCACGTCGTTGGTGGCGGCGTAGCCGAGCAGGAACAGCTGCATGATGGGAATGACCAGAATCAGCATCAGCGTGCGCCGGTCGCGGAAAATCTGGATGAATTCCTTGCGGATGATGGAGGACAGGCGAGAGTTCATGTTCGTTACTCGTTATTCGTTAGTCGTTAGTCGATATTCGATGTTCGATGTTCGTTACTCGATATTCGGTAATCGGTGTTCGGTGTTCGGCAGTCGCAATTCATCATTCAGCATTCTGACTTTTGCGTTCCAGGATGCCGTGCAAAAAGATTTCCATGAAATCTTCCAGGTTCATCTCGTTGATGCCGGGCGGCACGGCGGCGGCGCTGACCAGGAAATCGGTCAGGTAAAAGGCCATAATATTGCCAATGAAAGCGCGAATTAGCCTGGGAGCGGGAATGTCCTGGCGCGCGCCCGTCCCCGGCGCGATGAAACGCTGAATCAATGGAAACGCCAGCGGAAAAATCGCTTCCAACACCTTGGGAAAATGGCGGCCTTCAAATTCGACGATTTCGATGAACATCAACTTGATGAAACCGGGCCGCTGCCCCATTTCCTCCTGCACCAGGCGCGAGGCGTTGCGCACGAATTCTTCGGTGGTTTCGCCGGGTGCGCTTTGCAGCAGGGGCAGGATTTGCAGGTAGGGGTGTTTTTCAATGACCAGCGCCTGGAAAATTTCATCTTTGCTGGCAAAATGATTGTAGATTCCGCCCAGGGCAATCCCCGCGCGTTGGGCAACCTGGCGCATGGAGGTGGCCGAATATCCCTGGTTCAGGAACAGGTCATAAGCGGCGTCCAGGATGGCCTGGCGGGTGCGTTCGCCTTTGCTGGCAAGTTCTTCGGGGGTCATCATCACTCCAAAATGAACGGACGTTCGTTTTTATTTTAGGCAATTCCGCCCTGTTTGTCAAGAGGCAGTCACAAAACGCGGCTTGTTTGCTATACTCGACGGAAACGTCAAATGTGGTGGATTGTGGTTGTCGTTACGCTCCTGGCGCTCATCCCGCTGGCCGCGCTGGAAATCTTCGGCGCGATGGTCGCCGTCAATGGCTTTATGGGGAACACTGACCCGATGGCCGCGGTGTTCCTGCTTTGCCTGGGCGGCGGAATACTGGCGCTGTGCCTGGCCGCGTTTTTCATCGCGACCACCTTCTTTGCGCCATAAACATTGGAAAGTAGAATCGCAGTATGACCGTCCTGCAAAACTTCATCCAGAGAAACCTTCGTTTTAACGTCTTCATTGGCATGGTGGATGCCGCTTTTTTTGGTTTCGGCTGGGGATTCAGTTCCTTCGGCACCATCATCCCGCTTTTCGTGAGCCAGATGACCGATTCGGCCATCCTGATTGGCCTGATTCCCGCCATCCACGCCGTCGGCTGGCAGCTGCCGCAATTGTTCACCGCCAACCAGGTCGCCCGCCTGCGCAGGTATAAACCAATGGTCATGCTGATGACGGTTCACGAGCGCTTACCGTTCATGGGGCTGGCCCTGGCCGCCTGGCTGCTGCCCGCCTGGGGAGCAAGCATCATCCTGCCCTTCACTTTCCTCCTGCTCATCTGGCAGGGACTCGGTTCAGGCTTTACCGCCAACCCCTGGCAGAGCATGATAGCCAAAATCATCCCTTCCGAGTCGCGCGGGTCTTTTTTTGGCGCCCAGGCCGCCGTCGCAAACATTGTCATCAGCGGCGCGGCGGTGCTGGCCGGTTACCTGCTCGACCTGCTCGACAGCCCGCTCGATTACGCGCTCTGCTTCTTGATTGCCTCGCTCGGCTACTGGGCCTCGATGGGCATACTGGCATTTACGCGCGAATTAAGTGACTACAACAAAGAGATTCCCCCCTCCCATACCTCGGTCTTCCAGGGCATGGGCGACATCCTGCGCCGCGATAAAAATTTCGCCGCCTTCATGGCCGCGCGCATCCTGTACCAGTTCGCTGCCATGGGATTTGCCTTTTACATCGTCTACGGCCTGCGCCGCTTCGGAATGGACACCATCACCGCCGGATACCTGACTGCTACCCTGACCATTGCCCAGACGATTGCCAACGCCGGGATGGGCTGGTTAAGCGACCGGGTTGGTCACAAGAAAATGCTGGTGGTTGGCATGGTTTCAGTGGCGCTCAGTTCCCTGCTGGCCTGGGCGGCGCCCGCGCTGGAATGGTTTTACCTCGTTTTTATCATTTCCGCCCTGGCGAACGTGGCTTACTGGACGATTGGCATGGTGCTGGTGGTGGAATTTGGCTCGGAGGCCGAGCGGCCCCTGTACATCGGCATGTCGAACACCCTGGTCGCGCCCTTCACCATCATCGCGCCCATCCTGGGCGGCTGGATAGCCGATTCGTTCGGCTACCAGGCCACCTTCCTGCTCTCGGCCCTCGGCGGGGTGATTGTGACGCTAATGATGCTTTTCCTGGTCAAAGACCCGCGCCAGGCAACTCCAAAAAGCGTTTGAACATCCTTATTTCTGTACGGTAAAATCCCCCAGGGTGGCCTGGCCGTGCGTGAAGACGTAATAGCTGCGGCGCGATTCTCGCTCATAGATGAAGCCGGTGATGAGATAACCCAAGCCAAAGCACACTTCGAACACCTGGCGGGCGGAGGCGCGCCAGGCAGCCGCGAGCGGGAAATTGGCCTGGCGAATCTGCATGAAATCAGAGGGGATTTCGGCCAACAGCATGGCTTCGTCAGGAATGGAAAAATGTTCAGGCGGGCGGAGCAAAGAATCAGCCCCGATGGTCACGCGGTAGATGTGTGGGATGCGCGCGCTGTGGTAGTTGGAGATTCCAAGCTCCCCGCGCGGCCTGCGTCCCAGCCGCCGCTCCACCCGCTGCGTGTTCACCCACCAATCGACCTGGAAGCGGTCCGAAGCCAGCCCTGTATTCAATTCGTCCCGCATCTCCCCGTACTCTTCGCGCAGGTAGGTGTTGCAGACCGCGCCCAGCCGGGCAATGTTGAGATGGGCGTTACGGCTCTGGAGCGGGTCATACGTCCAGGTAACGCGGTCGATGCCCTGCTTGCGGACAACCTGCCATTGGGCGCGTTTGAGCGCGAAGCCGATTCCGGAATCGCGCAGGCCGGGCAAAACGCCGAGCATGTGCGAGCAGTGCTTGATGCGGGGACCGTCTGGGACTTCGTACAGGCCGGGAAAGCCGAACACGAACCCAACCATTTTCCCGCCCTCGAACGCGCCCAGCGCCAACCCGCCGTTGTGAGCCGCCGTGATGAGCAGGTGCAGCGGCACGACCTCGGTTTCGCTGCCTGGCCAGACGAGGCGCTGGAGTTCTTCCACCTCGGTCATTTCGGAGGGGGTTTCCAAAATGCGGATTTCCATAGGTTTGCCAGGTTTTCGGTTCTCCAGTTATCCGATTTTTCGGTTGAGCGGTTTTGCGAAGAGGGCGCGCCGGGCCTCGCGCGGCCAGTTGACGCCTTTCAGGTGGTCGAGACGGTAGGTAAAGCGCGCCGGCAGGAAGCCGAACAGCCGCGTGACCGAATCAACCGGACAGGTGCGGTTATAGGACAGGTAATCGACCCAAAACGTGGAAAACGGGAAGGCGGGAAACATGCTCTCGAAGGCAACGGTCAGCGAGCGCAGGGCCGGCAGGGGCAGGGGCGCGAGCCAGCGCCGACGACCGGTGGTTTCCATGATGATTTCAACCGTCCGGCGGAAGGAAAAATATTCAGCGCCGCCGATGTCGTAGGTGTGGTTGAGGGTTTCGGGGGCGTCGTTGGCCCACAGAAGGCAGGTGACCAGGTCTTCGACCCATAACGGCTGGATAAGCACCCCGCCATCGCGCGGCAGGAACAGGAGCGGGAACATCCCCATCAGCCGGGCCAGCGAGGTGGTGAAATGGTCTTCGGGTCCATATAAAAGCGCGGCGCGGAAAATGGTGTGCGGCACGCCACTGCGCCGGATGCGTTCCTCGGCAATTCCCTTGACTTTGAGCAGAGGATAATACGAGGAGCGGTTGGCGCCCAGGTGGCTGACATAGAAAAAGCGCCGCACGCGCATTTCAGCGGCAGCCTGCGCCAGGTTGGCCGTACCGCGTCCATCCACCCCCAATACATCGCCGCGCGCGCCTTCGTGTTCAGCCCCCGCCAAATGGTAGATGACATCCACGCCGCGCAGGGCCGCCCGCAGGCCGCGCTCATCGCCCAGGCTGGTGACGGCCACTTCCACCGGCACGCCGCGCGGCAGGGCCGGGGTGCGCGGGGAGGGCCGAATCAGCGTGCGCACCTGCTGCCCATTGGCGACCAGTTGCCGCACCAGGGCGCGCCCAACGAAACCAGTTCCACCAGTGACGAGAATCATGCAGCGAATTATACACGCGACTGTCATCCTGGCACGCTTCTTGCAACAAACAAAGCAGGTCGAAATTTACCCTTTTGGCAGGAACGTCATGAATGACCATCCCGGAAAAAACCACCCCAACACCCGCCCCAAACACCAGCGGACGGAAACTTTGCGTCCCCTGGTCCAAAAGTACCAGTACCGGCAGTTGCCCCTGCCGGAACCGCGCCTGCTTGCGGACCAAGATGCCTGCGCAGAACAAAACCTTCCAGATTCGATGAAAGAGCCATGCCCAGCGCCATACCGCGACAACTCCTGACCGGAATTTTGATTTTGCTGGTGGCTTGCAGCCCAACCCAACCACAGTCCACGCGCCCAACGGCTGCGCCCGGCACGCCGCAATCGCTGGAGTTTGGGTCTGGCGCGCGCATCGAGATGAATGACCCGCGCGTGGAGGCTTCCCTGCGCCTGGCCGCCCGGAATCGCCTGGATTGGGTGGCGCTGGATTTCGATTGGGAAGCCGCCCAGCCCGCGCCGGATGCGTGGAACGAAGCGTCGTCGTTCTCGAACGCCCTGCGGCTGGCGCGCTCGCTGGGATTGGAGGCTCTCGTTTCCATCAAGAATCCCCCCGCCTGGGCCCTGACCTCCACTGGCCCGGATGTGGAACAGACAGCAAGACTCGTGTTGAAACTCAGCCGCTGGGATTCGCATCCTTCGGCCATCGAACTCTTCCCCAACGCAAATACAATCGCAGGCTGGAACGCCCCGCCAGACGCCAATGCTTACGCCCGGCTGTTCGAGAGCACCCAGGCGCGTCTCGAAGCCGAAAACCTGAAGGTTTACCTGGCAGCAGGCGGCTTGAGCAACCTGCTCTCTTCTTCCGAAGACATACGGGATGTGGACTTTTTGGGGCAATTGTATGCCGCCGGGCTGCGTCCTGCCATCCTCAGCATTCGGCTCGAATCTGTGACAGTTGACCCGCTCGCTCCCCCTGCTCCCGACTCCCTGCGCCACTATGAGGAAATTCGGGCGGTCATGACCGCCAACAGCCACAATGACGGCTTGCTCTGGATAACCTGCTTGAGCCTGCCCGCAGAGACGGAGCAAACACCCTGGCTGGAACAGGCTTACCCAATGATGAAGTCGCAACTTTACCTGGGAGCGGTATTTTATTCGCAGACCTACCTGGACGCCCGGCTGCTCAAACTGATTCAACCCAATCATTAATACCCGAACTACCTAGTAGACTGTTACACATGCTTTGATAGGTAACTGTGCTATTCTGTCTCCGTGAAGGAGGCAGCTATGGCCAAGAAATATGTGGTTAGCCTGAGCGCAGAGGAAAAGGCTTTGCTTGAAAGTTTGGTGAAATCTGGAACAGAGCGCGTCCGTAAGCTCAACCATGCGCGTATACTTTTGAGAGCCAATGATGGTTGGGCAGACCAGGCGATTCGGGAAGCTTTGGACGTGAGCATTCCTACTATCCAGCGGGTACGATACCGCTTTGTGGAGCAAAGCTTTGAGGAATCTTTGAACCCGCGCCGCACACGGCGGAAGTATGAGCGCCTTTTGGATGGCGTTCAAGAGGCTTATCTGGTTGCTCTGGCGTGCGGTGCGCCGCCTGCTGGTCATCGGCGTTGGAGCTTGCGTCTGCTGGCGCAGGAAATGGTACGGCTGGAGTATGTGGACGAACTTTCCTACGTAACGGTTCACCGAGTAATGGGCGAGAACGAATTGAAGCCGTGGCTCAGGAAAGAGTGGTGTATTCCGCCAGGCAGTCAAGCAGAGTTCGTGTACTACATGGAAGACGTGTTGGATGTTTATCGGCGCCCTGCCGATGCAAGGCTTCTATTGATATGTTTTGACGAAACTCCAGTCCAGCTGGTGAGCGAGAAGCGCCAACCCTTGCCAATGAAGCTTGGACAACCAGAACGGTATGATTACGAATATCGGCGGGAAGGCACGGCTAATCTGTTCATGTTCTTTGCTCCGCTCCAAAACTGGCGACATGTCAAGGTGACGGAGCGTCGCACCAAAGCGGATTGGGCCATGTGCATGCACGACCTGGTTCATGTTCACTTTCCAGACGCTGACCGTTGTATCATTGTGGAAGATCAGTTGAATACGCATGCGCCATCAGCGTTGTACGAAGTATTCGAACCAGCCAAAGCCAAACAAATCCTGGACCGGTTGGAATTTCACTTCACACCCAAGCACGGCAGTTGGCTCAACATGGCCGAGATCGAATTCAGTGTGCTTGCCCGTCAATGCCTGGATGGGCGTATTCCCAACCAAGCGATCTTGGCCTCCGAAATTGAAGCCTGGGAGACCGAACGTAATACAAACGGCGCCACTGTTGACTGGCATTTTACGACCGACGACGCACGGATCAAACTTAAAAAACTCTACCCATCAATCCATGTGTAACAGAGTACTAGCTTGAGTTTAGAGTTCAACTTGGGTCAAACCCTTTTGGTACACGGAATACGGTAGGTTTTAGCGGCGGGCGGGGGATTTGGCGGGAAAATGCCAAAGGTAGAATCCCGCTTTCGGGGCTGAATCCCCTGGGGCGGGGCGATAGCTCCCGCCCGTCCGCTACACCCAATCAAGATGGCGGGCCATCCTGTTTCCAGAAAGGAAGTATCTTGGGACACTTCCTGAGAAAACGGTGTTGGGCGGGCTTCATCAGTAATGAGGTTATTGGCTAAAATGTTTAATGAGAAACCATACAATAAATCCAATTATTAGGGCTAATAAAAACCAACTTGTTCTCCGCAATTGTCTATGAACAGACAAAAATGCTAGTAAATGTATCACTGGTAATATCACGAAGAAGCGACTTGCGGGATAACCAAATAAGATTAACGAAAAAGGTAGAGATATTATGCTGCTCGTCATAAGCATAGAACTGCGCTTTTGTAATACCCCCCACACTGCTAATCCTGTGGATATCATTAAAGAACCCCAGAATAGAAAAGTATATATCTCCATGTTGCACCGCAACTCTCTTGTAGGAAAAAGTCTATTGCAGGCACTAGGATATAGTGCTGTAATAGACTTTCTTTTTCACCATATTGTTCTATATTAAATTAAGGATAATCAGGCACTACTTCACCACGAAGTAACCAGTAGAATTCTCCTGAATGAGTAGCTGACCATTCATGTAACCAAGACCCATTATTACGTCCTGTAATTTTGCTATATTGTCTGGCATCTGTTCGTTGATTAGGATCCAAAAAATCATAGTTATAGTAAGAACCTTGTATTCTGCTATACACAAATCTCCTATCACTTGAATAGTAAGGATTTTCATTGAGCCACTGGCAGCTGCTAACGTACCAATGGGTATTGAGGGGAGTAGTATATCCAGTGCATCCCTTGACAAAACGATACCATTGCACTGTTCCATTTGAGTAAGTAGTCCAATATAATTTGTTAGTTGTGGCGGCAAGCCAGTAACCGGGAGGGTCCTTAGTGACTATTTTGATGCCAGCAAGGTAATTACCAGTGGCTGCGACTATTCTCTCGTTCACTTCATTGTTGAAATATTCCTCATTGACGACATTGCCGGGAAGGCGTTCACTGTTCTTTATGCGCTTGGTCTGGTAAGTACAATTTTTTAAATCAATCGCCCATTCAAACCCCTGAAAGGTAGCTTCAGGCACGACATAGCTGGTGCCACGCACAATAACGTCGTTATCCCGAAGAATAACCTCAAACTCTGGGGCAGTTACTTCTGCGAACTCTGGTTGTAGAGAAGAACATTTTTTCTGCCATTCTGCTTCAGCTGTTACGGTAGATGTTACAAAAATAAAACTCATAGCTGTAGTTAGCAAGGCTAATACAGCCAGAAAAAAGATTGATCTGATGGTTTTCATAGTAATTCCTCCCAAAAACAAGGAACGATTTATTTAATTCTACAACATGTCGCTCTCAATTACAACTGCGGATTCCCGTAATTCAGATGAAAATGCAAATTACACTAATGACTTCACTGCAAAAACTAAAGACCTTAACGCAAAGGCGCAAAGATTTTATGAATTTTCGCCCGATTTTTGGCTAAATAAACGGAAAAATCCGATTTTTATCTGCGTCTTGGCGTCTTTGCATTAAAAATTGGACTTTTTGCAGCGGACTCACTAATATATTTACAAGCCCGGATTGCCATACTGCCGCCCAACACGGATTATACGGAATCTCACGGATTTTTCTTAAAAAATCCGCGCAAATCCGTCAAATCCGCGAAATCCGTGTCCGGATTTTGTTTTTTAATCGCTTGCCGAGCCAGGTTTCCTGCTTTTCCAGACTCGTGAAGATGAACTCTAAACTTCGATACCTAAACTAAATATGTAGGGCAAAAACCACCTGAAACAGCCATTTTAACTCTACCTCTTTAGAAATGCCGGGCACTAGCCCTCGTCGGCGGGCAAAAGCCGCTCGCAAAGCGTCCGCGCTTCTTGAACAAGGTCAACCTCCAGGGGGAGTTTGAATTCTTTGGTCACGCGCAGGGTCAGGTGAGCGGCCATCTCGCGCAGGCCGGGCGGAACATCGTCCAGCCTCATAAATTCCTGCAAAAGGTCGTAAGCGCTGGGGCTGCGCGCAGCGATTCCGCGCCGGGAGAAGTATTCGCGCAGGGCGATTCCCGCCGCGCGCCGGGCGCAGACCCGCGCCTGGCCTTCGTTGCCGCGCGCGCGGGCGGCGGCGGCCATCTCGAACTCACGCTGGAGGGCGGTTTTCCAATCAGTCATCTTTCACCTACAACAGGGCGCGGTTTTGCAAGTCCCATATTTTCTTGTATAACCCATCCCGCGCCAGAAGTTCAGCCTGCGTCCCACGCTGGACGATTTTGCCGTTTTCGAGGACGAGAATCTCGTCCATCGCTTCCAGTCCTACCAGCCGGTGCGTAATCCAGAGAACGGAGTGGTGTTCCATCACAGATTGGAGCGTCTCGACCAGTTTGCGTTCGGTGGCGGCGTCCAGGTTGGCGGTCGGTTCGTCGAAAATGAAAATAGGCGTATTTTTGAGCAGAGCGCGGGCAATTGCCACCCGCTGGCGCTCGCCGCCGCTCAACTGCAAGCCGCGCTCGCCGACCAGCGTCTCGTAACCGTTGGGGAGTGAAACGACGAAATCGTGCAGTTGCGCGGATTTGCAGGCGGCTTCGATGTCGTCCTGCGTCGCCCAGGGACGGGCCAGCAGCAGATTTTCGCGCAGGCTGGCGTTGAACAGGTAGGTATTCTGGCTCACCAGGCTGAACATGCGCCGGGTATCGACCTGTTTATAGGCGCGGATATCCTGCCCGTCGAGCGTAATACCTTCCGCGTCCCAAAAGCGCATCAGCAGGTTGGCGAGGGTCGATTTCCCCGCGCCGCTGGGTCCAACGAGGGCGAGTTTTTTGCCGGGGGGCAGGGTAAAAGAGATGTTCTCAAGAACGAGGGGCGACTGCGTGGCGCGTATTCCGTCTGAAGCACGCTCTTCAGCGGGATATGCGAAGGAGGTCTTGTTGACGCGCAAATCGGCGGAGGCGGGCTGAGGCAGCGGCTCGGCGGGGTCTATCACGGCTGGGGTCTGGTCGGCAATCTCGAACAGCCGCCGCGCCGATTGGATGTTGGCCTCCAGCAGTTGCGCGGCCTGCGGCAGGTTTTGGACAGCCTCGAAACTCGCCATGGAGCCAAGCACAATCACCGCGAGATAAACGCCCTCGATTTTGCCGCTCGAAACCAGCGGGATGGCGAGGAAGAGCATGACCCAGACTCCGAGGCCGGTCAGCAGGCTGTTCAGGCCGGATTGCAGGCCGTTTAAGTGCGCCATGCGGATCTGGACTGATGAGAACCCCCGGCCTGAAGCCTTGATTCTGTCCAGGTACGCTTTTTCCTGCCCAAAAGCGATTAAATCGGGCAGGCCTTGCACCGCATCGACCAGGTCGGCGCGCAGGACGGAGCGCGATTCTACCAGCCGCCTCCCCAGCCGCCGGTTGAGGAGCAGGCTGAAGGCAGTCAGTCCCACCCCAATCGCCAGCAGGAAGACTGTGATGACGAATCCGAGTGAGGGGTCGAAACTGCCCATAAAGACGGCCATCCCCAAGACGATGACGGCGGCCACCAGCGGCGGGGCCAGCACGCGAACGAAGATGTTATCGAGCGTCTCCACATCGGCGATGACGCGCGAGAGCAGGTCGCCAGAACGGGCGGAGGTCAGCCGGGCCGGGGCCAGCGGCTCGATGGCCTGGTAGAACCAGACCCGCAGCCGAGCCAGGATGCGGAAGGTGAGCGAATGCGAGGCCAGCCGCTCGAGGTAACGAAACACGGCGCGCGAGATGCCGAACAAGCGTGTCGAAACGACCGAGACGCCCAGTTCCGCCACCGAGACGGCAATGGCAGCGGTCGAAATCAACCAGGCCGAGGTGGACATCAGCGCGATGCTGGAGCCGATGGTCAGCGCGCCAAGCAGGACCGAGAGCAAAACTTGCAGCCAGAAGGGGATAAGGAAGGAGGCAAGGCGGAAAAGAGATTTCATGTGATTCGGTTGACCGGTTTTTCGGTTATCCAGTTCAACCGGCTAACTGGATAACGGGAACACAAGTTTGGCGTAGGCGCCGTTTTGGGCGATTAATTCCTCGTGCCTGCCAATTTCAACTGCTTTCCCGGCCTCCAGCACAACAATCTGGTCGGCCTGGTAGACGGTGGCGAGGCGGTGAGCGATGACAAGGACGGCGCGGCCCTGCATCAGTTCCCGCACCGAGGTCTGGAGTTCGGCTTCGAGGGCTGGGTCGAGGCTGGAGGTGGGTTCGTCCAGCAGGAGGAAGGGCGCATCTTTCAGGAAAGCGCGCGCCAGGGCGAGGCGCTGGGCCTGGCCGCCGCTCAGGCGCGCGCCGCGCTCGCCGATGCGGGTTTCCAGGCCGTCGGGCAGGGAGCGAATAAAGTCAAGCAACCCGGCGCGTTCGCAGGCGCGGAGCAGGTCGCTTTCAGGCGCATTCGGCTTTGCCAGGCGCAGGTTGGCCTCGATGGTATCTGAGAAAAGGTAAGGATTTTGGGGGACCCACCCGATGGATTTGCGCCATTCATCGGCGGGAATTTCGGAGAGGGGGACATCTCCAACTGTGATAACTCCACCGCCAGGTTCGATGAAGCGCATCAGCAGGTTGGCAACCGTTGTCTTTCCCGCGCCGGAAGCGCCAACCAGGGCAGTGGTTTGGCCGGGAGGAATGTGGAAGGTCACATTCTGGAGGGCGGGGATGGAGCGGTCGGGGTAGGTAAAAGAAACGGCGTTGAATCTAATGTTTTGCAGTTGTCCGGTTGTCCGGTTATCCGGTTCTACGGTTCTACGGTTCTCCGGCCGACTGTCTAACTGGTTAACTGGATAACTGGAAAACCGCTTAACAGGTATATCCAAAATCTCGAAAATCCGCTTTGCCGCGCTGACGCCATTCATTCCGGCATGGAAACGCAGTCCCAACAGGCGCAGCGGCAAGTAAAAATCAGGCGCCAGGACAAGGATAAAAAAAGCCGGCAGGAAATCCATGTTGCGGTAGAGAAGGCGGAATCCGATTTCGACGGCGATGATGGCGGTCGCAATGGTTGTCAGAAATTCGAGGGCCAGCGCGGAGAGGAAGGTGACGCGCAAGACCTGCATGGTCACGTCGCGGTAGCGCTCCGAGACTTCGCCAATCACCCCGGCCTGGCTGCGCGACTGGTTGAGGGCCTTGAGAGTCGTTAAGCCTTGCAGCACATCGTAGAAATGCGCGGAGAGACGACGCAAGGTCTCGAACTGGCGGCTGGTGAGGGCCTCGCCGGAGCGCCCAATCAGAATCATGAAAAACGGCACGAGCGGGGCAGTCAGCAGGAAGACAAGGCCGGAGAGCGGGTCGATGGGAAAGACCAGCAGCAGCACCGAGAGCGGAATCGAAGCGGCCAGCACCAGTTGCGGCAGGTACTGGCTGAAATAGGCTTCCAGGTTTTCGACGCCTTCGATGGCCGAAAGCGCCAGTTCGCCGGTGCGTTCCGATTGGGTGTAGGCCGGGCCGAGGGCGGCCAGGTGCGTGACCAGCCGTTCGCGCAGGCCGCCCTTGACGCGCTGGGCGACCAGGTTGGCGGCGACTTCAGACCCCCACACCGTCCCCGCTTTGAGAACCACCACGCCAATCAGCGCGGCCAGCGAACCGAGAACCCCCTCGCGCGTCAGGTCGTTGAAAAAGACATCGTTGATGATGACGGCGAAAATCCAGGCCTGGAGGATGGTCAGCAGACCGCCCAGGAAGCCAAGCACGATGGTGATGGTCAAGGCCAGGTTGGAGGAGCGGGCGAGGGCGAGGAGACGTTTGGAGAACATGCCCGAAATTATAAAGGCACTGGATGAATTGAAAGTGAAAAGTGACGAGTGATTTTGGACGGTGACGCAATATTCACGCCAGGATGGTCTTGCGCGCGCCGGGGACGAGTTCGCCAATCACGAAAGTCTCTTCGGGAATGCGTTGTCGAAATTCAGTCACGGATTCCTTGCCAACAATCGCAACCATTCCGATTCCCATGTTGAAGACACGGTACATTTCCTCGGTGGAAATATTCCCTTTTTGCTGGATGAGTTTCCAAAGCGGCGGCAGGGGCCAGGAACCCAAACGGATGACGGCATCGAGATTCCCCGGCAAAACGCGCGGGATGTTCTCGATGAATCCGCCGCCGGTCAGATGCG
>DAOUAZ010000024.1:0-5998 GCA_034432975.1 Anaerolineales bacterium | reverse complement strand
GAGCGGCGAGGGGGTGGCAGTGGGCAGGCTCGTCCACGTTGGGGTGGGGGTAGATGTTGGGGCCAGGAAGGGGAACAGGGCTGGCAATCCGCCCCTTAATTGGACATTTCCAAAAAAGATGAAGGAGAAGAGCGCTGCAAGTAGGAGCAGCAGGACCAGCGGCCAGCGGCTTCGTTTGGCCGCTTTTGGCGCATCAGGCAGGATTTTGCGGGTGACGGGGCGGGTTTTGCCGCCCAGGACAGCGGCCGGCATGGGCGGCAGGGGCAGGATGCGTTCCTGGGTGGAGGCCGGTTGGGCCAGGGCTTGTTCCAGGGCGTCGATGAGCGCCGCGCCGGTGGGGTAGCGTTCTTTTGGGTTCTTGCCAAGCGATTTGAGCAACACGGCTTCGGTGGCTGCATTGAGTTGCGGGTTGAGGCTGCGCGGGGGCGGGGGCGGCTGGGTGAGGTGTTGCAGGGCAACGCTGGTGGGCGAGAGGTCGTCGAAGGGGACGACGCCGGTCAGCATTTCGTAGAGGATGACGCCCAGCGAGTAAAGGTCTGATTGGGGGGTGGCGTCGGTGGAGCGGCGGGCCTGCTCTGGTGAGATGTAGTGCGGGCTGCCGAAGGCTTCGCCCGAGGAACCCTGGTTGATGTCGAGCGCCAGGCCGAAATCGCCCAGCACAACGCGCCCATCCCTGGAAAGGAAGATGTTGGATGGTTTGACATCGCGGTGGATGACGCCGTGTTTGTGGGCATAATCCAGCGCGGAGGCGATGGCTTTGCCGATGCGCAATACTTCGGCATGGGGCAGTTTTTCGCCGCGCGCGGCATGGGCGTTCAGCACGCTGGACAGGTCGGGGCCGTCGATGGGTTCCATGACGTAGTAGTACAGGCCGTCCTGGTCATCGGCGTAGTAGATTTGGATGATGTTCTCGTGCCGCCAACGGGCAACGGCGCGGGCTTCGGTGACGAATCGCCGGGCGTATTGCGGGTTGTCGCGGTAGCGGGCGTCGATGACTTTGATGGCAACCGGGCGCTGGAGTTTGATATCCTGCCCCAAATAGACCTGTGCCATGCCGCCGCGTCCGAGGACGCGTTCGATGCGGAAGTTGGCGAGTTGTTTGCCGATGAGCGGGTCAGTGGTCATGGGAAATTAGCAAGGAAGCAAATACGCAAGGAAGCAAATGAGCAAATGAGCAAATGAGCAAAGAGATAAGGATGTTTATCTTTCGGGTTTGGTTTTGCGGCTGGCGAGGGTGATTCGATGCAGGTCGAAGACGAAGTTGTTGAAGCCTTTGACGTAGGAATCCAGGTAATCTTGCGTAATTTCATGGGCCAGGTCGGCGCGGCCAACGGCTTGCAGGGCAGCGACATGCGGGCGGAAGTCGCGCAGGCTGATGTGCATGATTCCATCCGCATCGGTGATGACGCCCCAGACGAGTTGTTTCTGTTCGTTGTCGTCTTTTGCGGTGACGAAGCGCCGCAGGGTGCTGGTGGGAACCACCGCGCCGACGTTGGAGAAGACTTCGCGTCCTTTGAGGACGTTGTTGAGCAGTTCGAACCGTCCGGGAATCTGGTCGAGCAGCCGCTGGAGGGGGGGTGGGATGTGCGCCAGGGCTTTGATGGCGCCCACGCTGGCGCTTTCGCCCTGGATGGCAATTTCTTTGAGTTTATCGAAAATCGCGCCAAAGCCGGCCAGGGCGGCCAGGTAGGCGCGCTGGGCTTCGTCGAATTGGGAGTAGAGGGCCGGCCGCTCGCCTTTGTAGCCTTCGTAGGCATTGAGGGCCTGGATGGCGCGCTCGCGCAGGCCGAGCAGGTCGAGTTCAGTCAGGGGGACTTCCATGCTGAGCGGGTAGAGTCGGTCGCGCGGGGAACGGCGGCTGGCATCCATTGGAATCAGCATGGATGGGTTCTGGCGGCGGGTGTCTTCGATGGCGGCGCGGATTTGTTCTGCAAGGGGGCGATGCGCCCGGTCGGATGCCAGTTTTTTAAGCCGGTTTTCCAGCTCGGGCGAGAGCTGGTATCGGGCGGCGTGCATGGCGCGGTAGAGAACCAACAGGTCGTTGACGGTCAGTTTGAGGGCGTCGTTGCGCTGCTTGAAGTAATGCCGCAGGTTCAGGCAGGCGCGCAGGTTGACCCTGCCTGATTCGGCCCCGGCTTCGGCGGTGGCGCGCGGGGCGCTGCGAATCTGTTCCAGGTCGGCGATGGTCAGGGGGAAGGCCAGGGCGCTAAACATGCGTTGGACGGCCGGGCGCGTGGCGGGCAGGGTGTTCAGGTATACTGCCCACGAAAGGGCTTCGTTTGTAATGATTTCTGCCAGGGCCGCGCCCAGGATGCCATCGAAGAAGATATGCGATTGGTCGAAGACGGCGGTCGAGTCGGTCTGGAAGATGGTCAGGGCATGGCTGCCGATGCCGCGTTCGGCCTGGCGTAGTTCGGTCAACGGCAGGTTCGCCGGGCGTGTATCGGCATTGATGAGGATGGGCGCGAAACGCAGGCGGGAGATTTCTTCCACGACGGACGGCGAGAGTTTGCGCAGGAGGGCCGGTAAGACGGAGCGTTTGACGCGGGCCAGTTCGGTCAATTGGGCGGGCTGCCCGCCGGGCAGGGCCAACAGGGCGGAAATCTGGGCGCGGACGGTTTCGGCATTGAGCGGCTGGTCGCTGCCTGGGGTACAGGTGGGCAGCAGGTAGTAATTGCCGCGCAGGATGATTCCAATTTTGGCCTGCTCGAAGTTGTAAGGAGCGCGCGTTTCCCCATATTGCCCCGGTTCCAGGCAGGCCAGGATGGACATCTGCCGCTGGTAGGCAGGCAGGTCTCGTTCGGCCTCCTGCATCCGGCGCTGCCATTCGATGCGCAGGTCGGCGGGCAGGTCGCGCATGGCGTCCTGGAGGAAGTGCTGGAATTTGATGCGGCGATAGTCGGGATAATCGTAGCTGGCTGCCTCCGCGCCGCGCCGGTAGGGGCGTTGGATTTCCCACTCGCGATAGAGACCGGCATAGCGCGCAGAATCTGGCTGCGAGCGGGTCAATTCACTCAAGATGGAGGTGGAAGTCCGCTCGCGCCATTCGACTTCGAGCAGGGCATCGTATTGGTGGAGGACGCTGATGGCGGCCATCGCCCAGGCCGTCAGGCGGTCCAGTTCGTTCAGGTGGATGTCGTGCTGTTGTAAAAGCGTCTCGAATCCGTGCGTTTCGATGACGTGCCGGGCGGTATCTTCCCGCAGGGCGTAATCGGCGTAGAACTGCCAGATTCCCTCCGGGAAGGCCGAATCGGGGTCCTTCCCGGCCAGCCTGAGCAGGTTTTGGTAGCCCCAGATGACGGCGGCCGGCGCAACCAGGATGGCGCTGGAGGCCATCTGGTCGAACAGGAAGTCCAACCCGCTGAACAGGGCGGTGATGTGCTTCTGGACGGTTTGCTGTGGCAGCCGTTGGCCCGAAAGGCGGGTCAGCCCGCTCAAAATCATGCCGGGGATGTTGCCCGCCGGGATGATTTGGGAGGTGACATCGACAACCGCTTCGATTTCCGGCAGGCTCAGGCGCGACAAATCACGCACCGGCGGCGATTGGGCAATCGATTTCAGGTCGGTGGCGGTTTCGATGGTGGCTTGTTCGAGTTTAGATGCGGTCATAGGCAGGTGAGGTTGGAACGTGGAGTATTATACAACAGTCGGCTTTTTTAATTCGTAATAGCAAAGATGGGGAGTTAACTTTCATTTCCTGTTGTTTTACAACGTCATCAGCGCATATAATAAGGATATGGATAATGGATTGGGCGAGCGATTAAGATTGCTTCTGGTGGAAGATAGCGACACCGACGCGCAGTTACTTGCTTACGATTTGCGCCAGGCAAATTTCGACGTTACGATGCAGCGCGTCGAGACGGAGGATGAGATGCGCCTTGCGCTGGCCCAGGGGGAGTGGGATGCCATTATTTCGGATTTCCACCTGCCTGCATTCAGCGCTCCCGATGCGCTGGTTGTGTTGCACGAGAGCGGGTTGGATTTACCGTTCATCATCGTCTCCGGGACGATTGGCGAGGAGACCGCCGTTCAAATTATGCGCTCGGGGGCGCACGATTATTTGATGAAGGGCAGCCTCAACCGGTTGGCTGAAGCCCTGCGGCGCGAAATCCGCGAGGCAGGGGTGCGCGAAGAGCGCTGCCGGGGAGAGATAGCACTGAGGGAGAGCGAAGGCCGGTTTCGGATGCTCTTCGAGCGCTCCAACGATGCGATTTTCGTCGTCGAGAGAAAATCGGGGCGCTATCTCGATGCCAATCGGGCTGCCGAAGAACTGACCGGGTGGAGTCTGGGCGAAATCAGACGATTAAGCACGTTCGATATCACTCCCAAGGGAGCGCGTGAGCGGTTGGAACGAATTGCCACTACAGACGAAACCATCGAGTTTGGCGAAGTGGAATACCTGCGCCCGGACGGTTTGGTTCGCATCACGCAACTGACCTCGGTGCCAATCAACCAGGATGTCATCTTTGAGATTGCGCACGACATTACCGAGGCCCGGCAGGCGCAGGCTGCGCTGGAGCGCCGCGCCCGCGAGTTGGAATTGCTATACCAAACCTCGTTGGAGATAAACGCCCAGATTGACCTGGATACCCTGCTTGCTACCATCGTGCAACAGGCCGCCAGCCTGCTCAATACTCCCTCCGGGTCGTTGTACCTGGTGGAAGCCGATGGGGAAACGCTCAAGTCGGTGGTTTCATACAATTCACCCGTTAATTACCTGGGGATTACCATCAGACGAGGCGAAGGGTTGGTTGGACGAATAGCCGTTAGCGGCGAGCCGATGATGATTCCTGATTACATGGCCTGGGAAGGCAAATCCCGGTTATTCGATGAAGCCGGCTTCCGGCGCATCCTGGGCGCGCCGCTCATGGTCAAGGGAGAAATTATCGGCGTTATCATCGTAGCCGATGCCGAACAGGCCGGGCCATATTCTGCCGAAGAAATTCGCCTGTTGCAACTGATTGCCGACCAGGCCGCGATTGCGGTAGAGAATACGCGCTTGTTCGAAACCGCCCAGCGCGAACTGGCCGAGCGCAGGCAGGCTGAAATTGCCCTGCGCGAGAGCGAGGAACGCTATCGCACCGTCGTTACCGGGACGGATGTCGTTTCGTTCATGCTGGATGACCAGGGGATTTTTACGTTTTCAGAAGGCAAAGGGCTGGTTCAACTGGGCCTGAAGCCCGGGCAGGTGGTGGGCGTTTCGGCGCTGGAAATGTATCGGGATTACCCCAGCGTTCTCTACGCCATTAACCGCGCCCTGGCCGGGGAAACTACGAGAAGCGAAGATCATATCGGACAAGTCGTTTTTGATTCAACGTATGCTCCATTTTTCGATGGAAACGGCAAAGTGCAGGGAGTCATTGGCGTTGCGGTCGACATTACAGACCGCATCAAGTCTGAGGCGCAGTTGCGCGAGAGCGAACGTAGTTATCGCGGCTTGTTCAACAGCGTAGCCGACGCCATCTATATTCAGGATGAAAACGGCTGCTTCCTGGATGCCAACCAGGGCGCGGTGGAGATGTACGGGTATCCGCGTGAGTTTTTTATCGGCAAATCGCCAGAATCATTGGGAGCGCCCGGCAAAAACGATTTAGACCATATCAAGCAGTTGCTCGAGAAAGCCTTCCGGGGTGAAACGCAAACATTCGAGTTTTGGGGGCAGCGCAGTAACGGAGAAATCTTTCCCAAGGATGTCCGCCTGTTCAAAGGGACATACTTTGGACAGGCGGTCGTGATTGCCCTGGCCCGCGATATCACCGCACGGAAACGCGCCGAACAGGCTCTGCGCCGGCAATTAAAAGAATTAACCCTGCTGCACACGATTGCGGGGATGGCAATTCGCGCCCGAACCATAGATGAATTGGTGGAGTTTGTTACCGAGGAGGTCGGAAGGGCCTTCTATTCGGATAACTTTGGCTTTGGCTTCCTCGATGAAACTGAACAGTTCCTCCGCCCCCACCCCTGTTACCAGGGCATGACCGCCAATGTGCCGCGCCTG
>DAOUAZ010000023.1:0-16058 GCA_034432975.1 Anaerolineales bacterium | reverse complement strand
CTGGATGCTGCCAACCGCGACCACCTGCTCGAACTGTTTGCCCATTTGCACGCTGCTGGCCAAACCTTTGTGGTTGTGACCCATGACCCGATTGTTGCGCAGGCTGCCAGCCAACAATGGAAGATGCAAGACGGCCGCCTGGCGTAAAAAGAACAGCACAGTGCAACCTGGACGTTCTCATTCTAAAAAGAAAAGCGTTCCAACTCCCGGCGCGCGCTGTCGATGGCTGGCAGCCGGGCCGATTTTTTCACTTTGCAGCCCAGTTCCTTCGCTAGAATCCCCGCCGCCGTTAGAGCAAATCCATCCCGCGCTACAAATTCCTTCGGCGCAACCCGGCCTGCCAATGTGGTCACAATCAGGGCTGGCACTTTTTCCCACATTGTTTTCAGGTCTGGCAAGGGTTGGAGCAGTTCGGTGACTAAAATCATCCTGCTTTTTTGGTCGCAAATCATCAACATATAAGGAAAGCATGGCCGCTCACTGCGCTTCTCCTGGATGGGAGTGGTCATCATAAACAAATCGACTTCCAGGGTATGCTGACCGGGCATGGCCTGTTTCAAGGCATTCATGGCTTGCGTGTTCATCTTGAAATGCAGGGTTGTTTCCTGACCGCTTTCGATGCGCCGGATGGTATCCTTCCAAACACCATCTTCCAGCACCCGCATCAGGTAGTCATCGTCATCTTCGGTTGGCATCAGCAGGTCTGGGTCGTCTTCGAAGCGCGGCGCGACATCCAGTAACTGCTCCAGCCCGCAGATGAGCATTTCGGCTTCGGCCTTTTCGATGTACCAGGGGAAGCAGCCGGGGCGAAAACCGCGGAACTGCGGCCATGCTTTCGCGCCCCGAAATTTCAACCCCAACTGCTTGATGACCGCGCGGTCTTCTTTTGTAATTTCTTCGCGGTCTTCGAAGGCGGCCTGCAACTGCGGCACGGTCAGCATAAATTCCGGGGTCAGGCTCGGCCCCAGTTCCTGCATCTGCCAGAAGCCATCCAGCCCTTTGACGCCCTGGTAAATCGCCATGGCATAATGCTCGCCCAGCGCTCCCATCACGCTGATAAAGCCGAGTTCGCCCGTGCCGGGCATTTCGAAGCCGAAAATATCGTCTTCTTCCATCCAATCCCAGGGCGCGAGTTGTTCGAACTGCGCCATCAGGTCGTACAACTTTTTCCATTGTTCGAGCGAAGGGGAGTTTTCTGCCATTGTTCCTCCAAAAAAGGTGAAAATCCTGCGGTTTGCCCGGAGTTGAACTGCGGGCAATTGGTTAAATTACGCCCATTTGCCGTCCGATGCGCTCGAACAGTTCAATCGCCCGGTCGATTTGTTCGTCGGTGTGGGTTGCCATATAACTGGTGCGCAGCAGTTGGCTTCCCTCAGGCACAGCGGGAGAAAGCACCGGGTTGACAAATAATCCGGCTTCGAAGAGCGCTTTCCAGGTAAAAAGCGTGCGCATGTCGTCGCCGATGATGATGGGGACGACGGGGGTCTGCGAGTTGCCGATGTTGAACCCCAGGCGGCGCAACTCGCTGCGCGCCCGTTCGGCAACCTGGTTGACGCGCTGCACCCGCTCTGGCTCCTCGCGCATCACTTCGAGCGCGGCCAACGCCGCCGCCGCGTTGGAAGCCGGGATGCTGGCGCTGAAAATCAGGGCGCGGGCGTGATGCTTGATATAGTGAATCACATCGGCATCCCCAGCCACGAATCCGCCCAGCGAGGCAAACGATTTGCTGAAGGTGGACATTATCAAATCCACCTCGTCCGTCATGTTGAAATGCGCCGCCGTACCGCGTCCGCCGCCCAGCACGCCCATTGCGTGCGCGTCGTCCACCATCAGGCGCGCGCCATACTTCTTGCAGACCGGCGCAATCTCTGGCAGGGGCGCAATGTCGCCTTCCATACTGAACAGGCCATCCACCACGACCAGTTTACCCTTTTCTTCTGGAATACTGGCGAGGATGCGCTCCAAATCCTTTACATTACTGTGACGAAAGCGATTTATCTCGCCCCAGCCCAACCGCGCCCCATCGACGATGCTGGCGTGGTCGAGTTTGTCCAACACCACCACATCGGAGCGGCAAACCAGGGCGCTGATTGCGCCGAGGTTGGCCTGCATCCCGGTCGAAAAGACCAACGCAGCGGGTTTGCTCACCCAGTCGGCCAGTTCACGCTCCAGCCGCTCGTGCAGTTCCAGCGTCCCATTCAAGAAGCGCGAACCGGTACAGCTCGTCCCATATCGCGCAATTGCGTCCAGCGCGGCTTGCTTGACCTTCGGGTGCGTGGTCAGTCCCAGGTAGTTGTTCGAGCCGCACATCAGCAGGCGGCGTCCCTGGTACGTCACTTCCGTGCCTTCGTTGTCGTTCAGGGGAATGAAGTAGGGATAGTATCCCTGTTCGATAGCTGCTTTTGCCTCGGTAAACTGCGAACATTTTTCGAAGATGTCCATTGATTCTCCAGTGGTCAATACTGTTTGGCCCTGCCTGCCATCGCATCCAACACCGCGAACACCAGGGCTTTGGGCAGGAGTTTGCTCAAAACGTAAAACAATCGCATATCGAGGGAGGTAAAAATACCGTATCGCCCCGCCTGGGCCTGCCGAAGAATCGAACGGGCGGCCTGTTCGGGGCGAAGCGCGGCAGATGCGCCGGAAATGGCCTTCGTCTCCGGCGGCTTGAAGCGGTTTTCATACTCCAATTGCGGGGTCTGCGTATCAGACGGGTAAGCGACTGATACGCGAACATTGTGCCGCTTCATTTCAGCGCGCAGCGCATCCGAAAAACCTGCTACCGCAAACTTGGACGCGCCATACGCCGTATAACCAAACACCCCAAGGAAACCCGCCGCCGAGGAGATGTTGATGATGTGGCCGCTTTGGCGCGCTATCATGCCGGGTAAGACCGCTTTGGTGGCGTATACCGTGCTGAAGTAGTTGGCATCCATCATCCAGCGGAACACCTGCGGCTCCAACTGCTCCACATAGCCGGGATGAGCCGCCCCCGCCGCGTTGACCAGCACGTCGGGGACGCCTGCCTCGCGGATAAGGTGTTCGAGCGTGGGAAAAGCCTGTTCCGGCTGACTCAAATCCACGCTCACCGCGCCGAATCGCTGCTCCGGGCTGGCTCCGCCAGTGGCCGCCGACCGAACCTGGGTGAGAGCTACATCCAGAACGTCGCGGCGGCGCGCAAGCAGCCAAATGTCCGCGCCCTGCGCCGCGGCAATCCGCGCCATTTCCAAACCGATGCCGCTGGAGCCGCCGGTGATGAAGACTAATTTCTTGTTCCAGGAAGACATGCGAGTAATTCCTTCAAACGCGGATGTTCCGCATACACGCCTCGGTAGCGCTCCGGAAGCAGGGCTGCTATCCGGCACATGATTTCATCGAGCGCGGTTTTGAGCGATTCGTCGCGGCTCTCCCTGGGCAACGGCGGGATGACGAAGGGCGCGCCGCCCGTCAGCGTAATCTTGGACTTTCGGAAGCGTTTGATGTTGCCCAAGATGACCTTGTCCTCGGTTCCCGTAATCGCCACCGGCACGACCGGGAAGCCGGAACGCGCCGCCAGGTAGGCCACGCCCGGCTTGCCCTCGATGAGCGCCCCGGTGCGGGAGCGAGTCCCTTCGGGGGCAATCACCAGCGCGTTGCCGTTTTCCATCAGGGCAATCATCTTGCGCAGGGCTTTCAAATCGGGATTGAAGCGGTCTACGAAAAGGAAATTCAGGTTTTTCGCCAGGAATCGGATGAAGGAGTTTTTCTCCCACTTCTCGCCAACCGGGATGAACATATCGAAGCGGTCGAAGACATAGTGGAACATGACAATGTCGATGATGCCAATATGGTTGGTCGCCAGTACAAACGCGCCGCTTTCCGGCACATTTTCCCTGCCGGTCACTTCCACCTCGGCAACCAGGTTGAACACGAAACGTATCAGCCGCTTTAGGAAAGTCCTCATCAGGCAGTCTCTGTTTGTTTGGGCTGGGGATGCAGGGTGGAGGCTTCCGATTTCAAAATCTGCGCCAGGCGGGGATGATTTGAGTATGCGCCGCGATATTTTTCGGGCAGCATGGATGCAATCCGGCACATAATGTCATCCGTAGCCGTATCGAGGGCCTGTTCACGCTCCAGTGACTTACCCAACTGCACCTGGATGGGTTTGCCGGCCCGCACGACGATGCGCGAGCGGCGAAAGCGCTTGAGATTTTCGAGGACGAGGCGGTCTTCGGTGCCGGCCATGGCAACCGGCACCACCGGCGCCCCGGTCTTGGACGCAAAAAAAGCCACGCCCGGATGCGCCTGTTGCAAAGACTCGGTTTTAGAGCGCGTCCCCTCGGGCGCAATCACGAAAATTCCACCCTTTTTCATGCGCCGCAACACCTCCCGGATGGCTGCAAGGTCGGCATCGAATCGGTTGATAAAAAAACCGCCCAACGAGCGCACCAGCGGGCCATAAAACCAGTGCGTCTTGTACTTTTCCGCCACCGGCATAATCACGTCCTCGCGGTCGATGACGTAATACAGGATAGCAGAATCGAGCCGCCCCAGGTGATTCGAGGCCAGGATAAAGCCGCCCTCAGGCAGATTTTCGAGGCCGTGAATTTCCACCCGGGCAATGATGCGCAGCACAATCCGAACCAGGACACGAAATAATTTTTGCATGGGTCGAATTTTATGCGGATTCTGTGAAAATCGCCACTTAAAACACAAACCCGGAAGCGGCCTTCCGGGGTTCGAATAAACACACTCTTTACCACTGGTTTTCGGGTGAGCCGTACTTCTCGACGATGGTCTGGAAAATTTTCCCGTCGGCGAGCGAGATATTGACTATCTCGAACCCGACGTTATGCACGAACGGGTCCATCGAATCAGGTTTGCACCACTTGCTGCGGGCGGTAAAAACGATATAAGGCTTGTCAGAAACGTCGCCGGTCAAATCCATGCGCAGGCGAAAATCCTTTTCGTCTGGTAAAGCCTGGGAAGAATCCAGTTTGAAGCCGCGCGGGCTGATATCCGCAAGATGACCGACCAATTGCCCGGTCTTATCATCTACAACGCGCATGTAATACGAAAACTTACGACGGGGTGTCGTTCTGCGTTCAGGCATAGTCTTTGTCCTTTCCGGTGAGTGACATCTCTAGTATAGGACAAGAACGCCATAAGTTCAACCCTTTTTGTAAACCATTTATCCAGATTTCAGGATATGCGTCAAAATCGTCGCGCCGCTGCCGCCGATGTTTTGCGCCATGCCAACCTTTGCGCCATCCACCTGGGTCGGGCCGCACTCGCCGCGCAATTGCTGGATGACTTCGACGATTTGGTACATGCCCGTCGCGCCGACTGGATGTCCGCGCGCTTTCAATCCGCCCCGGGTGCAGACCGGAATCCGGCCTGACACCTGTATCTCGTTATCGAGGCCGAGTCTTGGCCCCTGGCCGCGCTCGGCAAAGCCGCAGGCTTCCAGCGAGAGCGCCGACATAATCGAAAACGCATCATGCAATTCGAAGATATCGATGTCTTGCGCGCCGACTCCGGCCATCTGGTAAGCGCGCTTTGCCGATTCGCAGGCCGCCGATAGGAAGAGCGGGTCACGGCGGCTGTGAACCGCGATCGAATCGGTCGCCGAAGCCGAACCGGCTACCAGCACCCTGGGGCGGCCCGGTATCGAGGCAACTTTCTCCGCCGGGACGAGAATCGCCGCCGCCGCGCCGTCGCCAATCGGCGAGGCATCCAGCAGGTTGATGGGCGTCGCCACCATCGAGGATTTCTCGAACTGTTCTAACGTAATCTTGTCGCGCAGGCGCGCGTTGGGGTTGTGAACGGCGTTGGCGTGGGCGTTGATGGAAAACGGCGCAAAATCAGCGTGCTTCCAGCCGTATTCGTACATGTAGCGGCGCATGACCAGCGCGTTCAGGCCAACGAACGAGACGCCTTGCTCCACCTCGTAATCGGCATCGGCGGCGGTTGCCAGCGCGGCAGTCACGTCATGCCCGGCCATGTCGGTCATCTTTTCGACGCCCAACGCCACAGCCACTTCCACCTCGCCCGAAGCAACCGCCATCAGCGCGGCGCGGAAGGCCGCCGCGCCAGAACCGCAAGCCGCCTCAACCTTCATCGCCTCCCGGTGCCACATCCCGGCCCAATCGGAGAAAAATGCGCCGAGTTGATTCTGTCCGCTCACCAGGGGGGAGAGCATGTTGCCAACGTACAACGCATCGGCCTTTTCCAGGCCAGCATCGGCCATGGCCGCAAAAATCGCCTCGCCGCCAATCTCGCGCAGCGATTTATCCCAATGTTCATCGACGGGGGTCTGTCCAATTCCAAGCACTGCAACGGGTCGCATAGAATAATTCTCTCCATTTTTGGAGGCCTGTAATTTTGGGCGGCATCCCACTTTGTGGCACTTGGCCGCCGACTCCAAACGATGCAATTGTATCGAATTGTTCTGTCAGGAACTATCCAAAAGATAGAATCTCCCAAACAGCCTTAATGTGATGGACAAAAAGAAGCGGTAAAAGAGGCGGTAAAATGGCTGCATAGTCAACTCGGGTATCCAGACAACGAGAGGAGAAAAAATGCAGGCAAACTCTCGAAAAACAATTACCGTTTTAATAGCAGACGACCATCCGTTAGCAATTCAAGGGGTTCGTTCCATTATCCAAAAGGCCAGCGATATGAAAATCATTGGTGAAGTGGAAGACGGGGCGCAAATCAAACCGATGGTTGCGAAATTGCGCCCTGACATTTTGCTGCTCGACCTCATCATGCCCAATCTCTTCCCCACTGAACTTGAAAAAGGTGGGGATTTCCACAATTGACTTGATGCCCTAAAAATGCCAAAATTGTTGCGTAAACTGTTTTAAAACGGAGGTGAGCAGGCAACAAGTTTAAAAATTTCGACATGTTACAAGCTAATTTCGAAACGCAAAATATTAACCAATTGGCTAAAGGCAAAAGGCGATAAAAGCTTGATATGCACGCATTCAATCCAAGACACTTTTCTCAAAAGGAGGCCATATGCTTCGAAAGGTTTTTCTTGTAATTTTCGCTTTTGCAGTGTTAGGTTCTCTCTCAGGGCAGGCCCTGGCACTTTGTAACGGTAGCGCATGTAATGGAACTGACCCTGCATCTACAGGGTGTTCAGATAGTGCCGCTACGGTTCGCCAGAAATGGCCTTATGGAAACCCTGGGCCAATAAAATTAGAACTGCGCTTTTCAGACGATTGCAACACTTTCTGGGCACGCTCATGGAATTACTCAGGTTTCGAGTATTACATAAACGCAACCTTAAAAAATTGGTATTGGCACCAGAGACTCTCGCCTTCAAACGATTCAACCTATTCATCTCAAAGATACGGAAGTAATGGTTTTCAGGCGTGCGGTGACTACAAACCAAAAGCCAACGGCCCATTTACCGGTCTTGTTAATGGGCCAAGCGGGCTTTGTACATCTACTTATTGAAAAGGGAGACAATATGTTGAATCAAAAACGCCTCAAAGTGATGATTTTGGCAATTGCATCGCTCGCGATTGTCGGGGTAGTTTTTTCCAGTAACCTGGCCTCGGCGAAAGACAGTGCTTCATATTTCACCAGACCGGCCTTTGATGATGTAAATATTCACGGTCGGCAAAGCCAAAGCACGGTAGGCGAAATTACCATTCGGCTGGCGGGCTTCCGCCAGGCCGGTGAGAGTTTCCAGGTGGACTTATGTTATACCTTGCCCGATCAGCGCGATTGGCTGCTTGCTAATCGTGGTGATGAAGTAATGTTGAATGTGCAAGGGAAAGTTATCTATCCCATCGAAGAAGGGACGATTGACTGGATTTTCTCTGCCGACGGGATAAAAATCGAACGTTGCGAGTATGTTCTTTTTCCGATTGTCGTTGACAAAGAAGCAGCGGACATCCAATTGACCGTAAAGCAACTTTCGGTCTCTCCATCCGAGGCGTTGGATTGCCCAGCCATACAAAAAGAATTGGACGACTCGAACACGGGCATCAAAATCAGCTGCCACGCGGGCGGCGGAAGTTCAGGGATAGACATCCTGACGAAGCCAAACACCATGACGGAAGTTGCCGCGCGCGAAACAGTCTACAAGGCAATCGTTGACGCCCGCTCCGGCCCCTGGGTATTCGATATTAAAACATCTACCCCCTGACCCGGTCATCATCTTGATTTGAGCATCCACTCGAGCGAATCTTGTGACTCGCTCGAATGGATGCAAAATATTTGCAGGTAACCATGCAAAAATTTACCCAAATCGGAAAATTGCTCCCATTTTTCCTGACCTTCGTATCAGGCTTTTTGGGAGGGTTCATTCTGAACTCTTATATCGTGCCAACCACGCAGGATTCCAGGCCACCAGGCATCGAACCTCTTTCTGGCGCAACACATTCATCCCCTGCTTTTGTGCCATTCCCTGCAGCATTTGAGCAACAGAGTTTTAGCGCTAACGGAATCACCATGTATCTTATAGACTCTCACCTGGAGGGGGAAAACTACCGCCTCGAAATATGCTACGACCTGCCCGATCATAGAGATTGGCTTGCAACTGATTTGGAGTCACCTTATACCACCTTCATTCAATTCGACGAGACCAAAATATATCCCATGGAAGAGGGTACTATCGGGTGGGTTTATTCGGCGGGTGACGCGGCAATCGGGCGCTGCCAGTATCTGATTTTCGCGCGCCCCAATCCCGCATTCACCGAGATGACCCTGATTGTACAAGGCCTGTTTTTGTATTATAAAACGGGCCCCGATGAGTGTGATACGATACAGGATAAAATGCTCGAATTGAACAATTTCTCTTCGTTCGAGTGCATGAATGTAAAAGGGGTTGATGGGCTGGCCATCGTAAAAGCGCCGCATCAATCCTTTCGGGAGGGGATTCTGCAACAAGCCTGGAGCAGGCTGAATTTGGTCAAGGAGCGTCGCTACGGGCCCTGGCAATTTGGTTTTGCGATGAAACATCCATAGTAAATCCTGGGCAGAAGTTATCTCTTACGCCTGCCACCTGGGCCAGCCAGAAACAGTGAATGCCCTGTTCGAGGAGGCAATCCACAAGTTGGGCGGCTTTGGGGTCTTTCGGTTCCTCTTGGTCCTGCCCTTTCTGGGAAAATTGGGGCAGGCCATTGAGGCCCGGCGATTGTAACAATGGCTGCGGAATGCCGTATAATGTTTTTATGCTCCGCAAAATCGCCCCCGCTGCTTTCACGTTCCTGTTCATCATCCTGCTGGCTGCCTGCCGCTTTGGGCCAGAAGCCCCCTCACCTGCTGCCGAGTTGCCTGTCCAGTCAGCAACCGCCACCCGCACGCCGCGCGCTACTGTCACCCCGATTCCGCCTCCTACCCGGCGCGCCACCCTCACCCCTGAACCGAGCAACACACCCCTCAGCATCACCGTCACCCCGGTATGGAACCCGGCGGGAGAACGCATCCTCATCCAAACCGAAGATGGCCTGGAGCTGGTCGGGTACTACTACATTGCGGCCCAGCCCAACGCGCCGGTCGTCGTCCTGATGCACCAGTTCGGAAGCAACCAGTCCCAGGCCTGGCCGCAAAGCGACCTGATTCCCTGGCTGCAAAATTACCCGGTCAAAGGCGAGAATCCGCCCGAACCGACCCCCAGCGCGGAGGGGAAACTGCCGCTCATGCCGTCCGATTTGCGCTTCAACGTGTTGACCTTCGATTTTCGCGGACACGGAGAAAGCCCGGGGCAGGTTATTTCTGCCATCACAGAGCAGGCCCAGCGCGGCTATCTGTTGGATGCCAGGGCCGCGTATCGGCGCGCCGCTTCCCTACCTCATGCCGACCCCAGCCGCATCATCGGGATTGGCACAAGCATCGGCGCTGACGCAGTGGTCGATGCCTGCGAACAGGGCTGCGTTGGAGTCTTTGCCATCTCACCGGGCAGTTTCCTCGGCCTGGGCTGGTATGATAACGCCTACCGGGTGATGAACGCCGGGAACCCCGTCCGTTGCTTATACAGCGTCAACAGCCCCTCTGCCAACGAATGCCTGAGCCTGGCCGAAAACGCCTTGTATAAGGTGTTGCCCGCCGAAGGCAAAAAACACGGGCAGGATTTCCTGGTTCCACGCAAAATGGAGCCAGGATTTGGGCAAACCATGCTGGAGTTCCTGCTGGCAGCCGTGAAGCGCTGACCCGTTTGTTTTAATACGCTATGCTTATGCGCTGAATTTCATCGAGCGGTAGAATAAGTGCAATGCTTATGAGGTGTTTTTATGCACACGATGAATTTGCCCCGCAAAAAACTGCCGTCCCCAAAAGAAATCATCCCGCGCGCCTTTCCGGGCATCAACCAGTTGGAAATCGACGAGTTGCTCAACCGCAGCCAGGTGATGAATTACGTTAAAGGTATCGTTCTCACGCACGAAGGGGAAATCGAGTCGAAGTTTTACATCCTGCTGGATGGGCGGGTGAGCGTCACCAAGACCATCAACAACATCGAACAGCGGCATCTCAAGGAACTCGAAGCCGGGGATTTCTTCGGTGAGATGGCCCTCATCCATAACGCTCCGCGCGCCGCCACCGTAACCGCTATCGAACCCGTCACTGTGCTGGAAATCGACCGCGATGACTTCGACCGTGTCTTGCGACATTCCTCCAGTGTTGCCATGGCAATGGTGCGCGAAATCTCCAACCGCCTGCGCGAAAATGACGAGATGGCTATCGAAGACCTGCGGATGCGCGCCAGCGAACTGGCTGAGGCCTACCAAAGACTGGCCGAACAGGAACTGGCGCGGCGCGAATTCCTGACCAACGTGGCCCACGAACTGCGCAACCCGCTGATGGCCGCTGGCGGCTTCCTGCAACTGATTCAAAAGGGGCTGATTACTCCCGAAAAAATGCCCGGGGTCATCGACATGGTCGCCCGTAACATCGGGCAAATTACCACCCTGATCAACGACATCCTGTTTTTGCAGGAAATGGACCTTATCCTGCCCAAATTCCAGCCGGTGAACATGGGTGAACTGGCCGGGGAGGTGGTCGATGCCTACCACGAAACAGCCGCCGCCAACCTGGTGACGCTGCACCTGCAAGTCTCTCCCAATCTCCCGGCCACATCCGGCGACCCCAAAACGCTGGAACGCGCGCTCGCGGCCCTGGTCGATAATGCCATCAAATTCAGCCCGGATGGCGGCCAGGTGACGGTTGCTGTGCGTGAAGGTGACAGCGCTATCATCATCGATGTCATCGACAAAGGCATTGGCATCGAAAAAGAGCGGCTTCCCCGTATTTTCGACCGCTTCTATCACCTTGAGCAAAGCGGCGGCAACCTGTTCGAAGGCATCGGCCTGGGGCTTGCTATCACCCAGCAGGTCATCAAACAACACACTGGCCGCCTGACCGTCGAAAGCGAACCGGGCAAGGGCAGCACCTTCAGCATTCACCTGAAGGCGCTGAAAGTGGTGTTTTGATATGGAAGCATTTCGTTTTAGTTAGTGGTGGAACGTCCCGAAGGTTTCCGAACGGGGTTTTTGTCCTTTCCAGTAACCTTCGGGACGTTTTTTAGCCAAAATTACGAATCACGAATCACTATCTTCAACTCCCCTTCATCATAAAACGAACGCGCGCAAAAGGGCGGGTCGCCGGGCCGCATCGACAGGACTTTGCCAATCAGCGCCAGGCCGTCATCCACCAGCGGGGTTGCATCCAGCCGGTTAAGGGGAACCCACTCCGGCGCGCCCTCATGCGTCGAGCGCAATTCACCCGAAAGGTATTCTCCGCCAAAGACGTGCAGTTCGATGCCGACGTCTTCCCCCGTATCGACCAGCAACACGCCGCGCAGACGCAGGTTCGCCGTCACCCCGGCTTCCTCGAACAGTTCGCGGTGGGCGGCGGTGAGCGAATCTTCCCCGCGCTCAATGTGACCGCCCAGGCCGTTATAGCGGCCCGTCCAGCGAGTCACCTTTCCGTTGCGCGGCGCGATTTTGAGCAGCAGGATATCTGCCCCGCGCATCACAAATACCAGCACGCGCGGAATGACCATGTAACGGGAACGGTTGATGTTCTGTTCTTCAGGCATGATGATGCTCGATATTCGATACTCGATATTCGAAAGTCGGCAGGCGAATATCGAATAGCCAATGATGAAAAGCCCCGGGATTTCCCCGAGGCTCTCTTTTTTTGTAACTGCCTGCCCACCCTCACCCCGCTGCGCGGGGCTTCCCCCGGCCCCTCTCCCGGTGGGAGAGGGGAGAAAACAGGGACGATTTTGTCGCTTTCAGCAAGAAAATCCGTTTCGTATGTCCGATTCCCTCTCCCTTTGGGAGAGGGTTAGGGTGAGGGTAGGTAGTTACCTTTTTTCCTATTTGCTCATCATTAAACACCGTCCCGAAGGTTTAGTTCGAGCAATTTAAGCAACAGACGGCAGCCTTCGGGACGTTTATTTACTTGCCCAACATTGCGCGGAGTTCATCGAGATGCCCGGCGGAACCGAGTTTCTCGTTCTTGCGCGCGATGAACCTGGCATATTCAGTCATGAAGACTTTGCCAATCGGGCGCAGGTCGAATTCCGAGGGCTTATCGCGGAAATATTCGCGGTGGACGCGCGTCCAGACCAGGCGGCCATCGGTGTCGATATTGACCTTGGTCACGCCCAGGGTGGCAGCGCGGGCAAATTCATCCTCGTCGACGCCCTTGGCGCCTTTCAGGTCGCCGCCCGCGGCGTTGATGCGCGCCACTTCTTCTTGCGGCACGGAACTGGAACCGTGCATCACCAGCGGGAAGCCGGGCAGCAACTTCTGGATGGTCTCGAGTACCTCGAAATGCAATCCCTGCGAACCGCTGAACTTGAACGCGCCGTGGCTGGTGCCGATGGCGCAAGCCAGCGAATCGACGCCCGTCAGGCGTACAAATTCCTTGGCCTGGTCGGGGTCGGTCAGTTTGGCGTTGGCTTCATCGACGCTGACATGCTCCTCTACGCCGCCCAATTGCCCCAGTTCGGCCTCCACCACCAGCCCCTTGGCGTGGGCCGCATCGACCACGCGCCTGGTGATTTCCACGTTCTTCTCGAAATCTTCGTGGCTGGCGTCAATCATCACTGACGAATAGAAACCGCTGTCAATGCAGTCGTAGCAGGTCTCCTCATCGCCATGGTCGAGATGGACAGCAAAAATGGCCTCAGGGAAAACCTCGTCCGCCGAGCGAATCAGGCCTTCGAGCATCTTCTTGTGGGTATACGAGCGCGCGCCCTTGCTAATCTGGATAATGAACGGGGCCTTGCTCTCGATATTGCCCCGGAACAGGCCCATCGTCTGCTCCAGGTTGTTGATGTTATACGCGCCAATCGCATACTTGCCGTAAGCGGCTTCGAATAACTTTTTGGTTGTGACAATCATGGGAAAATCCTCTCTTTCAAAAATGGACCCGCAAGCGCGGGGTGGTATGCAACTTTGTCTTTAAGGCTGCGTAAATGATGAGGTAGCCCGCTTGATTATACTCATAAATACAGGCTATAATGAACAAAATCACACCAACTACCTTTTCCAGGAGGAACTCATGAGCGACTTTTTCGGACGTGTGACCGGCGACCAGGACCTTTTCAAGAAACTGGCCTCATACATCCCCGGATTTAGCGGATACATCGAACGGCAGAACCGCCGCGCCGCCGATAAACTGTTGCGCGACACGGTCGCGCGCCGTTACGAGGAACTCTACAAGCGGCTTTCGGCCTTGCAAGCCGACCTCGTCAGCCAGGGCGGCATCGAATTTGTCGATGACTTGGAAAAGGCCGCCGTCTTGATGCGCACCTTCACCGACAAAATCCGCAACGCTACCTACGGCTACTCTGGCCTGTTCGACGCCGTCAAAATCAACGAACAGGAATTGGCCCAACTCTACGCTTTCGATAACGCCTTCTTCGACCTCGGCGGCCAAATCAGTGCCGCGCTGGACACCGTCGAGCAGTCGCTCGACGCCCCCGAAGCCCTGCCCGCCGCCATCCGCAACCTGGTTTCTCTCAACCGCGAGGCCGTCAACACCTTCGACCGCCGCTACGAAGTCGTCAGCGGAGCGAAGTAGCCCCCCACCGCCTAAAACCGGGAGCCGCGGCTCCCGGTTTTTGTTTGGAGTATCGTCCCTTCGTGAAATCGCCAGCGTTTTAACGTTGACACCTCGTCGCCCCGTAGTATAATACTTTTTCGCGCCTGCCCCTTGTTGGGGGCTTTCGTGTGTTATTCCGGGCTTACCCGCAGCGCGGCGGATTGGGAAAAACCTTACGCGGCGGCTGTGGCGAAGCGAAGACCAGGAGAAAGGAACTATGAAATACGCTATTTTGGAAAGCGGCGGCAAACAATATAAAGCCGTCGAAGGCGGGGTCATCGATGTTGACCTGCTGCATGTAAAAGCCGGCGAGGGCCTGAAACTCGATTCAGTGCTGTTGCTGGTGGATGGTGACGACGTCACCGTCGGCGCGCCAGTGGTTTCGGGCGCGTCTGTCAGCGCGAAAGTTGTGGAGCATTTCAAGGGTGAGAAGACCGTCAGCTTCACCTACAGCCCCAAGAAGCGCATTCGCCAGAAGACCGGTCACCGCCAGTCTTACACCCGCCTTGCGATTGAGACAATCGAAAAGTAAGAGAGGTAACTATGGCTCATAAAAAAGGTGGCGGCTCCAGCCGAAATGGACGCGATAGCAATTCCCAACGCCTGGGCGTGAAGCGCTATGCTGGCGAGTTCGTTCTCTCCGGGAACATCCTCGTCCGTCAGCGTGGGACTCACATCAAACCCGGCATGGGCGTGATGGTGGGCAAGGATGACACCATTTTCGCCGTGGTCGATGGCATTGTTGTTTACGATATTGTGCATGGGCGCAAGCGCGCCAACGTTATCCCCGCGGAAGCGTTGGAAGCAGCTGCTGCGGCTGAATAACAGAGGCTCGCAATGAAAGAAAAAATTCACCCAACGTTTTATGAAGACACCAAGGTCGTCTGCGCCTCGTGCGGCAGTACCTGGACGACCGGCTCGACCAGAAAATCCATTCACGTGGAAGTTTGCTCCAAATGCCACCCGTTCTTCTCCGGTGAGCAATCCCGCATTCTCGACGTGGAAGGGCAGGTAGACCGCTTCTACAAGAAACTCCAGGCCCGCCAGGAGTACGTGGAGCAGGTTAAAACCCGCGAAGACGCCAAAAAAGCCCCGCCCAAACCGGTTGCCGACCTGGAACTGGGCGCGCGTGTGACCGAGTCGCTCGCCAAAGCAGGGATTACCACGATTGCCCAGTTGATGGCGAAACTCGCTGAAGGCGATGAAGCCGCCCTGGCCGTCGATGGTTTTGGCCGCAAAGCGCTCATCGACAGCAAGAAGAAAATCCGCGCCCTGGGCTACGACCTGCCCGAAGTTGCCGGCGAGGCCGCTTAAAATTCCTGCAACAGCCTTAAAATCAGGTAAACTTAACAGGCAGATGTTACATCTGCCTGTTATTATTTCCCCTGGGAGAGGACATGAAGCATATTCACGGTTCGATCGAAGTCATTTGCGGTTCGATGTTCAGCGGCAAGACGGATGAACTCATCCGCCGCCTGCGCCGGGCGGTGATTGCCCGCCAGAAAGTGCAGGTCTTCAAACCGGCCATCGATGTGCGCTATGCCGTCGAAAAGGTCACATCGCACGCCGGGTCCGATTTTTCCGCCATCCCGGTCGAAAAATCGGGCGATATCCTTGCCAAAATGGAGCCGGATACCACCGTCGTCGGCATCGACGAAGCCCAGTTTTTCGACGACGGCATCCTCGAAGTCACCCGCCAGTTGGCCGACCGGGGAATCCGCGTTCTGGTGGCCGGGCTGGACCAGGATTTCCGCGGCGAACCCTTTGGCCCCATGCCCGCGTTGATGTCGAAGGCCGAGCAGGTCGATAAAGTGCGCGCGATATGCATGGTATGCGGTGAACCCGCTTCGCGCACCCAGCGCCTCGTGAACGGCAGGCCGGCCCGGTACGATGACCCGGTCGTCATCGTCGGCGCGTCTGAAATGTACGAAGCCCGCTGCCGCCAGCATCACGAAGTCCCGCGCTAGCGGGGCGAAGTCCCGCGCTAGTTTGGAGTCCGGAAGCTT
>DAOUAZ010000022.1:0-26111 GCA_034432975.1 Anaerolineales bacterium | reverse complement strand
TCAAAAAAATGGGGAAACGTCCCGACACTTGCGCCTGCGCGACAAGCGCAGGTGAGGTTTGCTTGAAAAACCTGGTTGAGCCGTTCGAACCGCTCGGCTGAGCGCTCGCGGGACGGTGCTTCTCTCCCCAAAATATTGAGAAGATACTTTTTGCGCAACTCTGGACTTGTTGCAGAACCCTTCGGGACGGTTTCAGGAATCAGAGTTAACAGGAATGCAAAAAAGGGCGAGTAATTCGCCCTTTTTCATTGGGTTCTTACAAGTCTGTAAATGTCTGACAATGTTTTGACAATGTTTCGCAAGGTTGGGTTTGGTAACATATTGCATGATTGACGGGGGCGCGCCTCGTCAACTACACCCAATTATCTAAAAGGAGTTACAAATAATGAATTTCAAACGCAATCTCAAGTTCGCCTTTGCCCTGCTGGCCCTGATGGTCCTGATGGTGGCCGTTTACGGTTTTGCCGCCTCCAACACGGTTGGCGCCAGCGCCGCCGGGGACGGTTCCGCCGCTATCAGCGGATACACCGTGACCAACATTCACTACAACCTGAACGCCGCCAACCCGGCCACCATCGACTCGATGACCTTCAGCGTCGCCCCGGCCATCCCTGCTGGCGGCGCGGTGCATGTCAAACTCATCTCGACCGGCACGGCTTACACCTCCTGCACCGTGACGGCTGGCACCAACGTGACCTGCGCCTTTGCGGGCGGCGTCTCGGTGCTGAATGCGGATGAGTTGCGCGTCATCGCTGCTCAATAGTCGATGTCGAGACAAATCTACACAGCGAACTCGTAACTACTCGCCAGCCGCAGCGCTTCACCCAATGAAGACTGCGGCTGGCGGCCTGGTTTCTATGCGCCGCTGGACTTCTCCCCTGTTGAGTGGAACGTTCCTCGTGCTGGTCATCCTGGCCTGGGCGTTGTTCCTGCCAATGCAATTCGGCGGGAGCGCAGCCTACGTCATCGTCAGCGGCGCGAGCATGGAACCGCTCTACCAGAACGGCGACCTGGTCGTCGTCCGGCGGGAGCCATCCTACGGCGTCGGGGACATCGTCACCTACTACAGCGCCGACCTCGACAGTTACGTCATCCACCGCATCATTGCAGCACGCAACAACGAATTTACGCTCAAAGGCGATAACAACGCCTGGCTCGACCCCGAAAAACCGGTCAGCGGCCAGGTCGTTGGCAAAGCCTGGCTGCACATCCCTGGCTTTGGGCGTTACTTAGCGCCCTTCCGCGCCCCGCTGGGGCTGGCCTTGCTGACCGGAGCAGTAGCGGTGGTGGTCTTTTTTGCCCTTCTCCCTGGCAAACGGACGCCAAAAAAAGCCCCAACCTTTATGTCGTATCGTTCTTTTACAGGAGGCGCAGCGATGAAGGAACTTGCCCGCCAACTTGAGATAACCATTTTTTCCCTTGCGATTGTTTTTATCCTTTTCGCCGCCCTGGGCCTGGTCGCTTTCACCCGCGACGCGTACCTGAGCGAAACCGTCAGCCTCCAGTACATCCACCTGGGGCGATTCAGTTACAGCGCGCCCCAGCCGGGAGTCTACCCTTCGGGCAGCGCCGCCGCCGGGGAGCCGGTCTTCCTGAAAGCCGGCTGCCAGGTCGAACTGCGATTCGGCTACTCGCTGATGGCCGATTCCGCTAAAAATGCGGCGGGAAATATCAGCCTCAACGCCCAGGCCGAGGCCGGCAACGGCTGGAAGCGCGCCTTCCCGCTCGCTGCGCGGCAGGAATTCTCCGGCGCGGAAGCCAATGTTACGGCATCCTTCGACGCCTGCAAAATCCTGGCCTCCCTGCGCGAAGTGGAGAGCGTGACCGGCGTGCGCCGCGACATATACACCTTCGTCATCACGCCGGAAGTGAATGCGACCGCGATGGTGGCCGGGCAGCCGGTCGAATCGCGTTTTGCCCCGCGCCTGGTGTTCCTGCTCGACGACCTGCAAATGGTCGTCCTGCGCGAAAACCCCGAAGCCGACCCGCTGCTGCCGCTGGAAGTCAAGGAAATCGCCACCAACACCCGCATCGCCAACCAGATTCGGCTGCCGGGCTTCTCGCTGACGGTCGGGCTGGCGCGGGTCATCTCCGGGCTGGGGCTGGTCTCCGCCCTGGCGGTGGGCGGATTCCTCGCATTTAGCATCAGCCAATCGCTCAAGAAAAACCCGCTCGAGGCGGTAGCCATCAAATACGGCGGGAGGATGGCAGATGTGGCCCAGTTCCCGCCCGGCGCGGAGGCGCGCGAGGTGCAGGCCGCCTCCATCGACGACCTGGCGCGGCTGGCCGAACACAGTGGCAGCATGATTCTGCGCGTGACCGGCGACCAGGCCGACGAGTTCGCGGTCGATACCGGCCAGGCCTTTTACCGGTTCGTGATGAAGAAAGGCGGCGGGAATGACGCTCAATAAGTGGATGGCGGCGGCGGCAGCCTGCCTGCTGGTCTTGATGGCCGCTGGGCTGTTTTCGGCCTTCTCGGCCTCCAACACGGTCTCCCCCTCTCGGATGGGCGGCGCAGTGTTTCCAATCAACGCCAACGCCCTCAAACCACCCGAATGCGCCGCCTTGAACCTGACCACCCTGGTCATCATCGCGCGCGGCGACAATCCCACCAACGGCAATGACTTAATCATCGGCACGCTCGGCGACAATAACATCAACGGCGGGCCCGGCCAGGATTGCGTCCTGGGCGGCGGCGGCAATGACACCCTGCTTGGCGGCGCAGGCCGGGATATCCTGTTGGGCGGCCCCGGCAACGACTTCCTGGATGGGGGCGGAAACAATGGCGACACCTGCTATGGCGGCGGTCAGGCGGGGGATACGTTCAATCGCTGCGAAACAATCATACCGTAAGCACGCGCCCTCCTTCCAGGCCCAAGGCTTTTTTCGTACACGGATAACACGGAATACACGGAACAACACGGATTTTTTAGACTTTATTGGCAATAAAATTACAAGCACCGTCCCGAAGGTTTTTGCGAGAAATTTTGGTTGTTTCCGGCAACCTTCGGGACGTTTATTGCTAATGCCAATAATGTCTTTTGAACTTTCCGTGAACATCCGTCAATCCGTGTCTTCCGTGTACTGCATTTACCCATTCCGAAGCAAAAATTTCTTTTGCGGGACGTCTGCCTGGGCTATAATAGCCGCAACCTATTTGAGCGAAGGATTTGGACATGGATTACGAAGCAGTCATCGGTCTCGAAACGCACATCCAACTGAACACTGCCAGCAAAATCTTTTGCAGTTGCAAAGCCGATTCGTGGAATGCCGAACCGAACACCAATATCTGCCCGGTCTGCACCGGAATGCCGGGCGTCTTGCCGGTGCTGAACAAGCGCGTGGTCGAAAAAGGCGTGCTGCTGGCCGCCGCCATGCAGTCCGACCTGCCGCCGGTTTCGTTTTTCGACCGCAAGAACTACTTCTACCCCGACCTGCCCAAAGGCTACCAGGTTTCGCAATACGACCGCCCGCTGGGCAAGGGCGGCTGCCTCGATGTGCCCCAGGCAGACGGTTCGACGCGCCGCGTCAGCATCTGGAAAATGCACATGGAAGAAGACGCCGGGAAGACCAAAAACGACCCATTGACCGGAACCCGGCTGATTGATTTCAACCGCTGCGGCGTGCCGCTCATCGAAATGGTCACCGGCCCCGACCTGCGCTCTGCCGACGAGGCCGCCAACTACCTGACGCGCCTGCGCCAACTGCTGCGCTGGATTGGTATTTCGGAAGCCGACATGGAAAAGGGCCACCTGCGCTGCGACGCCAACGTCTCGGTGCGCAAAAAAGGCGAGACGATTCTCAACACCAAGACCGAAATCAAGAACGTCAACTCCATCGAAGCGGTGCGGACGGCCGTCGAGAAGGAAATCGAACGACAGATTAAAGAATACGAAAGCGGCGGCAAAGTATCGGCCTGGACGCTCGAATGGGACGAGGATTCGCAGACGCTCAAGAAAATGCGCTCCAAAGAGACTGAGGCCGACTATCGCTACTTCCGCGAACCGGATTTGCTGCCGGTGTACCTGACCGACGAGTGGAAATCTGCAATCCTGAAAGACTTCCCCGAACTGCCGCTGGCGCGCCGCGCCCGTTTCATGGCGGACTACGGCCTGCCGGAATACGACGCCGAGCTGCTGACCAGCGAGCGCTCGCTCTCGGACTATTTCGAGGCGGCGGTCAAGGCCTATGGCGGCTCCTCCCCTGAAGGGGACAGGGTCAAGCGCGTCTCGAACTGGCTGATGAACGACGTGCTGCGGATGCTCAACGAGGGCGGCCAAACCGCCGGGGAACTGGCCCTGACGCCCGCCTGGCTGGCCGAAATCATCCAACTGGTCGATGCCGGGACGGTCAACACCAACACCGGCAAGGGCCTGTTGCAAAAGGTCAACGCCAGCGGCAAATCACCCGCCGAAATTGTGCAGGCCGAGGAACTGGCCAAAGTCAGCGACGACAGCGCCATCCGCGCCGTCGTCGAGCAGGTCATGGCCGAAGCGCCGGGCGAGGTGGCGGCCTATCGGGGCGGCAAGGTCGGCCTGATGGGCTGGTTCGTCGGCCAGGTGATGAAAAAGATGCAGGGCAAGGCCGACGCGCAAAAGGCAAGGGCGATGCTGGAAGAGATGTTGAAGTAGGAAACATGTATCGCTTCAAAAAATCAATCTGGCTTCCTCTGTTGGCGCTTATATTGCTGGCGTCCTGCCATAGCGCAGAAACATCCGGGATTAATCCAACCGCCATTGTAAAAACAGCCGAGGCCGTCGCTCGCACAGAAGTGGCCCGGGCGCGACAATCTGCCGCGACGCAAACACCCTTACCGCCAACGCAAACACCGTTACCACCGACAGAAACGTTGATGGAGTGGGAGCCTACGCTCACCCCTGGCCCCTGGGGATACATCGATGCGCCACCCAATGCCGACCAGCAAACTTATCGTGACCCCGAGGGCTGGTATATCGTCAATTTCCCAAAGGAATTAGAATCCACCGACATCCCTAATCGATTTGTTTCCAGTTCTGGCGAAATGTTTGAAACAGGTTACTTGTCAGAATTGAGTTATTTATCGAACATGATAAATATTTGCACCTGGCTGGCCAATTTGATGCTTGACCCTCGGAAAATCTCAATGAGCACAGCACATGATATGTGTGTCGCTTCAAGCACAGAACAATATGGTTACAAAGTCCGTTACACAGTCCGGATGAACCCTGTTGCCGAGCCTGAACACCGTTTTATTTACATAAAAACCAGTGGGTATCTGACATATTCCGGATTTCTCGGTGACCGCGTTGATTTCTCCTGGCGCAAACCTTTATCTGAAGTGACACCCCTGCCAGTTACATCCAGCCCAGCGAAAGACTTGCCCTGGGGAACACCAGATTTATTGTACTTGGATGTTTCAATTTCTGAATTCGCCTTGCCATCAAGTATGGAACCAACCCGACATGATGGTTTATTTGTGCTTTTGCCAACCCCAGACCGGCCAACCACGCAGGCAGGGGTCACGCCTACGCCTCGCAAGGTGAATCTCAAACAGATTGGCTACGAACTTAAGTCTGACGAAAGAGGCTATTCGAGTCTCTATCGTGATGGCCGGATTTTATTTGAAAATGCCACCCGTGTATCTGATATATATACATTCCAAACCGATTCTGGTCCGTTGACAGCTTTTATCGTAGAGATTGAACTTGGTAATAAAAACTTTGTCATCCAAAATGATGCCGTTTATGATTTTGGGGGACATGCTATCTATAATTCCGCGCCCATTTTGTATCAAGGAAACCTGTTATGGGCGAGAACTTATAACGAGCGCATAGAGATAAAAAGAGTAATGGCGATATCCTTTTCAAATTTGTCACACCCTGGATAGCAAACAAGCCTCCACACTTTAGAGACTGGGCTGGGCACTGGGTTTTGCAAAGTGGGGATTTTCTAATAATCGATGGCGAAATTATGAATGCCAAACTCGGTTTTGGCGAAATATTTAACTGGACGCTGCTTAAGGGCAAGCCGTTCTACTTCTTTCGCAAGGGACCAAATGTTGGTATTTCTTATGACGAAAAATTTCTCCCGCTACAATATCAAGATGTGGCACATGGTTTATGTTGTAGGCCTGCTCAAAATAATCCATCTGTCGGGGAAGATTCTTTGAGTTTCTTCGGAAAGCGGGACGGACGCTGGTACTATGTCGTAGTGGAATTCGATTGATTTGGGGCGCCGCTGTGTCCGGCTTTTTTTCCTGCGCCGCTGGCTTGCAGAAATAGGGGTTTGATTGTATGCTTGGAACATGACAACGGTAAACTTGGACATTCATCAACAAATTTCCCTGTACGCAACGAGTGAAGATTTATCCCCCTTGCTCTTTTTAGGCAATAGCCTGGAGGTTCTGCAAAATTTTCCATCGGAAAGCGTTGATTTTTGCATGACCAGCCCCCCTTATTGGGCAAAACGGGAATATCACAATGGTGGCATTGGACTGGAACAGTCCCATACAGAATATATCGCCAACCTTTTGGATATTTTTGCCGAAGTCAAACGAGTACTGAAACCAAGCGGGTCATTTTGGCTCAATATTGGTGATTCTTATTTAGACAAACAATTGCTCGGTATTCCGTGGCGGGTTGCCCTGAACCTGACAGACCAACAAGGCTGGATTTTGCGCAACAGTGTCGTGTGGAATAAAATAAAAGGGGGCTTTGATACATCTAAAGATCGTTTACGAAATCAACATGAGAATATTTTCCACTTTGTAAAAAACGCTCAGAGCTACTATTACAACGTCGATGCCATTCGCTCCACACCGCGCAAAGCCCAGGTCATCAATGGCGCGGTTATTTCGGCAACCGGCGTCAGCGGAATACGCTATAAACGCCAAATCGAAATGTCAACCGCCCTTTCTGGCGATGAAAAAACAAAAGCACTTCTCGCACTGGATGAAATGTTGGTAAGCATTCAAAAAGGTGAAATTTCCGATTTCAGGATGGTTATTCGAGGCCAACAGCGCACCACCCACTCCGGTTCCGAAAAAGTTTCTGGTCGGGCGCGGGAATTGAAAGAAAAAGGCTTCTATTTCCTCAAGTATCACCCTGATGGCAGCAAGCCGGGTGATGTCTGGGATATTTTGCCCGAGGATGACCAAAAACGCGCTGACCATTCTGCACCATATCCTGCCGACCTTTGTAAAATCCCGATTCTTGCGACATGTCCACCGAATGGCGTTGTTCTTGACCCGTTTTGTGGTACAGGTACTACCCTTTATGTAGCGCGTACACTCGAACGAAAATCGATTGGAATTGATATATCAGATAAGTATATCCAACAGGCTTACAAAAGGTGCAATATTTTGATATGAGGAAAATTGTTGAGCTCTTTGGCTTTTCCACAATGCACCCAGTCCAACCAAATTGGAATCTGGCTGTGAAGGAACAAAATTGTCCTTTTCGATCGCAAAAATGCACCAAGGTTCGCAAAAGCGCCCCCGAAATCAGCATTGGGACTTGCGTTGCCGCACATGGCAAAAAATATACCCCGATTATTATTTGTCCTTTCCGCCTGCTAGAACGCAGACAGGTTTTCACAGACGCGCTTCACCTGCTGACCCTGCATGAACCTGGGAATGAACTTCATGTCATTCCAGAAGTTTCCATTCCCGGAGGAAATATCGACTATTTCCTGGTTTCAGCCCGACGGGGAAAGGTCAAAGATTTTGTGGGAATTGAAATTCAAACACTGGACACAACCGGAACATTGTGGACGGAACGCCAGAAGTTTTTACAGGCGCAAGGACTACGGATAAATTCCAGTGATACAGAAATCGCCAAACCATCTGGCATGAATTGGAAAATGACCGCAAAAACCATCCTTATTCAACTACACCACAAGGTGGAGACTTTTGAGAATCTCAACAAACATCTTTTACTGGTCATACAAGACCAGTTACTCGATTACATGCGACAAGCATTTCGCTTTGAGCATGTCCAGGGCGCGCGCCTGGGAGATGCAATGCAAATTCACACTTATACTCTTGGGCAAACCCAAGATAATTCTTTTCGTATCGAATTGCAAGAGCGCTTTAGCACAGATACAGATGGGATTGCGAACGCACTTGGCCTGAATGTCAGCCCAAAGGTGGAGCTGGAACAAATTATCACCTTACTTGAAGCAAAAATCTCAGATAAAACCCTGCTACAAGTGTCCTAATGTTCCCCGTCTTGCCCAAATTTTTCCAATGGAGTGAGATTTCATGAGAAAAAACAAAGTCATCTACCAACTCAGCGTCGAAGACGTGCAAAACGTCGCCGAACAAGAGCTGGACAGGGAATTGACCGACGCGGAAATCGAAAAAATCCTAAATCGTATCGCGGACAATCTTCCCTGGTACGATGCTGTCGCCGATGCCATTCATGAATTTATTGGCCCTTCGGTCGATAGCGCCGAACATGATGATAAAGATTGAAACTGGAGAAACGATGCCCCTCCGCGAAACCTTCCAACAGCCTGCCCTGCCCGCCAACTTCCACTGGTTCAACGTCCCGCCGCGCTTTCAAACCGGCGCTGGCCTGGAAATATTCACCGGCGAAAAGACCGATTTCTGGCAGCGCACGCACTACGGCTTTCGCCGTGACGATGGGCACTGCCTGTTCACCACGCTGACCGGCGATTTTATGCTGACCACCTGCGTCGAATTCCGCCCGCAGGAGAAATACGACCAGTGCGGGCTGATGATTCGGCTGGACGCCGAAAATTGGATTAAAGTCTCGACCGAGTACGAAGACGAGTCATGCAGCCGCCTCGGCTCGGTCGTCACCAACCTGGGCTACTCCGATTGGGCCACGCAGGATATTTCTTCTGAATACCGGGAAATGTGGTATCGCATCCACAAAAGCGGGGCCGATTTCCTGCTGGAACATTCCTACGACGGCCAGCGCTGGCAGCAGTTGCGCATTACGCGCCTGCACCGCGCCTTCGAGACGTTGGAAGCAGGGATCTATGGGTGCAGTCCGATTGGGAAAGACTTCTGGTGCCGCTTCAAATTTATCGAAGTTGCCGAAAATACCTGGGGCTATCACGCAGAAGGCTGAATATGAACCGCCTGTCCGCCGACCTGCTGGCCGCGCGCGTCTTCCTGACCATGCTCGGCGGCAAACCCGCGCAGCCCATCGCGCGGCAACACGCTATATTCCATGTCTGCGAAACCGGCCAGGCGCGCAAGACGATTCTCCTGCTGCACGGCCTGACCATGACCGGCGAAAACGACCCGCGCCTGGCGCGGCTGGCGCGCGCCCTGGCGAGGAACGGGCTGCGGGTTGTGGCCCCAATTTTCGAGCATCTCAAAGACTATCGCTTCGACCGCGCCGACCGGGAGAGGCTGCTCGAGGTCGCCGCCCGCTTCCAAGCCGGGACTCATGACCCGCTGGCAGTGGTCGCCTTTTCGGCGGGCGCCAGCCTGGCCCTGCCTGAGCGCCGCCGTTGAGCCATCCGGGCGCGAACTGTTCGGGCCGCTGGTCTTATTCAGCCCGCTCTACGACTTCCAAAAAGCCTGGCAAACCTTTCACCGGGAAATGCAGATTCCGCCTGAAGGTTCCCCGGCCTGGGATGATTTCATCTGGGTACAATGCGTCATCGCCTGGCGCAACCGGGCCGGGCTGGGGCTGGAACCAGCCACCACCGAGCGCCTGCGCGGGATGTTCCTGCGCTGGGTGACGCAGCCGGTCACCCTGTTGTTCAGTCCCAAAGATTCCCTGCTCGAGGCAAAGGAAACCTACACCTGACTCACTCGAACAAAAACCAGGTCGGGTTCTCGAAAAAGACTGTCCAGGCCAGCACTTTGCGCGGCGTGAAGGCGTACAGGCCGCCCTCGTCCCATTGGCTGGGTTCGGGGCGTAGCCGCGCGCCTCGTATTTGGCGCAGTATGCAGCGGCGATTTTGGCGGCCAGTTCCGGCTCCGGCTTGCCGGCCGGCGCGGATGTCCCCTCGGCAATCACGGCCTGGTCGCCGTCCTCCAGGTGCAGGGTGATGTGCGGATTTTCGACGATGTTTCGGGCATGGCGCGTCTCCGGGCTGCCGTCGTAGTAGAACCTGCCCTCCACGAACACGCCCCAGCGCGGGATGGTATGCGGGCGTTCGTTCGGGCGCACCGAACTGAGCCAGTAATTTTTCGACTCTTCCAGCCGCCGGACGACGTATTCCCACGCAACCGTCGATTTCGGGTTGTCCACATAGCCAGGAGGGAATTTCGGGTGGGTGATTTTGGGTTCGGGTATTCGGGCCTCACTTGATTTGCTTCTTGATTTCATCGCGCAAGTCAAGCGCGTTCCCGATGATAACCCCAACGATGACAAAAATCAGCGTCACGAGCAACATCAGCGGCAGCGCCAGGGGCGAAACCCAGGCCTTGATGACAAATCCGAGCAGCAGCAGGCCTAAAACCAACCCGAACGCGCCGCCTTTCCAGACCTGCGGGATGACGTTCCAGGCTTCGCTCCACGAAAAACGCTTGTCGCGTTTGCGCTCGCGTTCAGCGGCGTATTGGTTGAATTTACGGGTCTTGATATGCGGGTCGCGCGCCGAAACCTGCCGATCGCGCAGGCGCATCAGGCGTTTTTGTTCCTCGGTCGGTTGCTCAGGCATGGAAACATCCTCTGGTAATGTCCACTTCGACAAGTATAGCACTGTGATACACTCCGCGCATGAACACACGCTTCGAAACCCACCGCCAAACCCTGACCATTTCCACCGACCCGGCCCGCCTCGACCCTGCCGCCATTGCCGACCTGCTGGCGCGCTCCTACTGGGCCAACGACCGTCCGCGCAGCCGCCTCGAACTGGCGCTCGAAAATTCGCTCGTCTTTGGCCTGTACGACGGCCCGCGCCAGGTGGGCGTGGCGCGCGTCGTCACCGACTACTCGATTTTTGCCTACCTGTGCGATGTCTTCATCCACGAAGACTATCGCGGACGCGGGCTGGGCAAGTGGCTGGTCGAAACCATCCTGACCCATCCCGATTTGAAAATCGTGCGCCGCTGGCTGCTTGCCACCAGCGACGCGCAGGGGCTGTACGCCCCGTTTGGCTTCCTCCCGCTGCCCGAGCCGGAGACGTGGATGCAAAAATTCACCCCGGCCTTCCCGGAAAACGGATAGCAGGTCACTGCGCTTTGATTGCCCTTCGTTCTGATTAGGGCCTGATAATGGTCTCGATACGCCCTGCAAAGAGCGCAGGGCTACTCGACCAGCGACTCGACCATCGGAGACACTGAATACTGGATACTGATTACTGATTACTGATTACTTTCCCAGCGCCAATTTGACCGCTTCATAGACATTCACCACCCCGTAGCCGTACCCCGCGTTGGGCGCGCCGCCCTCGAAGCAGCCGTTCTCGACACTGCCGGTGTATGGGTCGGCGGTTTCGATGATGATTTGCTCGGTGCGTTCGATGTCGCCGATTAACTCGGGATTGGCCGACCACAAGAGCGCCACCACGCCGGCCAGGTGCGGCCCGGCCATCGACGTGCCGTTGTTCGGGCCATAAGTGCCGCCCGGCAGCGAGGAGAACACGTCCGCGCCGGGGGCCACGATATCGGGCTTCATGCGCCCCGAGCCGTCCGCCGTGACCGGGCCGCGGCTGCTGAAATCGGTCACGTTCCCGAATCGGTCGATTGCCCCGACCGAAAAGACCGCGTCGTACAATGAAAGCGGCGCGTTGATGGTCGAGCAGTTCGGGCCGTCGTTGCCTGCCGAGACGACCACGAAAATCCCGGCGGCGCGCAGGTTTTCGGCGGCCTGCTGGAGCGATGTCGGGTCGCAGCCCTCGATTTCGGGACAGCCCCACGAGTTGTTCAAGACGTGCGCCGCGCGGGTCGGGTCTCCATCCGTAAACGGGTCGCCGCCCTGCGGGAAGGGCGCCAGCATGAACTGCATACAATCGAGGTAAAGCGCCGGGTTGCCCAGATTGCGCGCCAGGTTGGAGCAGGCGAACCAGGTCGCTTCGGGGGCCACGCCAATCCCGCCCGCGCCGAGAATCGTCCCCAGGGTGTGCGTGCCGTGACCGCCCGCGTCAACCGGCGAGGGCCTCCCGTCCCAGGGGTCAAACCAGTTGTAATCGTCGCCGGATGTCGCGCCGCGATACTGCGCGGCCAGGGCCGGGTGCGTCCCCTCCGCGCCACTGTCGGATTGGCCGACGACTATCCCCTGGCCCCTGACCCCAAACTCCTCCCAGACCTTGTCCGCGCCTATCATCTGGATATTCCAGCCGGGGTTTTCGGCCACGCTGTTGAATTCTCCGGGGCTGATATTGGCCGCCGGGACCGGGCGCAGGCGCGGGCTGGGGATGACCCGGTCCACTTCGGGGCGGGTCAGCAGGTACAGGCGCGCCAACGTGCCGCCTTCCACTTCGAGCGCGTTGACCAGGTAGTAAGGGGTGTAAGCAATCCGAAACGTGTCGAGCGCCTGGCGCAAGTCGGCTTGCGTGGCGTTGGCGTGCGTTGTCAGGCGGGTATAGGCTTCCGTCAGGCGTTGGTCGCGGTCTTCGATGGAGGCCACGTCCGAAATATCGGCCTGGTCTTTCAGGATGACGAACAGCCGGTCGCCGTAGAAGCCGCGATTCCCGGCGAAGAAATACAGCGCCAAGAGCAGAATCCACGCGGCTGCCGCGCCGATTCCGGCCGCCGCCTTCGACCATGCCTGCCCGCCGAGCAGTTTTTTCGCGGCCCAGGCCAACCCGCCTGCCAGCCAGCCCAACCCAATGGCGATTGCCACCGCTTGGAAAGCGATTCCGCCCAGGTCGCCCAGCACGATGGTCAGTTCGGTCGGGTCGAAAAACACCAGCCCGGCGGCGGCCAGCAGCCCGGTCGAGACGGCTGTCGCGGCGGTGGAAGGCTTGAGCGCGGCCAATGCAAAGGCAAACGGAGGCAAGAGTCCGAGCAGGATTAACTGCCCGCCGTCGTAGCCCAGCGCCGAGCCGAGCAGCGCCAGCAGGGTCCCCATTCCCAATCCATCCAAAAAGAAATTCTCGGTACTGGCCGAGAGCAGTGACGCCGCCAGCAGGCCAAACGCCAGCCCGGCCAGCAGGTTCAGGAGCGTATCGCCGGGCGAGCCGAGCGCGCCCAAGACCGCCAGCGGCGACATGCCGAGCGCCGCCACCAGCAGGCCGGCGGGAAAAGTCCCCGAAGCGTAGCGGTGCGGGATCGCGCCAGGGTTCCAGGTCAGTTGGCCGCGCCGCAGGAAAAGCGCAATCGCGGCCCCGGCCAGCGCGATGAAAATCTGCGCCAGCGCGCCGAGCTGGTCGTTGTTGGGGCCAAGCAAGCGCAGGCCAATCGCCGCGAAGCCCACCAGCGCCGCGCCCAGCCAGCCGGCATACACCGGGCGGTAGCGGTCGTCGCGGGTAAAGAACCACAGCAGGCCAATCACAACCGAAAGCGAAACGGCCTGGATGCCCAGACCAATCGTCCCGGCCCAGGCCAGTTGCCCCGCGCTGCCCATCGCCAGCGCGATTTGTTCCATGAACCACAGGATAAAATGCCAGGCCAGCGTCCCACAAAACAGCGTAGGCGCGAATAATAGGAATAAAACGGTCCCCAGGGTCGAACGGGAAGTTGTGGTTTCGGTCATTTTTAATCCTTACTGGAGTTTAGAGTTCGTTTGCAATCAAAACCTTTTGGACACGGAGACTTGCGCCTGCGCTTGCAGCGCAGGTGTACGCCCCTATCGGGGCGGCTCGACCACCTTGCTGCAAAAGTGTCTGGTGGCTAGTCGAAAATCGCAAATCCAAAATCAAAAATCAGATTATACTTGGCCGGGCGTCAAAATCACCAACCGAAAGGCTTGTCCTGAGCGCAAGTGAAGGAACACTTGGCAAGGCAAAGCGTTCTTATCAAAAATTCAAGGAGTTTGTATGGACACAACAATCGAAAGCATTTCCGCGCTGGAAATTCTCGACTCGCGCGGCAACCCAACCGTGGAAGTCGAAGTGGTGCTGGGCGACGGCTCATGGGGCCGCGCCGCAGTTCCCTCCGGCGCATCCACCGGCGTTCACGAAGCCCTCGAAATGCGCGACGGCGACAAGGGCCGCTACCTGGGCAAAGGCACGCTCCAAGCGGTCGAGAACGTCAACGACGCCATCGCAGACGCCCTGTTCGGCTGGGACGCCATTGACCAAAAAGCCATCGACGCCGAACTTCTGGCGCTCGACGGCACCCCAAACAAAGCAAACCTGGGCGCGAACGCCATCCTGGGCGTCTCGTTGGCGGTTGCCAAGGCGGCCGCGAACTCGCTCGGCCTGCCGCTCTACCGCTATATCGGCGGCGTCTATGCCCATGTGCTGCCCGTGCCGATGATGAACATCCTGAACGGCGGCGCGCACACCGGCTGGCAAAGCACCGATGCGCAAGAATTCATGGTCATGCCGTTTGGCGCGCCCTCCTTCACCGAAGGCGTCCGCTGGGGCGCGGAAATCTACCACGCTCTCAAGTCCGTGCTGAAATCGAAGGGCTACGCCACCCTGGTCGGCGACGAGGGCGGCTACGCCCCGGCGCTCAAGGCCAACAACGAAGCGGTGGAAGTCATCCTGGAGGCCATCGAAAAAGCCGGTTTCAAGGCCGGACGCGGCGAACAGGTCGCCATCGCGCTCGACCCGGCTGCTTCGGAACTGTTCGACGAAGAAACCAAGACCTACAACCTGCGCAAGGAAGGCAAGAAGTTGAGCGGCCCCGAAATGGTCGAATTCTGGGCCAACTGGGTGCGGCAGTACCCCATCGTCTCCATCGAAGACGGCCTGGCGCAGGATGACTGGGATTCGTGGAAATTGATGGTCGAAAAACTCGGCGATACCCTCCAAATCGTTGGCGATGACCTGCTCGTCACCAACCCACAGCGCGTCCGCCGCGCCATCAAAGAAAACGCAGCCAATGCGCTGCTCGTCAAACTCAACCAGATTGGCTCTCTGACTGAGACCATCGAGGCCGTGGAAGCCTGCCACCGCAACGGCTGGCGCGCCGTCACCTCGCACCGCTCCGGCGAAACCGAAGACAGTACCATCGCCGACCTGGCTGTGGCGCTCAACATGGGACAGATTAAAACCGGCGCCCCGGCCCGCTCGGACCGCGTCGCCAAGTACAACCAACTCATCCGCATCGAAGCCGAACTGGGCGATACTGCCAAGTACGCCGGTTGGGATGCCCTGCGCGTGAAGTAACACCTGCGGCCCGATATCAAGTGGCTGTCACCTAAAAGGTGACAGCCACTTTTTTATTTGCCAGGTTGTAACCGGTTACGTGCCATACAAAAGGTCGAAATTCCCAAAAAACATTGTTAGAAAACTTGACAAACAATGAGTTAATGTTATCATAAACGATAGGAAAAGCGCTTAATTTGGCACAGACGGCAGATATGACACAGTTCACCTGGTCTCCATCTTCACAAATTGTAAAGAACATTAACAAACATGCCGTCTTGGATTTAATCCGTTTTACGCCCGGCGGGATTTCCCGCGCCGAACTGGCCCAGCGCATGGACTTGAGCCGCGCCGCAATGACGGCCATCGTCAACGACCTGCTGGAGAGCAGCATTGTGCGCGAGAGCGAGTCGCGCAACAAACAAAACGGGCGTCCCCCCATTATCCTTGAAATCAACCCGGCGCGCGGCTACGTCGCGGGCATCGACATGGGCGCATCCCACCTGTCGGTCATCCTGACCGATTTTTCGGCCCAGGTCATCGACGAAGTGGAAGTACCTTTCAACATCGCCGGCAGCCCGGAGGCCTGTCTTGGACAAGCCAACGGCTTGTTGATGGAACTGCTTAAAAAACACGAATTGGCTACCTCCAGCCTGGGAGCCATTGGCTTGGGCGTTCCCGGCCCTATCGCCAGCGAGGCAGGGATGGTGTTTGCGCCGCCCATTATGCCCGGCTGGGACGGCTACCCCATCCAGGCCAGCCTGGAAGAAAAATGGAACCTGCCCGTCTCCCTCAACAACGACGCGGAATTGGGCGCGATTGGCGAGTGGGCCTATGGCGCCGGGCGGGGTGAGAATTTCCTGGCCTATATCAAGGTTGGCACGGGGATTGGGTCGGGAATATTGCTCAACGGACAGGTGTATCGCGGCGCGACCGGCTCCGCCGGGGAAATCGGCCACCTGACCATCGAGGAAAACGGCCCGCTGTGCGAATGCGGCAACGCAGGCTGCGTCGAAGCCCTGGCGGGCGGGCGCGCGATTGCCCGGCAGGCCAGGGAAGCCATCCGCAAGGGAAACCGCACCCTGCTTGCCAGCCTGGGGCCGGTGGAAGAGATTACGGCGCGCGATGTCGCATCAGCGGCCAGGCGCGGCGACCTGGTAGCGCAGCAAATCATCAGCCGGGCCGGGAATTATCTCGGAATCGCCATCGCTGGTCTGGTCAACCTGTTCAATCCTCGCACCATCGTGGTTGGTGGCGGGGTGGCCCAGGTTGGGGATTTACTCCTCCAGCCCATCCGCGATGCCGTTGCCCGGCGCAGCCTGCAAGCCTCGGCGCGCACCGTCAAAATCAATACTGCGATTTTGCGAAGACATTCCTCTGCAATAGGCGCAGTCGTCCAGGCATTATCGATTGCATTACACCAAGTCACGGAACAAAGGAGGTGATGCGCCACGTTGCAAGATGACCAAGCAACAAACCCCACCCATTCCATTGTTGAGAAGACGCGCCCCGCTTGTCCCACGCTCTCCGGCAGGGAGACACGAGGGAAGCGTCTTGCTTCTCAAAACACTATTCAACCCAAATAAGGAGAAAGAGAAATGAAAAAGTCTTTGCTGGCACTCATCAGCGTCCTGCTGATTGCCTCGTTCGTCCTGGCGGCCTGCGGCGGCGGCGCTGCCCCGGCCCAGAAGACCACCGTCACCTTCTGGCACGCTTACGGCACCGGTTCCGCTGAAGAAGTCGCCCTGGCGAAACTGCTGGAACAGGCCAAGACCGACCTGCCCAACTATGACATTCAGGCTCTGCAGGTCCCGTTCAATGACATTTTCAACAAATATCGCACCGACGTTGCGGCTGGCGGCGGCCCAGACATGTTCATCGCCCCCAATGATGACCTCGGTAACGATGCCCGCGCCGGCCTGATTGCCGACATCACCGACCTGGCCGCTGGCAAGCTGGGCGCGTATGCCCCGCTTTCGGTGGAAGGCATGAGCGTGGAAGGCAAGCTGTACGGCGTTCCCGAATCCCTCAAGGCGGTTGCCTTCTGGTATAACAAGGACATGCTGCCTGCTGCCCCCAAGACCACCGATGAACTCAAGGCCCTTATGGAAGGCGGCACGCCCATCTCGCTTTCTTACGGCTGCTACCACCACTGGGGCTTCTTCGGCGCCTTTGGCGGCCAAATCTTCGACAGCAACTGGAAAGTCGTTGCCGACCAGGGCGGCATTGCCGACGCCGTGGGCTACCTGAACGACCTGTACCAGATTTCCAAAGCCCAGGGCTGGCCCAAGAACGACAGCGACGGCCTGGCTCCCTTCTCCGAAGGCAAGGTTGCGGCCATCACCAATGGTAACTGGGCGATGGGCGATTACAAGAAAGCCCTCGGCGACAAACTGGCTGTGGCTCCCCTGCCCTCCGGCCCCGGCGGCGCTTCTAACCCCCTGCTCGGCGTGGATGGCTTCTACTTCAACCCGAACAGCACCAACAAAGAAGCTGCTCTCGAAGTGGCCCTCTACCTGACCAGCAAGAACGCCCAGCTCATCATGATGAATGAAGCCGGCCACGTTCCCGCCCGCACCGATGTCGAAATCACCGACCCGCTCATGAAGGGCCTGGTCGAAGCCTTCAAGACCGGCTACGTCCGCCCGCAGGTCCCGCAACTCGGCCTGTACTGGTCCAACTTCTGCGGCACCGACGAAGTCTTCGAAAAGGGCGTCCCGGCTGCTGACTGGGTTGCCACCGGCACCGCCAACGCCAACAAGTAATTCCCGACAAGTGAACAAAGGCGAACAGGGATAAACCCTGTTCGCCTTTGACATATAATGGCTGTGAAACCCCGAACTAATTTGTAACATGTGTGTCCCCTGGCAACAAACGCCAGAACGGTGCGCACAGTGCATACAGGAGCATAGAATCATGGCGACAATGGAAATTGCAGGCGCCTCCACGCGCGGCGCAAAGTTCCGGCGGGCAGCGCTCCCCTATCTCTACCTGATTCCCGCTTTCCTGGTGATGTCCATCATCACCTTCTACCCACTGGTGTACCAGATTATCGTCTCGTTCACCGACTTTGCCACCAAAGACCTCAGGCTGGGTCTGGCTTCCCCGGAACTGAACTTCATCGGCCTGAAAAACTACGTCGACATCCTGACAGGCGGCCTGCCGGTTCAAAATTTTGAATTTTTCCGCGTCCTTACTTATAACTTTTGGTGGGCCATCACCAACGTCATGGTTCATGTCCCGGCTGGCGTGCTGATAGCGGTGCTGCTCAACGTGCAAGGATTGTGGTTCAAGAAAATCTATCGCGCCATCTACATCCTGCCGGTCGTCGTCCCACCGCTGGTGGTCGCCACCGTCTGGCGCAACATCTTCGACGAGCAGTATGGCGCGATGAACCAGTTCCTGACCACCGTCTCGATGTGGTTCGGCGCGACCGACCCGGTGCGCCTGCGCTGGCTGACCGAATATGCCCCGCCCATCCCCTGGCTGCTGCCCAACGGCCCGCTGCCTCTGGCCTACTACGCCATGATGATTGCCAACTTCTGGCTGGGATGGCCCTTCATGACCGTCGTTGCTACCGGCGCGCTCCAGAGCATCCCCAAAGACCTGTACGAAGCCGCTTCCATCGACGGCGCATCCGACAGCCAGCAGTTCTGGCACATCACTGTGCCGCTCCTGCGCCCGGCCATGATTCCGGCGGCGGTCTACGGCTTTACCATGTCGTTCAACCTGTTTGCCTTTGTGTACTTCATGACCGGCGGAGGTCCGGCCCGCAGCACGGAAATCCTGGTCACGTTCGCCTACGACCTGGTGCGCAACCTGCGGTTGTATGGCGCGGCGGCGTCCTTCTCGGTCTTCATCTTCTTCGTGTCGCTGACCGTCTTCCTGATTACCAACCGCATCACCCGCGCGACCGAAACCTATACGGAGGCTTAACATGACTACCGCGAGCGAACCCAAGAAGAACTTCCTTGTCCGCTTCCTGACCATGAACACCTCCAACGAAGCCGGCGGGCGCGACCTGCCGCTCTGGCGGCAAATCCTGCTCCAGGTGTTGACCCTCATCATTGCCTTCGAGGTGCTTTTCCCCATTATGTACATTGTCACGCTCTCGTTCAGTTCATCGAGCGCCCGGCCTTCTTCGCTGCAACTGATTCCGCGTGAAATCTCCTTCGTGGCTTACCAGCAAGTGCTGGACCGCCCAACCGCCAACCCTGTCACCTTCCTCGAACTGCTGCGCAACAGTTTCTTCCTGTCGTTCGGCGTCGGCGCAATTGCCCTGATGGTAGCTGTGACCGCCGCCTATGCCTTCTCGCGCTTCAAGTTCAAACTGCGGCAGGTGTTGATGATTATGGTCTTCATCCCGCTGCTCATGCCAGCCGTCGGCCTTTCGACGCCGCTCTTCCTGCTGATGAACAGCTTCCGCATCACGGAATGCGCCCCAGGGGTGATCGCCGTCAACCCGTTCACGACTTGCGACGCAGCAGGAAGATTGCTCTTCAACCTGCGCGACTCGCTGCTCGGCGTGGGCATTGCTATGATTTCGGGCGCGCTGCCCTTCGCCGTCTGGAACCTGAAAGGCTACCTCGACACCATTCCGCTGGAACTCGAGGAAGCGGCCGCCATCGACGGCGCCAGCCCCAACCAGGTCTTTACGATGATTGTCCTGCCGCTGGCCGTGCCGCAGTTGGCCGTCACCTTCTTCCTGGGCTTCATCGGCCACTGGCAGGAATTCGCCCTGCCCTGGCTGTTCCTGACCAAACCCGGCGACTACACCCTCTCGATGACGCTCTACAACATGGTCGGGCAGTACGCCAACGCCATCCCCTGGAACCGCTTCTCGGCTTTCGCGGTCATCGTCGCCCTGCCAGTCGCCATCACTTATATCGCCCTGCAAAAGTACATCACCAGCGGCCTGACCACCGGCGCGGTGAAGGGCTAGTTTTACATACACTTCTCAACAAACCGTCCCGACACTTGCGCCTGCGCTGCAAGTGCAGGCGAGGCTTTCCCGAAACGATTCGTATCGTGAACGACAGCCTTCGGGACGTTACTTTCCAGGAAAACGATGAAACGCCTGCTCCCCCTCGCCCTGCTCATGACCCTGCTGATTTCCTGCGCCCCGAACATTTTCCAGCCCGCCTCCCGCTCCGGCTGGTGGCGGGAGGCCGTTTTCTATGAAATTTTCGTCCGCTCGTTCCACGATTCTGACGGGGACGGAATCGGCGACTTCGACGGCGTTACCCAACGGCTGGATTACCTGCAAGCGCTGGGAATCACCGCCCTGTGGCTGATGCCCATCCACCCCTCGCCGTCCTATCACGGCTACGACGTGCTGAACTACTACGCCGTCAACCCCGCCTACGGGACGATGGATGATTTCAAACGGTTGCTCAGCGAGGCGCGCAGCCGGGACATGCGGGTGATTATCGACTTCGTGCCGAATCACACCTCGCGCCAGCATCCCTTCTTCCAGGCGGCGCTCAATCCCCAATCCCCCTATCGGGACTATTACGTCTGGTCGCAAACCGACCCCGGCCAAACCGGCAGTTACGGCGGCCCGGCCTGGCACAAGACCGAGGACGGCTATTACTACGGCCTGTTCTGGGGCGGCATGCCCGACCTGAATTACACCAACCCCGAAGTAACCGCCCAAATCAACAAGGTGGTACGCTTCTGGCTGGACGAAGTGGGCGTGGACGGCTTTCGTATCGACGCCGTCAAGCACCTGATTGAGGAGGATGGCAAACAGGAGAACACGCCCGCCACGCACGCCTGGCTGCGGGAGTTTTACACCTTCTACAAAGGCGTGGACGGGGAAGCCTACACCGTCGGCGAGGTATTTGGCGCAGGCGGGACGCTCATCAAGGCCTACGGCGGCGGCCAGGAGCAGATGGATCACATCTTCAACTTCGAACTCGCCAGCGGATACGTCAACAGCGCGCGCGGCGAGGCCAATTCCAGCGTCGTCAGCGCCCTGAAGTTCACCCTGGCGGGCGCGCCGCGCGGCGATTATGCGACCTTCCTGACCAACCACGACCAGGACCGGGTGATGAACGTCTTGGGCGGAAATATGGAACGGGCCAAAGTGGCCGCCTCGCTGCTGCTGACCGGCCCCGGCACGCCCTACCTGTATTACGGCGAGGAAATCGGCATGACCGGCCAAAAACCGGATGAATATATCCGCACGCCGATGCAGTGGAGCGCGGAAGCGGGCGCGGGCTTCACCAGCGGCAAACCCTGGATTGCCATAAATGACGACTACGCGATAAAAAACGTCGCCGCGCAGGAAAACGACCCCGATTCCCTGCTCAATCACTACCGCAGCCTGATTGCCCTGCGCCGCGAGACGCCCGCCCTGCGCGCCGGCGAGGTGATTCTGCTCGAAACCGGCAGCCCGGCGGTCTATGCCATCTTGCGCCAGGCCGGGAACCAGACCGCGCTGGTGCTGGTCAACCTGGGGAAACAGACCGTCAGTCAGTATAAATTGAGCCTGAGCGGGGGCAAACTGCCCAACGGCAAATACACCCCGCGAACCATTTTTGGCGCGGGCCAAGCGGCGGAGTTGCAGGTCAGCGCGGGCGGGTTCAGCGGCTATGTCCCCCTGCCGGAGTTGGAAGCATATACGACATACGTGTTTTTGTTGATTAGTTCGTAAGGAGGCCAGCGTGAACGAATATTCCCCCGAACAAATCCAATTTATCCTGGCTGAAATCGAAAAATGGCGCAAAGACGGCCTGCTGACCGAAAAAGGCGCGCAAATCCTACGCCGCCGCTACGAAATCCTGTCCCCCGCCCCGTCTGCTACCCCCTCCGTTCCCGAATCCGCTTCCCCACTCCCTCCATCCGTTTCATCATCCGCTTCTCCGACTTGCCCCGCGCCTTCCAGCGGGGTTCCTCCGTTGTCACAATCCGCTTCTCCGACTTGCCCCGCGCCTTCCAGCGGGGTTCCTCCGTTGTCACAATCCGCTTCCCCATCCGTTACCCGTCCCAGCCTCGCCCAAACCCTTCTTTCTGAAACCAGCATCAAAATCGCGCTTTATCTGGGCGCATTTTTCGTGATAGCCGCCGCGCTCATCCTGGCCGCCCTGGTCGAAACCCTGCGCCTGCCCATCCTGCTGGGCATTTCGGCCCTGTTCGGAGGCGGCGCGCTGGCCCTGAAAAAGCGCCTGCCGCAGCCCAGTTTCGTCCTGTGGCTGGTCTTTTCGGCCTTGCTGCCCATTTCAGGCGGCGTGCTGGCCGACCTGCTCGGCCTGTCCGGCGCAATCCTGTCGGGTTGCTGGCTGGTTGTGCTGGCTGTCATGTCTGCCCTGTGGGGCTTCAGCACCTGGCTGTATACCTCGCGCTTCTTCTCGCTGGCCGCCTTTGGCGCGCTGGCAGCGGCGGCCTGGCACTTTGCCAACATCTTCGCGCCGGGCAACGACCTGTACCTGTTCGCGCTGGCCGCCGCCGGGCTGTTCGGCCTGGCCGGAGCCTGGCTGCTCAAGGGCTGGCAGTCGCAAAAATTCGCCCTGCCGCTCTACCTGCTGGTACAGGCTTTCGAACTCGTCATCCTGCTGGTTGCCGCGCCCTGGGCGTTGTACAACCTGTTCGAGAACTACGCCGGAGCCTGGTGGCTGTTCGGCGCGCTGACCTGGTTGACGGCCTTCACCTTCTACACCGTCAGCGACCTCATCATCCCCTTCCCCTTCTTCCGCTTCCTGGCTGCCGGGGCGCTCATGCCGGTCATCTGGCTGGCACTCAACGAGGCCGAACCGTCGAACACCGTCTTCGCGTTCGGCTGGTGGGCCTGGGGCCTGGCCCTGCTCCTGGCGGGAGAAGCCGCCTCGTTTTTCAAAACGGACAAAGTGGCTCGCTTCGACCTGCCGCTCAACCTGGCGAGTTTGCCGCTCTTCTTCATCGCCAGCCTGGTCGGAACGAACGAAAACGCCTGGCTCAGCTTTGGGCTGTTCGCCGCCTCCGCCCTGGCGCTGAGCCTGGCCCACATCCGCCGCGCGCGCTGGTGGGTTTGGACGGCCGCCCTCGCCTGCTGGGTGATGACCTGGTATTTCTTCTTCAGCCTGCCGCCCATTCAAACGCTCGAAACCAGCGAAATTTTCATCATCTCTGGCCTGCTCATCCCACTCTCCCTGCTCGACTGGCTGCTTCCCGGCGGATTGACCTCCCACCCAGCCTGGCGCTGGCCGCTGCGCCTGTTCGCGCTGCTCACCCTGGCAGTCGGCTCCTTCGTCTCATTGGTCTCCCTCGACGCGGATTTGCCGCGCGCCGCCCTGGCCTTTGGGCTGTTCTCTTTTCTCGGCCTGGTCTATGCCCTGCGCTTCAGGCTGCCGATTTTTCTGGCGATGTTCACCGGCTACCTGCCCATCGGCATCCTCTTCGCCCTGCGGCATTTCGACCTGGACTGGTGGCTGCCGGCGCTAGCGGCTCTTTCCGTTCTCTATTACTTTACTGGCTACACGCTGGCGCGCTTCGACGAAAAGGGCCACTGGGCCAACGCCCTGCGCTGGTCGGGGCTGGCATTGGGACTGCTTGCTTCCCCGTTTGCCGGGTTCTACGGCGGCAATGGCGACGGCTGGTATGTGGGCGTCATCGGCATCCTGTTCGTCATCGAGACCTTCGGACGGATTGCCTGGCTCGAAGTTGCCGCGCATGGCTTATATGCGTTGGCGCTCGGATTGGTGCTGCTCGAAAATAAAATCGACACCCCCACCCTGTACCTGATGGGCATCAGCGTCGTCATTCTGGGGCTGGACATATTTTTCGAACACGCCTTGCGGGGCCGCTCGCAGCTCAAAATCCTGCCGCGCCTGGCGGGTTGGCTGACGGCTCTCACCGGGAGCCTGTTCCTGTTTTCAGGCTGGCAAACCGCCTCCGGGCTGGATGTCGCCGCCAGCGCGACCTTCAACCTGCTCTTCCTGGCCTACGCCCTGTTCTATCGCAAACCCGGCCTGGGATTCATCTACTTCGCCTCGGTCGCTGTCACGGCCCTGACCGCTGCCGGTTTCGCCGGACTTGACCAATGGACAGGCGTCCTCATCCTGCTCGCGCTGGCCTACTACACCCTGGGATTCCTCGACCGGCCCAAAGGCTGGGGACAAATCCGCCGCTTGAGCGGCCTGCTGCTCGCTACCGCGACCGCGCTCTCCGCCCCAGCAGAAAACTCTGGTTTATGGGCCAGCCTGCCGGTCGCCATCGCCGCCACGCTGTGGGCAGTCGAAGCCTTTCGACGCCGCAACGTCTGGCTCGGATTTCCGGCCAATGGCCTGTACTTGATGGCCTACTATATCATCCTGCTGGAACTCAACGTAGACCAGCCACAGTTCTTCTCGGTCGGCGCGGCCCTGCTCGGCCTGCTCATGCACTACCTTCTCGCGCGCTCCGGCTCGAAAACAGGGGCCTTCCTGACTGGCATGGTCTCGCAACTCATCCTGCTCGGCACGACCTATCTCCAGATGGTCTCGACCAACTCGCTGGCCTACTTTGCGGCTTTGTTCTTTCAATCGATTGTGGTCATGCTCTATGGGCTGGTCTTCCGCTCGCGCAGCCTGGTCTTTACTCCCATCGTCATTGTCGTCCTGGGCGTGGTGACGGTCGTTTTCAGCGTCCTGCGCGGCCTGGCGACCGTCATCATGATTGGCTGCACCGGCATCCTGTTCATCGTCCTGGGCATCCTGGCCGTCTGGCAGCGCGAGCGGCTCTCGGACTTGCGCGACCGCCTGAACGAGTGGAAGGCATAATTGATGAGCAAACTCGAACGCATCCTGGCCCTCCTGCTGGTCATCGCGCTGGCGCTCCTGTTCACCACCGTCTATCTGGAACGGGAAGCCGCGCGCCAGGCGGGAGAGACCGAACGCCAGCGCCAGCAATCCGAGCAGCAGCGCGAGACCGCTGAAGCAAACTACCAGCAATCAGAACGGCTGCGGCTGGCCGCCCAGGCGAACGCCAGCCTGCTGACCGGCGCGGACCTCGAAACCGCGCCCCTGCTGGCCCTGGCCTCGCTCCGCCTGGGCTACACCCCCGAAGCCGACCTGGCCCTCCAGCGCACCCTGACCTACGCCTACCCGGCCCATACCATCGCGCATACCGGCCCGGTCACGGCAGTCGCCCTCTCTCCCAACGGACAGGTGGCCGCCACAGTAGACGAATCAGGGATAATCCGCTTATGGGACACCGCTAACGGGAAAGAACAGCGCGCCTTTGCCCTGGCCGGGGTCTCCTTCTCGCGCCTGGCCTTCTCGCCCGATGGACGCTGGCTGGCCGCCGCCGGGAATGACCGTCAGGTTCACATCTGGGAAGTGGCCGCCTCCCGCCAAACCCTGCAACTGGGCGGACACACCGGCGCCATCCAGTCTGTGGCCTGGTCAGCGGATGGGCGGCAGGTCGCCTCCGTCAGCCTCGATCAGACCCTGCGCATCTGGGAAAGGTCCCGGGGTGAATCCCTGCTCGTCATCGACCTGCCCGCCCCGGCCAACGCGCTGGCCTTCTCGCCCGATGGCAAACGCATCCTGGCCGCCGGGGAGGACAACGCGGCCCGCCTGTACGAAACCTCCGACGGCAAACTGGCCCGCACCCTCCTGGGACACCGCGCCGCCCTGACCAGCGCCGCCTTTTCGCGCTCCGGGGCATACATCGTCACCGGCTCCAAAGACAAAACCGCCCGGGTCTGGGACGCAGCGACCGGGACACTTGTGGCGCAACTGCTCGGGCACCAGGGTAGCATTCAGGCAGCCGCTTTTGCCGTCGATGTCTCGACACGGCTCGACAACCACGACCGCTTCGTCCTGACCGCCGGGGACGACGGCCAGGTCATCCTGTGGAGCCTGGAAAGCGGCAGCATACTCCAGCGGTTTAGCGGGCACCAGGGCGGCATCCACAGCCTGGCCGTTTCACCCAACGACCGCTGGATTCTGACCGGTTCGACGGACGGCACAGCCCGCCTGTGGCCG
>DAOUAZ010000021.1:0-2002 GCA_034432975.1 Anaerolineales bacterium | reverse complement strand
TTACGGCTTCCAGCGCTTCGGTGAAGGTTTGGGCGGTCAGGTCTTCGGCTTCGGCGGCATTGCCCACCCGCCGGTAAAGATAGCGATAGACGGCGGGCAGGTGCTGGCGGTAGAGCGCGGCGAAGGCTTGCGGGTCGGTGGGGTTCATCTGTAAGGTATATCGGGGTGGGGCGGAAAAAGTAACAATCCCTTGCGCTGCGAATCGTCCCGAAGGCTTTTTCAAGGCAATCGACGTCATCGCCAATAGCCTTCGGGACGTTAGCCACAAGGCGCCATAGCCCAGAATCACCCCCAGGGTGTTGAAAATGGTGTCGTTGATGTCCACTGAACGGTAGTTGCTGCCGATGATGAGCATGGTCAGCAGTTGAGCCGCTTCGGTAGCGAGGCCAATCCACAGGGCGAGGAGCGGAATCCGCCGCGCGGGGATGGGACGCAAGAGCGGGTAGAGCACCCCAAAGGGGACGGTCATCAGGATATTTTCGATGATTCCGATGGCGCACGGGCGGGGCAGGTCCCAGCAGGCGCCGAAGTAGAACGGAACCAGGTTCAGGCCGTGATGGCGATAGAGATGGCTGAGTTGCTCCCAGCGCGAGGCAAAGGTGAAACCGACGCCCGGTTCCGGTAGAATCAGGGGGAACAGCACGGCGTCTACCAGCACAAGGCCATAGACCCAGAAGGCGGCAAAGGGGAGCAGGAATTTCCAGCCGCGCCGCCGCAGGGCGTAGAGGGCGAAAGGCAGCGGGGCGAGCAGGAGCGGGAGGGGGAGTTCGAGGGGCATGAATCAGGCTTATTCTTCGATGGCGTGAACCTGTACCAAAAACCAGACACCGTCACGCCGGGCGTAGAAAATTGCCCCGTCTGCCAATGGTTGAAAGTCGTAAAGGCCGGCTTCGCAGCACACATCACCATGCGCGATGTCGTCATAGTTCATTGGGAGTTCCCGGCCATCATAGACCAGCAAAAAATCGGCGGCGCGGCGGACAGCAAAGAAAGGCTTTTCGTTTACCAGATGCCAGTCGAAGATTTCGTCATACCCCCATTCCTGGTTTTTGATGCGGCCATCTACAAACAGGGTGGAACGAATTTCCATCGCCCACTGCCCATCCCAGTTCCACAGGCCGCGCACGGGCGAACCAGCGGAACCCATGTGTGGAATGGATAGGGTTTGAAGCGGCTGACCATCCGAAAAAATTCCAATGCTGGCTGATGCGCCAACAGGAAAAATCTCGGTTTCGGAATATTTAAAAGAAACCAGGCGGCTGCCCACCCAAACGCTGTTGAAGCCTTGCTCCCAAACAGTAAAGGTATCCATGCCATTTTTGTAAACCAATATCGGGAACTGGCTGCCGTTCCTATCTTCAGCCACTGCCCAAAAGAGAAAATCTATCCCATCGGGCCGGGCAGAGACCCGGCCCAGCCTGACCAGGTTGGCAGCGAGAATTTCATCTCCTTTTTTCAGGTCGAAAGAAACCCAGGGGTCTGCTGTTTGGCGCTCTTCCAGGCGCAGGCCAAAAGGAGTCAGTTTTTGGTTGGCGGCCTGCATGGTTTTCCGTTGGCTTTCTTTCCAGATGGTGTTCATGTTGAGGCCAAGCGCATTGACCCTGGCGCGGAAGCCGTCAAAATGGTTGATGGGATGGCAGGTATCGTTGGCAATCGCATATTCTGTGATGGTGAATCCGGCAGCCTGGATGGTTTGAACCGCCGGGACGGGGGGATTTTCACGGCAGTGGGGCGAATCGTAATATCCGCTGGAAGCAGGTTCTGGAGAGACTTGGAGAAAATGCAGGCTGGAGAGAATCCCATCAAAATGCAGAGAATCTGCCCGAAGGACGAGCAAGTCATCCGGGCGGGCGGGGTTGCGGGCGAACAAAACAGATTCCAAGCCCGGTTGTTGAATTTTGGGAGAGACGACGCAGCCATACCCAAGCCAGGTATTTCTCTCTGAATCCCAGGTTTGCCAGTCGGTAATTAAAGGCGTCTCTCCGTAACGGGCGTTGGATGC
>DAOUAZ010000020.1:0-28078 GCA_034432975.1 Anaerolineales bacterium | reverse complement strand
CAGCAATATGCTCGACCGGCACATGAATTTGATGGATCGTTGGCTGTTCAGTTCACGCTTCTTCCATGGGCATTGGACTTCATCCGAACGTTCCATCCGAGCCTGGGCTTTGCTGCATAATTTTGCGCCTTATTGCCCTCGAACCAATACCCGGCAGACTTGTTCTTCACCGGCTCATCAGCTCAATGGCTTCGTTTATCATGATAATTGGTTGCACAACCTGATGATTTCAACTTCGATGTCCGGTGTCAGCCGTTAACCACAAATTCCGGTAGAGTCAGTAGATTTAGAGCGGGGCGAGATTCGTATCGTCCAGCATCTTTCCCGGTATGGTCAGAACGGTCAACGGCTCGTCATCGCTCCGCTAAAAACTCGGTACAGCCGTCGCACAATCAAGATTGGAGATGGCCTGGTCGAGCTGCTGAAAAATCATCACCGAACTCAGCAGGAACGCAAGCTTGCTACGGGGATTCGCTGGCAAGAAAACAACCTGGTGTTTGCATCCTCGGTGTGTACTCCGCTCGACCAGCGCAATGTGCAGAGAGATTTTGACATGCTTTTGCAAAATGCGAGCCTGCCCAAAATCCGGTTCCATGATTTGCGCCACAACGCAGCGTCAATGATGATTGCAGCAGGCTTGTCAATTGTCAGTATTTCTCGTTATTTAGGACATTCTTCGCCGCGGGTCACGTTGGAAATTTACGCACATCTTCTGCCAGGTGATTTTGATAAGGTTGCTAATGCGATGAACGATTTGTAGCCAGGGAATAGAATTGAAGTGCTCTGGCAAATAATTTTCCCCGGCTTATTTTGTAAGCCGGGGAAAATTATCGGAAGGTGCCCTCGGAGGTACTCGAAACCCCAATCTTCTGATCCGAAGTCAGCTGCTCTGTCCATTGAGCTACGAGGGCATGTCAAAATTATACTGCGAAAGGATTGGAATGTGCCAGTTCAATGATGGCTCTTACCAGCAGGCTTCGATGCGAACATGTTGCACCGATTTGCACCGACGATGGCTGGAGTATCCTTGCCCCCGTATATGGCGGCTTCTGGTTCAATCTCCCGTGCATATAGGGCGTAACGGATGGAGAAATCGCCTTTACCGTCTAGTCCGAAGTCAGGCGCTCTGTCCATTGAGCTGCTGGGGCGTGCGGCGAATTATACTGCTAATCTGACACTTATCACCCTTTTTCCCATACGCGCTATGACTTTCCTCTGACGGGTATCACTGGCATCTATCCCCGGTCAGATTTATACTTATCGTGACCGATTTCACAAAAGACACAAAAGGATTCCCCATGCCTGAAGAAGACCCCAGAATTCTAGAATTACGCCAGATGCGCGCCAAAACGCGCGAAGGCGGCGGCGCGGACCGGATTGCGAAACAGCACGCCAAGGGCAAGCAGACCGCCCGCGAGCGTGTAGAAGCCCTGCTCGACCCCGGCACGTTCAACGAGTTGGAGCCGTACATCACCGGCCATGCCGACGACATGAGCATGGCGACCGAGAAATTCCTCGGCGATGGCGTCATTACCGGCTACGGCCTGATTAACGGGCGCACGGTCTACGTTTACGCCCAGGATTTCACTATTTTCGGCGGCACGCTCTCCGAAATGCAGAGCCACAAAATCTGCCGCGTAATGGATTTAGCCCTGCGCAACGGCACGCCCTGCATTGGCCTGCTCGATTCGGGCGGCGCGCGCATCCAGGAAGGCGTCAAGGCCCTGGGCGGCTACGCCGAGATTTTCCGGCGCAATGCCCAGTTTTCGGGTGTCATCCCGCAGGTCTCGGTCATGCTGGGGCCGTGCGCCGGCGGCGCGGCCTATTCCCCGGCCCTGACCGACCTGATTGTGATGGTCGAAAAGCAATCGTTCATGTTCCTGACCGGGCCGGATGTCATCCGGGCCGTTACCGGCGAAGTCATCGACTCCGAATCGCTCGGCGGCAGCGACATCCACATGTCGGTCAGCGGCGTGGCGCATGTCGCCGTCAAGAGCGAGCAGGAAGCGCTGGAGACGGTGCGAAAATTCCTTTCGTACCTGCCCTCCAACAACATCGAAAACCCGCCTTACGCCCAACCGACGGACGACCCGGCGCGCATGGACGAACACCTCAACAGCATCGTCCCGATTGACCCGACCGAGCCGTACATTATGCACCAGGTTATCGAATCGGTCGTCGACCGGGGGACTTTCCTCGAAATCCAGCCCAATTGGGCGCGCAACGCCGTTGTGGGGCTGGCGCGCATCGGCGGGCACAGCGTCGGCATCATCGCCCAGGAACCGGCCGTCATGGCGGGCGTCATCGACATCGACGCCAGCGACAAGATGACCCGCTTCGTCCACCTATGCGACTGTTTCAACATCCCGCTCGTAACCTTCGTCGATTCGCCCGGTTTCCTGCCCGGCATTGCCCAGGAACACGGCGGCATCATCCGGCACGGCGCGAAACTGCTCTATGCCTACTCCAACGCCACCGTCCCGAAAGTGACCATCATTACCCGCAAAGCCTACGGCGGCGCGTATGTCGTCATGTCGAGCAAATATCTCGGCACCGACGTGACCTACGCCTGGCCGAGCGCCGAAATCGCCGTGCTGGGCGCGGAGGGGGCGGTCAACATTCTTTTCAAGCGCCAAATCGAGGCCGCTGCCGACCCGGCTGCCGAGCGCAAACGTCTGGCCGACGATTATCGCGCCCGCTTCAACAATCCTTATCACGCCGCCAGCACCGGCTATGTCGATGACATCATCGAGCCGAAGGAATCCCGCCCGAAGATTATCGCTGCCCTGGCTGCCCTGCGTGACAAATACGCGCCCGCCCCGCCGCGCAAGCATGGGAACATCCCGGTGTAGTTATGGCTGAAAACCTGATTAATTCCCTCATTATCACTGCCATTGGCATGGGAATCACCTTCTCGGCGATTGTCCTCCTGTGGTGGATGATGGCCGGGCTGACAGCGATTCCCGACAAACAGGAAGACGCGGGCGGGCCGCAGCCTGCTCCCGTTATGGAGAGCGAACGCAAAGCCCGGGCCGCTGCCGCGGCGGTGGCGCTGGCCCTGGCCGAGCAGGAGATTTCCTCGGCCCGGCCGCTCCCGGCTCCGCCGACTGCATTGGTCAGTGCCTGGCAGTTGGGCACCCGCTCGCGGCAGATGTACGAGAAAGGCAAACGCAGATGAAATACAACATCACGGTAGGCGAGAAAACCTACGAAGTCGAAATCGAAGACATCAACAAGCGCCCGGTCATCGCGCGGGTCGATGGCGAAGTGTTCCAGGTGCTGGTGGAGCGCCGCGAGACGCCCCCGGCTGCCCAGGCTGCGGCGCCAGCCGGTTTAACGGCGACAAAAGCGGTTGTGGCGTCTGCTCCTTCCAGCGCGGAAAGCGCCTCGAATGCGCTGGTCTCCCCGCTGCCCGGAACCGTCGTCGAAGTCTTCGTCAAACCGGGCGAGGAAGTCGAATCGGGACAGGTGGTTCTCATCGTCGAGGCGATGAAGATGAAAAACAGCATTCGCTCGGTGCGGGGCGGCGTGGTCAAGAGCGTTTTGGTCAACGCCGGGCAGACAGTGGCGCATAAACAGGCGCTGTTGGAGTTCGAGTCATGAACATCGGCGAATTGCTGCTGAGCGTCTTTGGCGGGTTGCAGTTCACCTGGGCCAACGCCGTCATGCTGGCGATTGGCGCGGGTCTGGTTGCCCTGGCGGTGGTCAAGGAATATGAGCCGGTGCTGCTGCTGCCGATTGGCTTTGGCTGTATCCTGGCGAACCTGGGCATGTCGGCCTACAACGAGGAGAGTTTCCTGAAGGTGCTGTACGATGCGGGCATCCAGACCGAGTTGTTCCCGCTGCTGATTTTTATCGGCGTGGGCGCGATGATTGACTTTCGCCCGCTGCTGGCCCAGCCCAAATTGGTGCTGCTTGGCGCGGCGGGACAGTTCGGCATCTTTGGCGCGCTCATCCTGGCGACCCTGCTCGGTTTCCCGCTCAACGAAGCCGCTTCAATTGGCGTCATCGGCGCCATCGACGGCCCGACGGCGATTTTTGTCACATCTAAACTGGCGCCCGAACTGCTCGGCCCGATTGCGGTGGCGGCTTATTCATACATGAGCCTGGTTCCCATCATCCAGCCGCCCATCATGAAACTGATGACCAGCCGCAAAGAGCGCATGATTCGGATGGATTACGCCCCGCGCCCGGTCTCCAACCGCACGGTGGTGGCCTTCCCGATTGTGGTGACGATTGCCATCAGCCTGCTGGCCCCGGCGGCGGCCCCGTTGATTGCGGCATTAATGCTCGGCAACCTGCTCAAAGAGTCCGGCGTGGTCGACCGCCTGAATAAGGCCGCCCAGAACGAGATTATCAACATTACCACCCTGTTCCTCGGCCTGGCGATTGGCGCGACCATGACCGCCGAAAAGTTCCTGTATGACCCGGAGACCGGTTTCCAGGTGCGCACGCTCGGCATTATGGTGCTGGGCCTGCTGGCTTTTATCCTGGATACGATTGCCGGGTTGACCTTCGGCAAAATCATGTCCTTCTTCAGCGGCGGAAAAATCAACCCGCTGATTGGGGCCTGCGGCATCAGCGCCTTCCCCATGGCCGGCCGCCTTTCGGCCAAAGCCGCGCTGGAGGAAGACCCCGATAACTTCATCCTGATGCACGCCATGGGCTCCAACACCGCCGGTCAACTTGGCTCGGTCATCACGGGCGGGGTGCTGCTGGCGATTGTGAGCAAGATGCTGGGGATGTGATTCAGTATCCAGTAATCAGTCAGCAGTAATCCGTGTCGTCCCGAAGGGTAAGAGACCTTCGGGACGTTTTTTGTCTGGCGTTTTTTTCGGTTTTGGAAAACCTGGCTATGCCACCTGGCAGCTTTGCCCCATCAATTGGAACTCGGCCACCTCTTGCCGCTCCATCTTGTGGCGGATTTGCTCGAAACGGCGCGCCGTTGCGTCACTGTACAGACGTTCGCCGCACTGCAAACACACCTCCGCCGTCACTTTCAGGACGGCTGTATTCTTGCCGCCCCGCAATAGTTTTTCAACTTCCTTTTCTACCAATTCTCCCCCGCATACCGGGCAAATTTCAAAGGGAACGACAAATCCGCTCGGTGGCGAATGCGGCCTGCCATGACGGGGAGGAGTTCCCGTCCCTGGCGGCGGCCGCCAGACTCCGCTCGACTGTGACCGTTTATCCGCTTAACGAGGCGAACGCGGCCCTCGACGATTTGAAACACAGCCGCTTCAACGGTGAAGCAATTTTGAAGGTTAATTGACATTTGTCACTTTCTCCCATCGATTCCAACGTTGTATAATGGATTTTATTGGCAACGAGATTCAAAAACCGTCCCGAAGGTTTTCGGGTTCGATTTTGGCAGTTTTCGGCAACCTTCGGGACGTTCCCCGTTATTAAGAATGTCCAATAATTTTGCTATCTCATTCACAAACCAAATGGAGAGGACACCATGACAGCTCAACTCATCGATGGAAAAATCATCGCCCAGCAAGTAAGGGATAATGTCGCCGCCGAGGTTGCCAAACGCACCGCGGCGGGCAAACCCAAGCCGACCCTGGCGACCGTGCTGGTCGGCGAGCGGGTCGATTCGGCAACCTATGTGCGCTCGAAAGGCAAGGCCTGCGAGGAACTGGGGATGGGTTCCGTCAGCCATCATGTGCCAGAAAATATCGCGCAGGCAGACCTGGAAAAACTCATCAAGAGCCTGAACCGCAGCAAGAAGGTCAACGGCATTTTGGTACAGTTGCCGCTCCCGGCCCACCTGGATGAGGAGCGGATTTTGAGCCTCATCAGCATCGAAAAGGATGTGGACGGCTTCTCGCCCCTCAACATTGGCCGCCTGGCCCAAAAGGGACGCGAGCCGCTCTTTGTGCCTTGCACCCCGTTTGGCTGCATTTACCTGCTCGAACAGTCCGGCGTCAAAATCGAGGGCGCCAATGCGGTCGTCTTGGGCCGCTCGAACATCGTCGGGATGCCCGCCGCGCTGCTCCTGATTGGCAAAAACGCCACTGTGACAGTCTGCCACTCGCGCACCAAGGATTTGCCCGGCGTGGTGCGCCAGGCCGACATCCTGATTGCGGCCATCGGCAAGACCGAATTCGTGCGCGGCGACTGGATTAAACCCGGCGCGGCGGTTATAGACGTGGGCATCAACTCCAAGCCCGATTCCACCAAAAAGAGCGGCTACCGGCTGGTGGGCGATGTCAATTTCGACGAAGCAAAAGATGCGGCCGGTTGGATTACCCCCGTCCCCGGCGGAGTCGGCCCGATGACGATTGCGATGCTGATGAAAAACACCCTGCGCGCGGCGGAGATTCAGCAGGACCAGTAATCAGTCATCAGTGACCAGTAATCAGTGAGAAAAGAGCGTCCCGAAGGTTGTTTTTACCTTCGGGACGTTTTGTTACAGGTTTTCGATGTCCACCGGCTCGATGTCATCCGCCGGGGTGAAGTGGAAGATTTTCGAGTAAAAGTAAAACTCCGCTTCGACAGCGCGTTTGATATTCTCGGCCTTGCGGAACCCGTGCTGCTCATCTTTGAACATGAGAAGGGCAGTTGGCACTTCGCGGGCTTTGGCCGCCTCGAACATCATCTCAGCCTGGTTGGGCGGCACGACCGGGTCAGAGTCGCCTTGCAGCAAAATAATGGGCGTCGAAAGCCTTTCGACATGCCGCACCGGTGAGCGTTCGAGATACAGGTCGCGGCGCTGCGGGTAAGGGCCAATCAGGTTATCGCAATAGCGGCTCTCGAACTTGTGGGTGTCGCGCGCCAACGCTTCCAGGTCGCCAATCCCATAGTGACTGGCCCCGGCGCTGAACGTATCCTTGAAAACCAGCGCCGCCAGGGTGGTGAACCCGCCCGCGCTGCCGCCAGAAATTGCCATGCGATTTCCATCCACAAGCCCTTGTTGGGCCAGCCAGCGCGCGCCGTTGCAGCAATCGTCCACATCCACAATCCCCCAGTGATTATTCAGGCGCATCCGGTAGGCGCGGCCATAGCCGGTGGAACCGCCATAATTGACATCGAACACGGCAAAGCCGCGGCTGGTCCAATACTGAATGCCGTACCGCAGGGTGGTGCTGGTCGAACCGGTCGGGCCGCCGTGACACAGCACCAACAGGGGCGGCAATTCCCCTTGCGGGGCGGCGAAATCGCGGTTGGAAGGCGGATAGAAAATACCGCGCGCGGTCAGGCCGTTTTCGGTCGGGAACTCCAACGGGCGGGGAGTCGAAAAATAGCCAGGGTCAATCGTCGGCGCGAAAGCCAGTTTCAGCGCTTCGCGCGCGCCGGTCGCCACCGAAAAACGCCAGACGCCGGCCGGCTGCGAGGGCGAACCCGCCAGGAACACGGCAAACCCATCCCCGGCGCGGATGTCGGAAATGGACGTAAACGGCAGGTCGAAGGGAGTCAATGTCTTCCGGTCGGCATCCAGGCGGGCCAGCGACCATATTCCATCTTTTGTGAAGGCGCACAGGATGTCGCGCGAGCCGAGGAAAGCGTACGTCCGCATTCCAAAGACCCACTGCGGCAGGCCGAACTCGGCCTCGGCAGGGTAGAGCGCTTCATCTTGACCACTTTCCAGGCGGTAGAGATTCCACCAGCCGGATTGGTCACTGACGAAGTGCAGGACGCCCTCCGGCGACCATTCCGGCTGGAAGATGGACTCGTCCTTCCCGCCCGCCACCTGCTTCCGTTCCCCAAGCGTTCCATCGGCCCGAATTTCTGCCACCCACAACTCGGTGCCATCCCAGGGCATGTTGGGATGGTTCCAGGCCAGGTAGCAGAGTTTCGTTCCATCCGGGCTCATGCGCGGGGTGGAGTAAAAGTTGTACCCTTCCGCCAGGATTACGCCGTTATCCTTCCCGTTGAGCGAGACCGCCACGATGGCATTGAGCGCCTCCCCGCCGCCGGTATGGTCTTCGCGGACGCAGATGAGCCGCTGATGGACGCGGTCGAGCGCGAAATCGGCATAGCGATAGCCCTCGGCGGGGGTCAACGCTTCGGGCGTTGCGCCTGGCTCCAACCGGTAGAGACGCTGGTCTTTGAAATTGATGAAATAGATAACGCCGTCCCAAACCTTATATGCCCCGCCGCCATATTCGTGGACACGGGAGCGAACGTTGAACTCTTGCGGCAGGCATTCCACCGGCTCGGCGCCGGGCGAGCGCTTCATCAGCGCATTACGCCCGCCTTCGAGCGGACGGCTTTCCAGCCAGTAGATATCCGCGCCATCGAGGGCAACCTGACCGAGGCCAACCGCTTTGGCGGTCATCAGTTCGGTCGTAATCGGCGATTTCCAACTTCCGTAGGGGGCAATGGTTGGCATGGTTTACTCTGCTTCCCTCTTCACCCCCGGCGCGGGCGTGCCGCAGTACGGGCAGATGTTCCAGGGCAGTTCCATCAGTTTGCCGCAGTGCAGGCAGGATTTTTTCAGTTTGGTGTGGCAGTTCGGGCAAACCTGCCAGTCCTCGCGGATTCGTCGCTCGCAGCCGGGGCAGAGCGCCTGGTCTTCGATGGAGGCCAGCAGGGCTTCTTCTTCCAGCGTGCGCTGGTATTCTTCTTCGAGCGTGCGGGTGGGGCGCAGAATCAGGTAAACCAGCACGCCCGGCAGGTTGAGGGCGGCCACCACCAGCACCGCCAAAACCTGTGCCAACGGGTCACGCGCGCGGGAGCGGATGTCGCGCCAGGTCCAAATCACCAGCGCCAGCCACAGCGCGGCCAGGAAGGCCCCGCCAAAGGCGGTGGCTATCAGCAGGATACTACTCATCAGGGTTGGGTCGAAAATCATGTCTGCTGCTCCCCCAGCAAATTCTTAATCTGGTCTTTCAGGGCGGGCAAATCATTCTGCACGGTATCCCAGATAATATCGGTATTAATTTCGAGATAATCATGCGCAATTTTGTTGCGGATGGCGCGCATTTCCATCCAGGGCAAATCAGGATACTTATCCTGTAATCCATCCGAAATGCGACCAGCTGCCTCACCAATGATTTCAATCTGACGCATAACCGCATCCTGCATCATGTTGTTTTCAAGAAAATCATCTTTCTCGACTCCCGTAACATATTTTTCGATTGCAGATATGGCGTCGAAAATGTGACCCAATCGTGCTTTATCGTCAAATTTCTTCATAAAGCACAACCTTTTCCCGTTCAACGCTTGTTTTAATGCGAGGGCTAATCCCTTCCTCCGTTACCAAATCGACGCTGCGGCCCAGTTTCCGCTCCAATTCTTTCTCCAGCCTAATGACGCCAAACAGCCCCAACGGTGGACGTTTCCCGGCTGGCTTGAGCGCCACCAGCAAATCAATATCGCTTTGCTCGGTAGCGTCGCCGCGCGCAAAAGAGCCAAATACCGAAATTCGCCGGGCATAAGGCCGAAGAACAGGCGCAATTTTCATTCGCAAGTCAGAAAAACGGGCATCCATAAGGTTAGTTTAGCACAATTCGGGTGGGACAAATTGCCAATTTGTCCTACTTCAATCTTCTAAAGTCGCCCTCGCGCCTGGTCACGCCCATCGAATCAAGGTGTTCGAGCAGGCCGAGCGCGTATTTGCGGCTGGTGTTGAGCAAGTCACGCGCTTCGGCGGCGGTGATTTGCCCTTTTTGGGCGAGCAAATCACGCACGGCGGCGGCCATCTGCTCATAATCGGTCTTGCGAAAGACCACTTCGGGCGAAACCTGGGTCAACTGCCCCAAATCGAGCAGCGCGGCATACACCTCCTCGCCCACTTCGGCCTGGCATTCTTTGACGGAGGGCGGGCTAAAGGGCGCGGCGGCAAATTTCTTGAGCAGGGCATCCACCTTCGCTTGCTGTTCCGCCGAAAAACGGATCGCGTGCCCCGGCAGGGCCAGCCACGCGCCGCCCTCGGCCAGTTCCAGCCGCTTCAACGCCGCATTGAACAGGCGCGGGGCCAGTTTCAGGCGGCTTTTCAGTTCCTCGCGCGGCATCCCGCGCCGCAGGGGGAAGATTTTGTGATAGTTCGCCAGCGCCATCCGCGCCGAATCTTTCAGCGAAAGCCACAAAGCCTGGGGAATGAGCAAAATATCGGAAGAAGGGGAGATTTCTCCGGCTTCGAGCGGAATCAACGTCCCAGACTCGATACACTCCCGGAGCGCGTTCGCGGCGGATTCGGACTCCAATCGGGCCTTTGTGACCGTTTCACGGGCCGTTGCCGCGCCCAGGCTCATCGCCGCCAAAACCAACACTTCGGCGGGCGTGCCTTTCGAGAGCGATTCCAGCCCCGCTAGGATTCCCGCGTCGAATCGCCTGTGCCGTTTCGACGGGTGCGGGTCTACGACCTGGCCGCCGCCCAGCGTTTCGGAGGGCGAGGGCCGCCGCAGGATAGCGCGGTCGCCGCGCGTTGTTACCAGCGGGTCGCGCAGTTCGAGTTGAATCCAGCCTTCCTCGCCGGGTTGGAGCGACTCGGCTCCCAGCAGGCGCAGGGTTGCGATGGTTTCCGCCGCGCCGAGGAATACTTTCACTTCCGTGCCGTGCTTGAGCGGGGCCGAGACATCTTTCAGCAGGCGAAAACGGGCGTCGAGGCGGCGGGTGGGCCGGTAATGACCGGGCGTCACCAGCACCTCGCCGCGTTGTATCTCTTCGACCGCGAGACCGCTGACATTGACCGCCACGCGGCTGCCGGGGACGGCAGTTTCTTCTTTCTTTTTGTGGGTTTGCAGGCCGCGCACCCGGCCCTTTTTGCCTGAGGGCAGGATTTCGACTTCATCGCCGAGCGACAAATGTCCGTCGCTGAGAGTCCCTGTTAGAACGGTTCCAAAGCCGGGCATGGTGAACACCCGGTCGATGGGCAGGCGTGGTCGTCCCAGGTCGAGGCGCGGGGGGGTCTCTCCCAGGACTCCTTCCAGGGTGCGAATCAAGTCGTCTAAACCGGAGCGGGTTCGCGCCGAGACGCGCACGCAGGGCGCCGATTCCATAACGGTGCCGCGCAAAACGGCGCGGATGTCCGATTCAACGAGGTCGAGCCAATCGTTTGAATCGGAAGCAGCGCTTCCGGACTCCAAAATATCAGTTTTGGTGATGACGACCAGGCCTTTTTGGATTTGGAGCAGGTCGAGGATGGCGAGGTGTTCGCGGGTTTGGGGCATGACGCCTTCGTCGGCGGCGATGACGAGCAGGGCGGCGTCGATTCCGCCCACGCCGGCCAGCATGTTGCCGATGAAATCGCGGTGGCCGGGGACATCGACAATGCCAACTTCCTCGCCGCCGGGCAGGATGAGCCAGCCGAAGCCGAGCTCGATGGTCATCTCGCGGGCCTGTTCTTCTTTCAGGCGGTCGGGATGTACTCCCGTGAGGGCGGCGATGAGGGTCGATTTGCCGTGGTCGACGTGCCCGGCGGTGCCGATGACGCGCATGGTTCTCCAGTTATTTCCATCGGCAAGCCGATGGACTCGATACAAACTCCAGAATTAACGGGTGGGGCGGGCGCGGCCCATGATGCGTTCGTAGTTGGCGAGGAATTCGTGCGCCCAGTTCATGAGTTCCTGCAACTGGGTTTCGGTGGCTTCGGTGGTCTGCTGGAGCAGGTCTTGCATACCCTGGGTAACATCGTCGATGGCGGCCAGGCGCTGGTTGAGCTTGTCGATTTCGACATGCAGGTCTTTGTTGAGTTCGTCCTGGGTCAGGGTGTAGTTCGTCCAGCGTTTCTGGTCGTCGGCTTTGAACGTGACCCATTCCTGGCGGAAGCGGTCTTCGGCCAGGCGCTGCATTTCGGTAATTTCGTTGATGCGCCGCTCGAGGCGGGTGTTCATATCTTCGAAGGCTTCCTGCGAGCGTTTGACAGAGCGCTGGGTTTCGTCGAGGGTGAGGAGCTGCTGGTCGAGGGTGGCGGTCTGGCGGGCAAAATTCTCGAAGCGCAGTTGGATTTCTTTCCAGGCGCGGTCGCGGTCGACCTGGGCCAGGTTTTGCTGTTCGATGAATTGCATTTGGGCGAGGCGGCGGTCGGTTTCGGAGGCCATCAGTTCGTTGACGCGCGCATCCAGTTGGCGGATGGTGTCGGCGTTCAGGTCGGCGCGCTCACGGGCTTCCTCGGCGCGTTTACGGATGGCGGCCAGGTCGCCCTGGATGTCGGTAATGCGCTTGGCGTCTTGCTTGCGGGCATCCTCCGCTATGCGTATACCGCGCCGCAGTTCGTCATCGACCAGGTTGAAATCTTTGATTTTCTTTTCGAGTTCGATAATCAGGCGGGAGAGGCGGCTGTCTTCTTCGGCCCGCGCCTGGAGGCCGCGCCGCAGTTCGTTGAACGCGTCGAGACTGTTGCGGATTTCCAGGATGGATTTGTTGATATTTTCCAGTTCGATGCGGCGGCGGTCATCGACTTCGCGCTCGTGTTTGAGCCGGCGTTTTTCGATTTCATCGACGGCTTTGCTGGATTCGCTGCGATATTGCGTGAGCATTGTGTCGAACTGGTCGAGGCGGGCGGCGATGGGGGCAAAGCGCGAAATATCGCCGCTGACCTCCTTGATTTGATTCTGGAGGCGCGCCGCCCCCCCCTCGTAAGAGGCCAGTTTTTCCTGCAAATCGGCGATGGCAGCCCGGTCTTTGCGGTGTTCTTTTTCGAGCCAGTCGAGCCGTTTGATGAGTTCATCGAGTTCCATATTCCGTTCTCCAGATGCGAAGTCTTGCAATGATTATACCCAAAGGAGTTGACCTGATTCACTTTCCCAGGTATTCGAACATGGCTGGCAGGTTGGCGAGCAAGGGCTGCGCCCATTGCGGGAAGATGCCCGACAGGAACAAACCCAACAGGCCAATGCCCAACAGGATGCGCTGGGGCCAGGTTTCGCGGGAAACCCATTCCGTTTTCTCAGAGAACATCGTCAGGACGGCCAGCGACCGCAGCGCGATAATCCACAAGCCGAGGCTGGCCAGGCCAAACCAAAGCGCGAGCGGCAGGGATTGGACAGCCAGGTTTTCCCACAGCGTCTGGCGGACGGGGAAAGCAGCCAGCAGGGGTGTTCCGGCCAGGGCCAGGTTGGCAAAGACAATCCCGGCAGATGCCACCGGGTATCGACGCGCTAATCCTTGCAAAGCGGTAAAGCGCAAATCGCCGGCGCGGCTTTGGAGGATGCTGATGGACATCGTCCACACCCCCAGCGCCAGGGCGCGCGGAATGAACAGGAAAAACAGGATTTGCAGCCCAACCTGCCGGTCAGGCAGACTCATGGCAAGCAGGGAGACCCCGGTCTCGGCGATGATGGCGTAGGCGGCAATCCGCCCCAGGTGGCGTTGGAAGGCCGCCCAAATGCCCGCCGTGACGAACGTCAGCAGCCCGGCCGTTTGCAGGATGGAGGGCAACTGGGCAGAATCGCGCAGCCAGGAAAAACGGTCGATGAAGTTCAGGGCCAGTACCAACCCGAAGGTGGGCAACATCGTCAGCAGGAATCCGACCGCGTAGGGCGATGCTTCTTCTACAAGGAGCGGAATCCATGTATTGAGGGGAAAAACCGCCAGGAGAAAAGCAAAGCCCATCAGGAGCAAAATCCCGGCCTGGACAACCTGGGCCACGTCAGCCGGCCCGGCCTCCACGCCAGAGAGCAGGAATCCGGCGAACAGGATGAACGGCATGGCGAAGGTCTGGTAAATCAGGAAGCGCAACACCCCCGCTCCACTGCGTTGCGGGGACTGCTCACGAGCAGGGCCGTCACCGGGATGCGCAGACCCCTTGGCAGAGGGGGGGGCAAGCAGCGGCACAGAAACCAGGACGGCCATTTCGACAAACAGGGCAGCATACAAGAAAGGACGCGCCGCCAGGGAAGCCACCAGCAAGGCAATCACCACCAGTCCCAGCGGAACGACCTGGCGCGCCCGGCCGGCTGCCAGCGTGCCAAAGAACCAGAAGGCGGCCATGCCATAGACCAGGATGAGGATGGTCTGGTCGCCAGAGTCGAGACTGAGTTGGCGGCCAAACAGGCTGAGGGACGGCTCGATGCGCAGGGAAAGCGACCCGATGCGCTGGGCTGTGCCGGGCGGCATCCAGTACGCAACGGCGGCCAGCCCCAGGGCAAACAGCGTGCCGAGGTAGGAAATCAGCCGTTCACGAGGCAGGATAAAAAGCAGCGCAGCCAAGGCCAGGGGAATCCCAATCCAGACAGCGGGGGCGGTCATGCGGAGTCCTCCGTCGATGTCAGGGCGACCAGGTAGGAGCCAGCCAGCGCCAATCCCAGCGTGACAGCGGAGAGCAGCCCGGCAACCATGATGGAGTTTTCAACCGCTGCGTACAGGGTCTCGAAACCAAGCAGCACCGTCAGCAATCCCAGCGTAACGCGCAGCGGGTTGGCTGTCATGCCGAGATGAAGCAGTCCCAGGCTGATGAGAATCAGTGAACCGCTGACAACCGGCAGGCTCGCGCCGGGCAGCCAGCCGGTCATGGACCGGGAAACCGCAAAGACCGCCAGCAAAACCAACCCGGCTGAAAACAGGCGGAAGGCGCGGCCTTGCGGCCAGGATGTTTCGCCCGATTGATATTGTTTCAAGTTGATTTGGGTCATGCCCAGGGCGGTAGCGGCCATCCATCCAGTAACGAGTTTGGCAGCGGCCATCGTCAGCGGCCAGTGCAAGGAAACCAGCCAGAACGCAGCAAAATATTGCCCCGCCAGCAGGGCAATACTCCAGCGCCATTCGCGGCTGACCAGCAGGCCAACGGAGGTGAGGATAAGCAGAACGACAACGACCCACAATAACGGAGCAGACATCAAAGGCCTCGCAGGGCGGCAATGAAGATGAGCAGCAAGAGCAAGGTCCACAACAAGCCGCCATCCCCTTCGAGCAAGGTCGAGAGGTAGCCAAACAGGCGTCCCACCAGGCGATAGAGTCCCCACAGCAAGCCGGCCAGGGATTCCTGGATTCGAGCAAAATTGGAAATACCCACTTCAACTGGTTCTTCCTGCTGGGAGATGAACAGGCGGCGCAGGCGCAGGTAGGCAAGGCCGGCCAATCCCGCCAGCGCCGCCATCACCAGGGCAATCGCCCACGCGCCGGCTTGCAAACTGCCTGGCCAACCCCACAGCCCGGTCAACAGGATAGTAACGACGAAAATTGCCAGCCCAAGCGGGTAGGCAGCCTGCGCCCAACGCGGAAGTTCGCCAAAAGGTGTATCGCCGCCGCGAAACAGGTGGCGGATGTACCCGGCGACCAGCATGGCGTGGGCAGAGAGGAACAGGGGCCAAAACAGACCAGAGAGGGGGAAATTCCCCATCCAGCCGGTGGCGGTCAGGGTAAAGGGCAGGGACAGCAGGAACAGGGCCAGCCCGGCAAACAGGCGTGTAAACCAGGCCTGGCGCGATGAGTACAGGAAAGACAGCCCGCCAAACAAGACCAATGCAGCGCCCCAGGCGGCGCTTCCTTCCGGACTGCCGCGCAAGGCCGCTGCCAGCGAAAGCGCGCCCATGCCGATAATCCAATAAGGGCGCGCGCTGATTTCATCAGGCAGGGACAGCCATTTCCAACCGGCATACACGGCAGCCAGCGCTACCAGGGCCAGCAGGAAGGGCAGCAAGGTTTTATCCACCACGCCAACCGGCAGGCGCGCCAGCACCACCAGGCTGGTGGCAGCAGCCGTCAGACGCAGGGAGGAGCCAACCCCACGCCGAAGGCCGGGGTCTTCACGATAGGCCAGGTGCAGCGGGATAACTCCCAGGCGCAGGCCCACCGCCAGGAGCATGAACAACCAGGCTTGCGGCGGAGTCTCTTCCAGGGATGCCAGTTGCCCACCCGCCGCGCTGACCACCGCCGCCCACATCGCAAATCCCGTTCCGGCGGCGCGAAAGGAGAACGAAATCACCGCCCGCTCGTTCAAGGAAAGGGATTGTGAGATGCGCAGCGTGTTCAGGTATTCCAGCAGGTCGATGGCCGTCCAGACCAGCGCCAGGGTCAGGATATTATCGGCCATGACCGCCAGCAAGGCCAGCAAGGCCAGCGCTACCGACCCAATCCACGAGACCGGGCTCAGCACGGCCGTGCGCGCCGGCGAGGTCAGGATGACCGCCGCCGCCAGCGCGCTCAGGCTAAGGGCATATAACCAGGCATAAGAATCCGCCTCGAAATGGGGCGTCACGGTGAACAATGTGGCCGGCGACCAGGGATTAATGGGCAGGCTGACAGGCAGGTCGAACTGCCAGAGCAGGATGCTGGCCCAGGCCAGCAGGGCGCCCAGGGCAGACACCAGCCAGGCGAAGGCAGCCGGGCGGCGGGTCAGCCGCAGGGCTGCCATCGTCAATGACGTGACAAACAAGAGGCTCAAGGTAATGATGACAAACATGCAAAGTGTATTTTATCAGGTTTGCATCCTGCGAAACGGTTTATAATTTTGGCGATGAATACATCACGGCTCAAATTCCTTGCGGCAGGGATATGGGCAGGCATTTTACTTACGGGAATGCTGCTCGCTATTGCCCTGGTTGCCGGGGACAAAATTGGCACCGCGCTTGGGATGCGCGCAGATAACACCCCACAAACTCCCCAGGCCACCCGGACTCCATCCCGCACGCCCACCCCGCTGCGCCAGGTGATTTACCTGCCGTCGGCTACTGCCAGGCCGGTTTCCCCCACGCCCATCACACCCACCGCCACCCCCATTCCCACCCTCTCCATCAGCCAGCTCTACCCGGCTGAGGGCGCCAACCCGCTGACGGGCCTGCTGGCCGACTCGAACCTTCTCAACCGCCGTCCGGTGGCTGTCAAAATCAGCACCTTCCCGCGCGGCGTGCGCGCTTACCAATCGGGCTTAAGCCTGGCAGATGTAGCGTATGAGTATTACATCGAAGACGGCCTGACGCGCTTTGCGGCGGTCTTCTACGGGCAAAACGCCAATCGGGCTGGGCCAGTGCGCTCCGGGCGTTATTTCGACGAACACGTAATGCGCATGTACCGGGCCGTGCTGGTCTTTGCCAATGCCGATGAGCGCGTGGAGACTTACCTGGTCGAACAGGCCGACCTGCGGCCCCTGTTATTCCTCATGCGCCCCGATAACTGCCCGCCGCTGTGCCGCGATACCACCATTACCGGCTATAACAACGTTTTTGTAGATACGGCCGGCGTAGACGCGAAAATTCTCGATAATTCCAGGCAAGAATTACGCCAAACTGTGTTCGGGCCGCTGTTTTTCCCTGGCTCCTACCCGGTCATCACCAAAATTTTCACCCACTATTCAGAATTCAGTTACGGTTATTGGGAATACGACCCGGCCAACTTCTCTTACTGGCGCTCTTCCGACGCCCAGGATGCCGAAGCCTTTACCATCAACGAAGTCTACCAACCGCACATCGACCAGTGGAACGGCCAGCAGGTTTCAGCCCAGAACGTGGTCGTATTGGTCGTGCCGCATGTCTTCAATAACGAATTCGACCGCGCCGACCAGGTCTTCAACATCCAACTGCTCGGTTCCAGCACGGCCTATATCTTCCGCGAAGGGCGCATGATTCTCGGCGCGTGGCTGCGCGACAGCCTGAACCAGCCCATCCAACTGGTGGATAAAGACCGCAACCCCATCCCGCTCCAGCCGGGCGTCACGTTCTACCAGGTCATCAACCCCCAAAGCGCCTTCCGACAGAACGGCGAGACGGTCGAGTTTTTCTTCTCCATCCCGCCGCGCGTCGTCACGCCCACCCCCACTCCGCCTGGATTCAAACCCAGCCCAACGCCAAAAAAATAAAAGGAGGCCGCCATGTGCGGACGTTTCACCCTGACCGTTGCCCCGGCGGATTTACAGGAAGCCTTCCCGCAATACATGTTCCCGGCGGAAGGCAAACCGCGCTTCAACATTGCCCCCACCCAGCCGGTGCTGGCCCTGCCCAACACCCCCGCGCTGGCTGCCGATTACTTTACCTGGGGATTGATTCCGTCCTGGGCCAAAGACCCTTCCATCGGCTCGCGGCTCATCAACGCCCGCGCCGAGACTCTGGCTGAGAAACCATCCTTCCGGGGCGGGTTCAAGTACAAACGCTGTCTCATTTTTGCGGACGGCTTCTACGAATGGAAAGCCCAGCCGGGGACAAAGGTCAAAACGCCCTATTTCATCCGTCTGAAATCGGGCCAGCCCTTCACCTTTGCCGGGCTGTGGGACGAGTGGCACGCCCCAGATGGCTCGCTGGTCAAATCCTGCGCCATTATCACCACCGAGCCGAACGGGTTGATGGCAACCCTGCACAACCGGATGCCGGTCATCCTGCCGCAATCAGCCCGCGAACAATGGCTCGACCCCTCCCCGCAAAAACCGGAATTCCTACAGGGGTTGCTGACCCAATACCCAGCCGATGAAATGACTGCCCATCCCGTCTCGACCCTGGTCAACAGCCCGTCGAATGACCGGGCCGAGTTGGTGGCGGCGGTCTGAATTCCATCATGCCCTTCAAAGACTCCCTCACCACCCGTTTCCCGGCCCTCAGTTCGCGCGATTTTGCCATTTTCTGGGCCGGGCAGTTTGTCTCGCTCATCGGCGCGTGGATGCAAAGCACCACGCAGCCGTACCTGGCCTATCGCATCTCCGGCCAGCCCTTCGACCTGGGCCTGATTGGATTCGCTGCCACCCTGCCCACCCTGTTCCTGGCCCTGCCGGGCGGCGTGATTGTGGAACGGCTCGATAAGCGCAAAACCGTTATCGTATTACAGGCCGTGATGATGCTCCAGGCTTTGGGGCTGGCGGCGCTGACGCTCTCCGGCCTCGTCCAAATCTGGCACATCGCCGCGCTGGCCTTCACCCTGGGGATTGCCAACGCCATTGAAATCACCGCCCGCCAGGCCATGTTGGTCGAACTGGTGGGGAAAGAACGCCTGCCCAACGCCATTGCCCTGCAAGCGACTATCTTCAATGCCGCGCGCGTGCTGGGGCCGATGATTGCCGCGCCCTTCCTGGTCTTCATCAGCGAAAACGGCGAAGGCTGGGCCTTCCTGGCGAACGGCGTCAGTTACCTGTTCGTCGTTATCGGGCTGTTTTTTGTCAATACCCCCTTCAAAGCCGCCCGCCCGGTCAAGAAAGACATCAACTTATTGGAAGAATTCAAGGAAGGACAGCGCTACATCCGCTCCACGCCAGTGGTCGGGATGCTTATCCTGATGTCGAGCGTCATCGGCTTCATCGGTTTCCCGCTCATCCAACAGATTCCGGTCATTGCGCGGGACGTGCTGGCCCAGACCGGGGATACCCAGGCTGCCCAGGCCGCCCGCAACAGCCTGTTGTTCACCTTCCAGGGGATTGGCGCGCTGATTGCCGCGCTCACGCTGGCGGCGTTCAATCCTCCGCGTAAGGGATGGCTGCTGACCTTTGGACAAATGGCGTTCACCTTCAGCCTGATTGCGCTTTCGTTCAATCGCATCATCCCTTTGGCTGCTCTGTTAATTCTATTTGTGGGCTGGGGAACGGTCACGATGCTGGCAACGACCAACACCCTCATCCAGCTCGATGTCCCTGATGCGCTGCGCGGCAGGGTGTTCAGCACCTATCTGTGGGGCCTGCAGGGCGTGGCCCCCTTTGGCAGCCTGGCGATTGGCTGGATGGCGCAACACTGGGGCGTGCCGTTTGCCCTGCTGGTGTGCGGGTTGGCCTGCCTGGTCTTCATCGGGTCGATTCACGCCCGGCACCCGGAAATACGGCAGCGGGTAGATTGACCCTCTTTAATCCCCTCTTAATCGCCCGCTTGACGCCCATTTTTGCGCATGTTATGATGATTCCTTATGAGTGACGATTTCGAGGAAGTCCTTCCGCAGGCCAAAGAAGGGACTGACGCGCCGCCGGAAGCATCCCCCGCAAACAGGCAGCGCGACGAAGGCCGCAACTGGCTCGATTTCCTGGCCCATCTGGGGCTGGGAGAAACGGTTGCGCGCATCGGAACAGGCGTTTTGACGTTTACGCTGGTTTTCCTGGTCGTCTGGCTGCTGCGCCTGTTCTACCACGCCGAAGCCCAGGCAGCCTCGGCGGAGAGCGCGCCCAGCGCCATCCAGCCAACCTCCACCCCGCCGCTTTCACTGGCCGACCTGCCAGAAACCGACCTGGAGGCAGAAGGAATTGCGCGCAAAGCCCTGATTCACACCACCATCCCCTCGCGTCCGCGCCAGGAAGTGGTCAAGTACACCGTCCAGGCAGGTGATACGGTTTTCGGCATTGCCGAAAAATGGGGCTTGAAGCCGCAAACCATCCTGTGGGCCAACTACTACACCCTGCGCGACGACCCGCATAACCTCCAGCCAGACCAAAACCTGAACATCCTGCCGGTGGACGGGGCCTATTACGAATGGCAGCCCGGCGATGGGCTGGGCGGCGTGGCGCGTTTTTTCGGAGTCAGCGCAGAAGATATTATCAGTTACCCGCTCAACGGTCTCGACCCGGACACGATAGGCGATTACGCCAACCCCAACATCCGGGCCGGGACCTGGCTGGTCGTGCCGGGCGGTTCGCGCTCTTTTATCAGTTGGTCGGCGCCGATTGGCGTGACGCGCGATAATCCGGCGGCCGCCCGCCAGATGGGGCCGGGCGCCTGTGGCGCAGTTCAGGATGGGGCGGTAGGGTTCGGCTCCTTTGTCTGGCCGGCCATCAAACATTACCTTTCTGGTTTCGACTATTCCCCCGAAACCAACCATCGCGGCATCGACATCGCCGGCGGCCCCACCGAAGGCGCGTATGCCGCCGATGCGGGCGTGATTGTCTACGCCGGTTGGAACGACTGGGGCTATGGGAACATGGTCGTCATCGACCACGGCAACGGCTGGCAGACGCTCTACGCCCACCTGGGAAGCATCAATGTCGTTTGCGGCATGAGCGTCGGACAGGGCGCGATGATTGGTCTCATCGGCAGCACCGGGCGTTCCTCCGGCCCGCACCTGCACTTCGAGATGATGCACACCCAGTACGGCAAAGTCAACCCCTGGTTTTACCTGCCGCCGCCCTAAAACACCAGGAAAAATTTCCAAACCAGGGAAAACGTCCCGATGGTTTTTGCCAAACGGCCAATTTCAGTCCCCAAAAAACCGCTCGGCCGCGCTCGCGGCGAAGCCTTCGGGACGTGAGTTTGTATTAAGAATTGCTGAAACAACGGTATTGTCAACTGGAACATTCACCTGTATAATCCCCCTAATCTCTTTGCATTGGAGCAATTCAGTTATGATTGATGAACAGGACGCCCTGAACGGGCAAGGGGGCCGCGAGGACCAATTCCAGGTGGATAACAATCACGAAACAATGGAAAGCCTCATGCGGTCCGAAGATGCCGGACTGGAATTTCCCAGCCAGGGCGAAATCCGCAAGGGCGTAATCGCCAGCATTTCACAGTCCCAGATTCTGGTCAGCGTCGGGTCGAAATCTGAAGGCGTGATTATGGGCCGTGAACTGGAACAAATCCCTGATACCGAACGCCAGGAACTTGCCGTCGGACAGGAAATTCCCGTCTATGTCCTTAACCCCGAGGACCAAAACGGCAACATTGTCCTCTCCTATGTTCGCGCCCGTGAAGCCATGGGCTGGGAACAGGTCGAGGCGATGCAGGAAAGCGCCGAATCCTTCGAAGGAAAAATCGAAGGTTATAACAAGGGCGGCCTGATTGTGCTGGTGCATGGCCTGCGCGGCTTCATCCCGGCTTCGCAAATCAGCATGACCCGCCGCAACATGGTGCAGGGTGACACCCCCGACCGCTGGGCCAAGATGATTGGCGAAAGCATCAGCGTCCGCATTATCGAAGTAGACCGCGCCCGCCGCCGCCTGATTCTTTCCGAGCGCGCCGCCAGCCCTGAAACACGCCAGTCGCTCAAAGAACGCGTCATCGAGGGGTTGGAAGAAGGCCAGGTTTACACCGGGCGCGTCACCTCAGTCGCCGAATTCGGCGCCTTCGTCAACGTCAACGGCGCAGACGGCCTGGTGCATCTCTCCGAACTCTCCTGGGAGCGCGTCCAGCACCCCAGCGAAGTGCTTTCGGTCGGCCAGGAAGTCAAAGTCAAGGTCATCAGCGTCGATAAAGACAAGAAACGCATCGGCCTGTCCATCCGCGCCCTGCAAGGCGACCCCTGGCATACCAAAGCCGAGAGTTTCAAAGTCGGGCAATTGGTCGAAGGCACCATCACTCGCCTGACCAAGTTCGGCGCATTTGCCCGCCTGGAAGGCGATATCGAAGGGCTGATTCACATCTCCGAGTTGAGCGAAAGCCGCATCAACCACCCCAAGGAAGCCGTCAAGGAAGGCGATGTCCTGACCCTGCGCGTCATCCGTATCGACGCTGACCAGCGCCGCATCGGCTTGAGCCTGCGCAAAGTCGATTCAGGAGCTTACGCCGACCTGGATATGAAGACTCTCGCGGCGGAACTCAGCAAAGACGAAGAAGACACCGAAGCACACGGTGCGTAACCCAATCAACCGAGAGCGCGCCCCTCCGGCGCGCTCTTTTCTTTTTTGTGGAGGCAATGGACAAAATTGCCTCGTTTTTTATGGTAAAAACAAGGTATGTCACACCTTATCGTTGACGCACACCAGGATTTGGCCTGGAACATGCTCACCTTCGGGCGCGATTACACCCTGCCGGTCGAAGAAATTCGCCGCCGCGAGAAAAACCTGTCCCACATCCTCGAAAACAACGGAGATACCGTGCTGGGCTGGCATGAATACCAGCGCGGACGGGTGGCCCTCGTCTTTGCCACCCTGTTTGCCGCCCCGCTGCGTGTAAAAATGGGCGGCTGGGATACCCAGGTGTATGAAACGCCCGACCAGGCGCGCCGACTCTACCAACAACAGTTGGACGCCTACGACCGGTTATTCGACCGGCATCCTGGCAAATTTACCCCCATCCGCGCCGCGCCGCAACTTGCTTCCCTTATCGAAACATGGAACCAGCCTGAAAATGCACACCCCGATGGCCGCCCAACCGGGGTCGTGACCCTGATGGAATGCGCGGACGGGATCCGCTCGATGGATGAACTGGCCGAATGGTGGGAACGCGGCGTGCGCATCATCGGCCCGGCCTGGATGGGAACCCGATTTTGTGGCGGCACGCGCGAGCCAGGACCGCTCACCAGGGAAGGCCATCAATTACTGGCCGCGATGGCAGAACATGGTTATACACTCGATTTAAGCCACATGGCCTGGGAATCAGCACTCGAATCACTCGACCGTTACGAAGGTCCCCTGGTTGCCAGCCATTCCAACCCGCTCAAAATGGTCAAAAACGGCGACAGCAACCGATTCCTGACCGATGAAATCGTGAACGGAATCATCGAGCGCGGCGGCGTGATTGGCATCGTTCCTTTCAACCGCTTCCTCATCCAGGGCTGGAAAAACTCCGACCCCCGCGAAGACTGCCCGCTCGACAGCGTCGCAGCGCACATCGACTACATCTGCCAGCGCGCCGGCAGCGCCCGCCACGTTGGGCTTGGCACCGATTTCGACGGTGGATTCGGTCTCCAGCACATCCCCCCCGAACTCGATACCATCGCCGACCTGCAAAAACTCGCCCCCCTGCTGGCCGCGCGCGGGTATTCGGAGATGGACATCGCCGCCATCTTGGGCGGGAACTGGCTCGACCACCTGCGGAGAACCCTGCCTGCATGACAACGCCTGCCGCTCCTCCAGAAACCAACGGACGCATCCAGCGTGACCGGGTGTACTTTGGCCTCGTCGTAGCCGCCATCGGCTTCATCGTTTTCATCATTGGCGCCAAGCCTGAATGGATTGGGCAAGACCGCAGCCCGGTCGTCGGATTCGTGCAAATTACCGTCTTCTTGATTGGGTTGGCCTTCCTTTGCCTGGGCGGATACATCGGCCTGGCTGCGCTATGGGCCGGACAGGGGAAGAGCATCGCAGCCGATATCGGCCTGCGGCTCATCGGCACCGGTTATGCAATTGCCGTATTTACCGGCATGGCCGATATTTTCGGCATGACGGTTGTCGATACCCCACAAGTTCCCCACTTTGGACCCTGGCAGGCCGCCGGGGTGCAGATTGGGATGGGACTGATTGCGCTCGGCATGATTCTGGTTGTGCCGCCCAAAAAAGAAAAAGCATCAGAGCAACCTTTTCCTAAATTTGATGGCGGGATGTAAAATCAGGGTATGAACACACCCACTTTCCGCCTTGAACATGATTTACTCGGCGAACGGCAGGTACCCGCCGAAGCCTATTACGGCATCCACGCCTTGCGCGCGCTCGAAAACTTCCCCATTACCGGCATGGGAATTGGCGCTTACCCCAGTCTGGTGCGCGCCCTGGCCTGTGTCAAACAAGCCTGCACCCAGGCCAACCATGAGCTGGGTTTGCTGGACGAGCGGAAAACGCAAGCCATCACGCGGGCCTGCGAGGAAATCCGCGATGGGAAATTGCACGGCCAGTTTGTTGTAGATGTCATCCAGGGCGGGGCCGGCACCTCAACCAACATGAACGCCAACGAGGTAATTGCCAACCGCGCCCTGGAGATTCTCGGCCTGGAGCGCGGCAATTACGCTGAAATCCACCCGCTCGAACACGTCAACCTGAGCCAAAGCACCAACGACGTGTACCCGACCGCTGTCAAACTGGCGCTGCGCTTCGAGATTGACCGTCTCGTTGATGCGATGGGCGTTTTACGCGCCGATTTCGAGGCCAAAGCCGCCGAATTTAGCGACATCCTCAAGATGGGGCGCACCCAAATGCAGGATGCCGTGCCGATGACGCTGGGGCAAGAATTCAGCACCTACGCCGTCATGCTCGAAGAAGACCAGCAGCGCCTGCGCGAGGCCGCCCTGCTCATTCAGGAAATCAACCTGGGCGCGACCGCCATTGGGACCGGCATCAACGCCCCGCCCGGCTACGCCAGCCTGGCGTGCGGATTCCTGACCGAGATTACCAGTATCCCGTTCGTGACGGCGGGCAACCTGGTCGAGGCCACCCAGGATGCCGGGGCGTTTGTGCAACTCTCAGGGGTGCTGAAGCGCATCGCGGTCAAACTCTCCAAAACCTGCAACGACCTGCGCCTGCTCTCCTCCGGGCCGCGCGCGGGACTGGGCGAAATCAACCTGCCCGCCGTGCAAGCCGGGTCATCCATCATGCCCGGCAAGGTCAACCCGGTCATCCCCGAAGTGGTCAACCAGATTGCTTACGAAGTCATCGGCAACGACATTACCGTTTCCTTCGCGGCGGAGGGCGGACAACTGCAATTGAACGCTTTCGAGCCGATTATCGCCTGCAACCTGCTCAACAGCCTGATTTACCTGCGGCAGGGCTGCCTGACCCTTGCCGAGCGCTGCGTGCGCGGCATCACCGCCAACCGTGAGCGGCTGCAACAAATTATTGATCACTCGATTGGCATTGTAACGGCCCTGAACCCCTACATCGGCTACGAAAATGCGACGGCGGTGGCAAAGGAAGCCCACGCCAGCGGCAAGAGTGTGCGCGAAGTGGTGCTGGTGCGCAAACTGCTCACCGAAGAACAACTGCGCGAGATTTTGCGCCCCGAACTGCTCACCCAACCGCGCCCAAAACTATAGCCCTACATCCCTGTGGCTTTGCGAGAACCATTTTCTACGCCGAGACGCAAAGAGCGCAAAGAAACCTTAAAACTTGGCGAGAGGAGCTATCATGACCGAGAATGAAGTCGCCACAATCATCGTCGATACGGCTTACCACATTCACAAACGGCTTGGCCCCGGGCTGCTGGAATCGGCCTATGAACCGGTGCTAGAACATGAATTACGCAAACGCGCCTTGCGCGTAGCGCGGCAAGTGGGCATCCCGCTCCTCTACGATGGCCTGGTCATCGAAGAAGCCTTCCGCGCCGATTTGATTGTCGAAGACCTGGTGATTGTCGAACTCAAATCTGTCGAACAAATCCACCCGGTCCATCCCAAGCAAGTGCTGACTTACCTGAAACTGACTGGCAAACGCCTGGGGCTGTTGATTAATTTCAATACACCATTGATAAAACACGGCATCACCCGGATTGCAAACGGGCTGCCTGAGTAATTGTGTCACATCAAGCCAAAAAAAACTTCGCGGCTTTGAGAGAACCATTTTCTACGCCGAGACGTAAAGAGCGCAAAGAACCTTAAAAACTTTGCGAACTTCGCGGCTTTGCGAGAACCATTTGAGCGCTGGCCCCAGCCCGGTGCTGAATTTTCCGCCGCTCGCGCCAAACCAGCCCCTGACGCTCTCCATTCCGGCATTGCTCGCAACCACCAACCTGACAGGACAATCCATCAGCATCGATGTCGGCGAGAATCCCCAGCCTGAAACCGTCCTTCCGCTGGATATAACCATCTCGACAATGGGAGTTGACATCCACTTCAGCCAGGCCGCCTTTGAAGGCGATGGCGTGAACAGCTTGCGGCTGATTCTCAACGCCGAGCCTGTCCAGCCAATCGGCGGCATTCTGCCTCTTGCGCTTGAAATCGGCAAGCCAGACCGGGTGGACGACCTGTAGGGCGGCGGCATGTTCGAGGGCAGCAAGGCTATTTTCATCGAACTGGCGCGGCCCTCCGGCAAAATCAGCGGGGTCATCCAAATCCCGCTCGAAAAGGTCATCCTGGCCGTGCGAGGCCCGTTTGTATTCACCTTTACATTGCCAGAATCGGCCAGTCAGCCCAATGACCCCGCGCAGGCCGACCCCGGCAGTTTCGTCCCGCAGCCTGCCGCAACCCCGCTGCCGCTGGATAGCTATGCTTTCTTTGGAGCATCCCTGCAGCCAGGTGAGTTGCTCTTTACAGCCATCGAGGCCGACACGACAACGCTTTTCGCTCTCACACCGTTCAGTGGGCCGCGCCGCCTGGCGACCCTGCCTGGCGCAGTCGCGCAAGTCTATGTCCACCCCGACAATCAAGGCATCGATTACCTGGCAGGTTTGCCGGTCATGCGCGACGGTTTTTTCTACATCAAAGACCTGAGTCTGTATTCCCTGCGCTTCGATGGCTCGCTCCCAAAGCTGCTATACACTTTCCCGCCAACCCCAGCCAACACGGTTGGCGCAATCGTCGAAGGCCATTGGTCTTTCGATGGACGTTACGCCGTCTTTCGCTACGTCAACAACCTGCCCGGCAACGAGTTCTGGAAATTTCTCTGGCTCGACCTGGCCTGCCGGGCAGACGGAAACTGCTCTGCCCGCGAAATCCAACTCCGGCCCGGACTCGAACTGTATAAAGCCTTCTTTGCGCCTTCGGATTACCGCATCCTGTTCACCGGTTCCGATTACTCGAACACCGGCGAACCAGATATTTTCCTGCTCGATTTCGACCCTGCCGACCCAGGGCGGGAGCCGGTCAACCTGACCAGCCGCTCATCCGGTGTTGCTGATGATGTCGGCGTCTCGCCGGCAATCTGGACACCAGACGGCGGCATCTTTACCTTGTGCAATGACGGGCAAATGACCAATCGCTTTTGCCAGGTGAACCCTGTCAACGGGGAAATTAGCAGCGGGGCAATCTATGCCGAGCATATTTTTCAGTACGCGCTCATCCCAACCGGGAGCCGGGTGATTGGGGTTGTCATCAACCACAAAGCCCCCGGCAAAGGGCTGCTCGAGCTGCGCCTGTTTGGTCTGGACGGCCTACCCGGCCCGGTATTGGCTTCTGCCCCTGCCCTATCCAACGTGGTTATATCAATAGATGAGAAGTATATCGCTTATCTCAGTGGGGAGCCGGGACAAGTTGCTTTGGTAGACATAACCAACGGGCAGACCCAGTCTGTTCCATCCATCACTGGTTGGGGCGTATCCTGGGCTGGTTGGGTACGCTGAAATTGGGTTACACTTGGGCGCATGAAACCGCTTTTACCCTTCTTTCTCATCTTCGCTCTGGCGGCCTGTCAGCCTGGCCCCACGCCACCCAACGCTCCAACATCCACCCCCCAGAAAACGCCAATCGTTACCATCACGCCTATCCCCACGCCAGCCGCAATCCCCGCTGATTGGCAGGAATTTCGCAACGACGAATTTAATCTGTCTCTCCGCTATCCATCCAAATGGCAGGTAGACGGCGAACAAAACGCGCGCGGCCCAAACGGATTCTTGCAAATAGAGTCTCGTCCATATACCCGTTCACTCTACGACCAGATGAGTCACCTGTGCGTCATAGAGGCCAATGACCCGGCATCCAACGCCCGTTACGGAGA
>DAOUAZ010000019.1:0-10494 GCA_034432975.1 Anaerolineales bacterium | reverse complement strand
TCGGGCGCGGTTGACCAGCGTTTCCGAAAATAAGTCATTATGCTTTGGAGGCTGAGGGCTTGTTTTGTCATGGTGACAAAACATTATCATATTTTTCCTCATTTTTTTGAATTTGGAATTGCTGTCAAGGGATGTCAGCATTTACTTCCAGTCATTCAGGGGATGTATAATCAGGATTCAAAATCAATCACGAATCATCTATAACCACCATCTGGAGGAACCCATGTCCAAACTGACCGATTTCCTGGCCGGGCCAGGCATCCTTGTGGCCGATGGCGCCACTGGGACGCAGTTGCAGAAGGCCGGTCTCAAACCTGGCGCATCACCCGAACACTGGAACCTGGAAAACCCCGACGCCATCCGCGCCCTGCATCGCGGCTATATCGAAGCCGGCGCAAATGTGGTGCTGACCAACACCTTCGGCGGCACACGCTTCCGCCTGGCGCGGCACAACCTGGAAGGGCAAGTGCGCCAAATCAACGAAGCCGCCGCCAGACTGGCTCGCGAAGCAGCCGGGGACTCTGTCTTTGTCTTTGGCGACATCGGCCCCAGCGGGGAACTGCTCAAGCCGCTCGGCAAACTGACATACGAAGAAGCCGTAGCCGGGTTCGCCGAGCAAGCCGAGGGCCTGTTGGCGGGCGGCGTGGATGCAATTCTCATCGAGACGATGAGCGACATCAACGAAGCCAAAGCCGCCATCCAGGGCGCGCGCCAGGTCAGCCCCGACATCCCGCTGCTGGTCACATTCAGTTTCGACACGCATGGCCGCACCATGATGGGAACCAAACCGGAGAAAGTGGCGAAAGAAATCTGGGCGCTGGGCCTGGCCGCCATAGGCGCCAACTGCGGATGCACCCTGACCGAAACCCTGACCGCCATCGAACAAATGCGGGCCGCCGTGCCGGAAGCCGTCCTGATGGCAAAACCGAATGCCGGGCTGCCGCACGCCAGCGGCGGCGACATGGTCTACGATGTGACTCCCGATGTGATGGCCGAATACGCCCGCCAATTCGCCGCGCAAAACGTCAAAATTTTTGGCGGCTGCTGCGGCTCCGCGCCCGAACACATCCGCGCGATTGCCGGGGCGCTCAAGTAAAAACGAATATTGACCACCACCCTGTTTCCCCTTACAATGATTTTATGAGGTATATACACCACTGCCAGCCAGGAATTGCATCCTATTACGGCGGTTTTTTCCGGCCTGACCACGACCCGCCCAGGGTTGACTGACTCCCTGTCCGCTATGCTTTAGACATATTCGTTCCCTGCATTGCATAATAAAGGAGTTTCCCATGCCCGCACCTTTTATTTCCAAGCGCGCCCCCATCTATCAGGAAGTCCCCGATGAAAAATGGAATGACTGGCGATGGCAGTTAAGCAACCGGCTGAACAGCGTCGAAGACATCGAAAAAGTCCTGTCGCTTTCCGAAAGCGAGCGCAAAGCCCTGCAAACCCAGGGACTGTTCCGGGTGGATGTCACCCCTTACTTTATTTCGCTGATTGATCCGGATGACCCTGAAGACCCGATTCGCAAACAAATTATTCCCCGCTCCGAGGAGATGCAGGCCTTTACCGCCATGATGGAAGATTCCCTGGCCGAAGACCGCCACTCGCCCGTGCCGGGGCTGGTACACCGCTACCCCGACCGGGTGCTGATGCTGGTCACGACGCAGTGCGCCTCCTACTGCCGCTACTGCACCCGCTCGCGCATCGTCGGCGACCCGGGGCAGACCTTCAAGCGGGAAGAGTTCGAGATGCAAATCGAGTACCTGAAACGCACCCCGCAGGTGCGCGATGTGCTGCTCTCGGGCGGCGACCCGCTGGTGCTGGCGCCCAAAATCCTGGAAGAACTGCTGACCCGCCTGCGCGAAATCCCGCACATCGAAATCATGCGCATCGGTTCGCGCGTGCCGGTCTTTATGCCCATGCGCGTTACCCAGGAATTGTGCGACATGCTCCAAAAATTCCACCCGTTGTGGATGAACATCCACGTCAACCATCCCAACGAAATTTCATTGGAACTGGAACAGGCCTGCGACCGTCTTACAAGAGCGGGCATTCAACTGGGCAACCAGGCCGTCTTGCTGGCGGGCGTCAACGACTGCACCCATGTCCAGCGCGACCTGGTGCATAAACTCGTCCGCATCCGCGTGCGTCCGTATTATCTCTACCAGTGCGACCTGGTGGAGGGAGCCGGACACTTCCGCACCCCGATAGCCAAGGGTATCGAGATTATCGAGGGCCTGCGCGGGCATACCTCAGGTTACGCCGTGCCGCAATACATCATCGATGCCCCCGGCGGCGGCGGCAAGATTCCGGTCATGCCCAATTACCTGATGACCATGTCGGACCATAAAGCCATCGTGCGCAACTACGAGGGCTACATCACAACATACGAAGAACCGACCGAATACAAGATGCATGACCCGAAAACCTGTAAGTATTGCCAGAACAAACGTACCGAGCCAGGCCAGACCGGCCTGACCGGCCTGCTCGATGGCGATGAACTGTTCATCAAGCCCCAAAACTTCGACCAACTGCATGACCGCGGCGGCATCCAGCACCGCTTGAAAGATGAAAGCAAGTGGAAGCCGCTCGGCATCGGTGAATCGACAGGTTAGTTCATCTCGGTAGTATATAATAGCGTGGGCGAGGCCGGCCGCTGCGCCGTCGCTTGCCCGCGTTCTACCGAGAAAATAGAAAAGGAGAATGTTATGAAAGCCACCCGTTTTGTCATTGTGTTCCTGGCGCTGGCCCTGTTCGTTGCCGCCGCCTTGCCAGTTGCCGCGCAGCCGGTTGCCGTGCAGGCCCTTCCCGCGGAATCACCAGCCCAATCCTTCGTAGATGCTGCCCTGGGCCTGCCCTTGCTGGCGTCCATGAGCATGGTATCCATTCCAGCAATCACCGTCTCTGTGGAAAATGTCTCAGCCAGCAAGGACTATGCCTGCACGCTGGTTTCACAAAAGCCCAAAGACTGGACCAAAATGAAGCGCCGCCATATTTTCGACGCCACCTGGACGGTGCGAAATACCGGCACCAAAAACTGGGGAACAGGCAGCGTCGATTTCAAGTATGTCAGCGGCACCAAGATGCACACGCACGGCAGCGCCTATGACCTGGCCAAGGATGTCGGCTCTGGTAAAAACACTACCTTGATTGTCGATATGGTTTCGCCCAAAACCAAAGGCTACTACACCGCCGTTTGGGGTCTGTACAAAGGCGGCAAGGTCTTTTGCAAGCTGTCCGTAACCATCAACGTCAACCGCTAGGCGCTCTTGTTCCCGCCGGTCATGGACAAGAAAAACGCTGTCCTGTCAATCGCAATCATCAGCATCCTGGTATCGTCAGCCTGCGTGTTGACGATACCAGTGCCTGGTCCCGCGCCTGTTGCGCCCCCGGTTGATACAACCATTGAGTTATCACAACCGGAACAATCGCAGCCGCAAGACGTTGCCCCCACCTTTACACTCCTATTCACTGATACCCCCGCGCCCACCCTGACACCCTCGTTCACGCCGACTTTCTTCCCTACAATTACCCCGTTTCCCACTGTGACGCTCACCCCCAGCATCACGCCAACCCTGGTCCCGGTGGAAATTGTCACCCTGGGAGTCGATATCCCGCAGGAAACATTGACCCAAATTGCGCTGACCCCGCTCTCCTCAGGCGACCCGCCTGGGGCCGAATACGCCTGCCTCGTCACTGCCCGGCGGGTAGCCGATTTTACGGTCTTCAAGCCCAAAGCGCAATTTACCGCCTGGTGGGATATGCGGAATGTCGGGCAAAAAAAATGGGCCGAGGGCCTTGTGGTGATTTCCCTGGTGGAAGGAGTTCGCCTGACAAACAACCGCTTTTTCCCCTTGCCCTCCGAACCTCGGTCTGGCGAACAAATCCGCATTCGGCTGGAAATGACAGCCCCAGCGCAAGATGGAACCTACTTGATGACGTGGGGTCTCAGGAATACGCGTTCCAACCGGCACTTTTGCTTCTTCACAATTAATATCGTTGTCAAAAAGTAGGGACATCCCTTGGAGGTGCTATGCACTATCGCCGCCTGGGCCGCTCGGGCCTGAAAGTCAGTGAAATTTCGCTTGGTTCCTGGGTCACGCTTGGCGACCAGGTCGATGAAGATGCGTCCATCGAGTTAATCCAGGCTGCCTATGACTCCGGGGTCAATTTTTTCGATAACGCCGACATCTACGCCAACGGACAGGCTGAGGTAGTGATGGGTAAGGCGTTGAAAGACATTCCACGCCAGGCGCTGGTGATTTCGTCGAAGGTATTCTGGCCGACCATGCCCGGCCCGAACGGGCGCGGACTCTCGCGCAAGCATATCACCGAATCGATTCACGCTTCGCTCAAACGGCTGGATACCGACTACCTCGACCTGTATTTTTGCCACCGCTTCGACCCCGATACGCCCATCGAAGAAGTCGTCTTTACAATGGATTCGCTGGTGCGCCAGGGGAAAATTCTGTACTGGGGCAGCTCCGAGTGGCGCGCCTGGCAGGTAACGGCTGCCATTGCGGCGGCTGAACGGTACAACCTTATCCCGCCGACGATGGAACAGTCACAATACAACATGTTCCACCGCCGGCGCATCGAAATCGAACTGGCTCCCCTCTGCAAGGAATACGGCCTGGGGCTGACCACCTGGAGTCCGCTCTATTACGGCATCCTGACCGGCAAGTATAACGATGGAATCCCGGCCGGCAGCCGGGCCGCGATGGACAGCATGGCCTGGATTCGAGACCGGATTACCCCGGAACGCGTGGCAATCGTGCGGGAATTGAGCGAAGTGGCCGCTGATTTGCACATCAATACCGCGCAGCTGGCTATCGCCTGGCTGCTGCGCCGCAAGGAGGTCAGCAGCGTGATTACCGGGGCAACCAGTGCAGGGCAATTACAGAACAATCTCGAGGCTGCCGAGGCAGTCGATATGCTTAACGACGACGTACTGGAACGCATCGAGCAAATTTTGGGGAATTATCCCGACGAAGACTGAAAACCAAGGTCCCGAAGGTCTCGAACACCTTCGGGATGCCGTTTTAACCGACCGAATCGCCTTGCAATCACAATTTGTCCTTGATTTTGACTCGCGTTTGTGCTATTTATAGAACAACTCTTTCTAAAGGATTTCTATGCACCGCGAACGCGTCTCTGAAAATGTCTACTGGTTCCAAAGCGAAGTGTATGCGCAGGTTACGGCGGGGGTCATCGCCGGGCCTCAGTGGGCAGTGGTCATCGATACCCTGGCCACCCCCGAAGAAACCCTGAGTATGCGCGAATACGTCGAGCATGAACTGGGGCTGCAAATTCGCTACACCATCAACACCCACTATCACGCCGACCACACCTGGGGCAACTGTTTCTTTCCCGGAGCGACCATCGTCGCCCACTCGAAATGCCGCAAACTGATGGCAGAAAAGGGAATTCCATCCCTTGAATCGGCAAAAAAACAAAACAACACCTTACGCCAGGTCAAAATGGTGCTGCCACACCTGACCTTCGACGACGGCGAACTCAACCTGCGGGTGGGCAAGAAAAACCTGATTCTCGCCTCGGCAATCGGCCACAGTCATGATGGCATCTCTGTATTCGTGGAAGAAGACCGCATCCTGTTTGCGGGCGACGCCTTCATGCCGCTGCCTTATGTGGTGGATGGAAACATCGACGAACTGGCGGCATCCATCAAAAAGATTGGGCGCATGGGGCTGGAAAATATCGTGCAGGGACACGGCGACATCATCCTGCGCGGCGAAATCGATGCGGCGGTCAAGGAAAACCTGGCTTATCTTTCGGCCATTCGCAAGGCAGTCCGCGCCGCGCTCAAACGCAAGTCGCCCTTCGAGTATCTTGATGAGGTTACGATTGAAGAATGCGGGAAAAGCCGCGTCCACCTGGGCGGCCTGGCCCCAGCCTTGCATCAGCGCAACTTGCGCGCGCTCTACCGGCACATGCTCGAAAACAAAGACAGCGCGGAGAGTGAATACTGACAAAAAAACCGGGGAATGCCCCGGTTTTTGATTTCACTTTGCGTTTTGGGCGGCCGCAACATCCCTTTGTTCTTTACGTTCCCGCAACTTTCCATTCAAACTGATGCTGACCACCCGTTCTGTCCCGTTCAGCAACTTTTTGATATTGGGACGCAATGCCCATGCCAGCAGCAACAAGGTAATAAGGCCGTAAACGACATCGGTCCACGAAGCGCCAGGCACACCGATGAGAACGCGCACCATAAATACAAGGATGGCGAACAATCCCACGCTGATGGTCGTCACGGAGGCGTATCCCAGGGTGAAAAAAACGAGCGCGCCCAACGGCAGGATAATCAGCACCGAGGGCCACCACAACCCAATCGCCCCACCCAGGGCTGGAGCGCCGCCCGCCCCGCCGCGCAGGCGCACAAAGCGGCCATTTTCGTCGAAATCAGGCAGGTAGATGGAATAATTGTGACCCAGAATAGACGCCAGCGGCGCAAGGATATGCACCCAATGAGCATCGGGGGTGACGGCCAGGGCAATCCAGGTTGCTGCCGTGCCTTTGAAAATATCGAGGAACGCCGTCAACAGCCCGGCGCCAAACCCGGCAGCGCGAAAGGCATTCGTCCCGCCGGTGCGGCCGCTTTCAACGGCGCGAATGTCTTTTCCCGTCTTGAGTTTGACCACCAGCAGCCCAAACGGAATGGAGCCGAGCAGGTATCCAAGCAGAACAAGTCCGCTGTCAATCAGCAGTTGCATTATCATCCTCCAAATTGGTCTATATGGGTAACACAAAAGACCGGGGAAAGTTACACACCGGTCACAATCAAGGAAACTTCGGCGGCGCGCCCGGCCTCTATCCAAAAAGCGTGCGCCAGCCATTCCCCTTCTCCGGGTGACCAGATAACCTGGACAACCTCGTAAAACGCCTCGGCAATATCGGTGGGCGAGGGGACTGCCGGGCCTTGCGGGTGCGAGTGGAAGACAGCCAGCACCTCCATCCCAGCGGATTCGACCTGCTCGAAGGCGTTCAACTGTTCGAGCGGCTCCATCCGAAACCGAACCGGGCTTTCCGCCGCATTCTTAACCGGTATCACCACCTCCACAATCCCCTGCCGCCCGCCGAGCAAACCGCAGGCTTCCAGCGGGGCGCGCGCTTCCACATAATCGCGCATCTGCTCCCATTGGGCGCGGGAGAGGGTCAGACCCGGTGGTCGAGCTTGTCGAGACCGCTCGGCTGCCTGTCCCGAGGGACGAGGGGAGCGCGCGCGCTTCATCCACTTCCCATCAGGATTGCGGCAACCCAGAAGACGCCCACCCCGGCCAGCGCATCGATCCCTGCCCGGCGCGGCGAGACCTGCTCGCGCAGGTTCATGGTCAGTCCGGTCAGGGCATACAGGGGCCCGAGCAGGGCCAGGCCGTACTGTACAGGCTCCAACGGCCAGTAATGAAAGGCGGCGGCAAATTGGGTCAGGACGAAGGCGCTGGTCAATGACCACAAAATATCCCAATGACCGGTCTGCAAATGAATCGCGCGCAGCGTCACCATGCCGGCGGCAGGAAAAATCGCCAACACCAGCACAGTCAGCCGCGCGCCGGAGTAGGAAAGGGACGAAGCCAGGATGACGAACAGGGCAAACGACAATGCCATCAGCCCGGCAGAAGCGGCGGGATGCCGCACATCCGACGAATCGAGGGCGATGTACTCGGCCGCCAGCACCAGCAGGAGCAGAATCCCGCCCAAACCAAACCCCACCCACCAAAGCGGGCCGAGCGGCAGGTTGTAGAGGGGAATCCCCAGCACCAGGGCGGTCAGGGCGGGTAAAATCCAATGCTGGATGGTGCGGCCTCCGTCGTATTGCGGATGCCCGCGCAGCAGCCAATCGACGCCCGATGCGGTCAATCCGGCAGCCAGCCAGATGGCGAGGGAAGTCGGCTCGAAATCGAAGGAATAATCGACCCCAAACAATTGGAAAAAGACCGCGTATTGCTCACGCTCTATCAATTGCGCCAGCGCATAAGAGAGCAGTACCGCTGCAAGCAAGACGCTCAGGCGGTTGGCATCAGGGACATGACGGCGTTCGGTAGACATAACCGGATTGTACCCGTCCAATTCAGACAGTGGAAGGGTGAATTCGGCTAAACCAGGAAGGGAATGAGCGCTTTGCGGTTTTTGGGGAAGTTGTCGATTCCCTTTTCCGGGCGAAATTTGCTATACTTGAGCAGGGTCGAACCCATCCATTCGCCCGCTCCCATGCCAACCGCCAGCAGCGTGAGCGCCAGGTAAAGCACAATGTTGGGGATGCTCCATTCGGGGGAAATCATGCCAGCCTCCATTTTTGTTGGGTCGATGAGCGCGCAGCGCGGATTATAATCGGGAGAGGAGGCAGATATGGAATATACGTCCATTTTGGTCGAAAGGCGCGGGCGGGTCGGGCTGGTCACGCTCCACCGTCCGCAGGCATTGAACGCGCTCAACCAGGTACTGCTTTCTGAATTGGCGCAGGCGCTGACGGCCTTCGACGCCGAGGAGGGCGTCGGGGCGATTGTGCTGACCGGGGGTGAGCGCGCCTTCGCCGCCGGGGCCGATATCCGCGAAATGGCCGAGGCCAGCGAAGCCGAAATGCGCCAGAAAGGCTTTGTGGACCTGTTCGACGGCCTGCGGCGCATCAAAAAACCATTGGTGGCGGCAGTGAGCGGCTTTGCGCTGGGCGGCGGCTGCGAACTGGCCCTGGCCTGCGATATCATCCTCGCCAGCGAAACGGCCCGCTTCGGGCTGCCCGAAGTGACCATCGGCGTCATCCCTGGCGCGGGCGGCACGCAGCGACTGCCCCACATCGTCGGCAAATACCTGGCGATGGAGATGATTCTCAATAATCGCCATCTCACGGCAGCGGAAGCGGCCCAGTTTGGACTGGTGAACCGGGTGCTGCCCGTCGAGCGGCTGCTGGACGAGAGCATTTCCCTCGCTGAAAGCCTGGCCGCGCGCGCCCCGCTGGCAGCGCGTTCCGCCAAACAAGCCGTCAGCCAGGCCTTCGAGGGGTCGCTCTCCCAGGGACTCAGTGAAGAGCGCGACTTGTTCTACCGCCTGTTCGAAACCAAAGACCAGAAGGAAGGCATGAGGGCTTTCCTGGAGAAACGCAAACCCGAATGGAAAGGAAAGTAAACGCACCGTGAATTACGAACGAATCTCGCTGGGATATTACGCGCTGGCAGATGCCTTTGCGCAACTCGAGTTGAAGGATGTTCCCGTGCTGGCGCACGCCTCGCTGCGTTCGTTTGGACGCATCGAGGGCGGAGCCGACAGCCTGCTTTCGGCCCTGCTGCCCAATGTGGCCGCCCTGATGATGCCCGCGCACACCTACCTGACCATGATTACCCCGCTGGCCGGCCCGGCCAACAACGGCATCGTTTACGGACGGCGGCAGGACCAGAACCGCATGTCCGAGCCATTCTCGCCGCAAATGCCGGCCGATCGGTTGATGGGAATCATTCCTGAGACGCTGCGACAGCGGCCCGGCGCAAAACGCTCCATGCACCCCATCCTGTCGCTCACCGGCCTCAACGTGGACCGCGCCCTGAAATCGCAGACGCTCGAAGAACCGTTCGCGCCCATCCGCATGTTGGCAGAAAACGACGGCTGGGTGCTGCTGTTGGGCGTCGACCACACCGTCAATACCACCGTGCATTATGCCGAAAAACTGGCCGGGCGGCGGCAGTTCATCCGCTGGGCGATGACCGAAAACGGTATCATCGACTGTCCCAACTTCCCGGGCTGCTCGGCAGGGTTCAGGCCGCTCGAGCGCGACCTGGCGCCGTTCACCCGCGAAATCATCGTCGGCGAAGCCACCGTGCGGGCGATGCCAATGAAGGCAATTGTGGATGTCGTTGCCGCGCGCCTGGCGCGCAATCCGCGTGATTTGCTGTGCGGCGATATCACCTGTGAACGCTGCAACGAGTTGCGGAAGTAGCGGGCGCTTATGGATGGCGTTGTTACCTTCCTGGTGGTCATTATTGGCTGGGTCTTCTCGCTTACCCTGCATGAGTTTGCCCATGCGTTTGTGGCCTGCAAGGGCGGAGATTGGACAGTACGCGACAAGGGCTACCTGACCTTCAACCCGCTCAAATATACCCATCCGGTCTACTCGATTGCCCTGCCGCTGCTCTTCCTGGTGCTGGGCGGGATTGGCCTGCCCGGCGGCGCGGTCTACATCCAGACCAACCTGCTGCGCTCCAAACGTTGGGAAACGGCGGTTTCACTGGCCGGGCCGCTCTCGAACCTGGTGGTGGCGATTGTGCTGGGCTTGTTGCTGCAAATCCTGCCGGTTTCGATGAGCGGAATCTGGCCAGGGTTGGCCTTCCTGGCATTCCTGCAAGTGATGGCAGCGTTGTTCAACCTGCTGCCCATCCCGCCCTTCGACGGCTATGGCGCGTTGCGCCCGCACCTCGAGTGGGGCGTGCGCGAAAGCATGGACAGGTTTGGGCAAGTCTCGCTGTTCGTTGTCCTGCTCGC
>DAOUAZ010000018.1:0-2498 GCA_034432975.1 Anaerolineales bacterium | reverse complement strand
CGTTTGAGGGCTTTAAAGCGTTCGACAGTTTCCTGTCCCAGGAAGCGCTGGGCGGTTTCGGGCGTAGTCTCGCTGTTTTTGGCGAAGTAGAAACGTCCGCCCGCTTCCAGCACGATGCGGTCGAAATCGCGCAACATCTCGCGCATTTTGGGGCGGCTGCCGTTTGTGACCTTGAAATCGAGCGCCAGCGAGAACCCATCCACGGCGTGCGAGAGCAGGAATTTGTCGGGGCGGTGACGTTTGGTCACGCCGAGATAGGAGGGCATCCCGCGCTTGTGCGAGAGGGTCAGCAGTTCTGTCCAGGCTGCCTCGGCAGTTTCTTTGGGGACGAAGGATTGATACTGAATCAGCCCATCGCGTCCGTAGGCTTTTTCCCAGTTTGGGACATAATCGAGCAGGAAGTGGAAGGCCGCGTGGGGTTGTTTGTAATGCCCCTCGCGCAAGCTGGCGACATATTTGGCGGTGTTCACCAGCCAGACGCCGGGATTAATCATAAACGGGGACATGAAGAAGTGGATGATGGATTTGGGGAAGACCCCGAACATGGTCGCCGGGAGAGTCTGGTAACTGACCTGCATCGTTTTCTTGGGGTCGGGGTCGTCGCCCTCGTGCAGGTATTTGGCGGTGTGCAGTTGGCCGCGCCCCAGCCCGCTGCCGCCGGCGGTCGAATCCAGCCAGCCGACGGTGTAATCGTTGACCGGCGCGGTCTCGGCGATGGCGTTCAGGTGTTCGCGCAAATTCCGCACCGGGAAGGCGTGGACATCGAGCAGCCCTGAGTACATCTTTTTCATCTGCATCGTTACAGACGTGAAGACGCCCAACATGCCCATGCCGGAGATGAGGCTGTAGAACAGGTCGCCGTTGTGGGTGGGGGAGCAGGTTACTTCTGCGCCGGTGGGCAGCAGGGCGGTAAATTCAACCACCTGCTCGCCGATGGTGCCGAGTTTGAAGTTGTTCTTGCCGTGAATGTTCATGCCCAGGCAGCCGCCCAGGGTGGTGTACATGGTTCCAGAGACGACCGGCGGCCACCAGCCATCGGGCAGGACGTGCTGCCATAGTTTTTGCAGGGTGACGCCGGGTTCGGCCTTAATCAGGCCGGTTTCGGGGTTCCACTCCAGGATGCGGTTCATGTCCTGGATGTCCAGAACAATGCCGCCGCCGTTCAGGGCGGCGTCGTTATAGGAGCGTCCGGCCCCGCGCAGGGTGACGGTCAGGTCGTTCTGTTTGGCAAATTTGAAAACTTCGCTGATTTGCTCGGCTGTGGTCGGTTTGTACAGGTAGGAGGCTGCCCGCAAGGAATGCCCGAAGTTTTCCAGGTAAGTAAGGCGTTCATAAGGGAGGGTGGAGGTGGTCATGGGGTCTCTTTCGTAGTGCGTAATGCGATATTCGATAATCGATATTCGTTAGTCGACCAAGTATCGATTATCGAATTACGAGTATCGAATAACGAGTATCAAAAATTTAATCGCCGGAATATGAACGATGGGATATGCCGGATGATGAGCATGAGCAATCCCCACTGGGCGGGGACGTAGGTCGTCTGTTTGCGGGATTTTATTGCCTTCCAGATGCCTTCGGCGGCCTGGTCGGAATTGATGAGCCAGAAAAAGTTCTTTTTCGGCGCGGAAAGCAGGATGTCGGTCTCGACGAAACCGGGTTTGATGGTCGTCACGGTTATGCCGCGCCGGGTCAGCCGGTTGCGCAGGGATTCGAGATAGGTGGTGAGCGCGGCTTTGGAGGTGTTATAGGCCGGGGCGCCGACCCGTCCCCTGTCCCCCGCGACGGAGGAGATGCCGACGATGTGACCGGCTCCCAGGTGGCGGAACATGGCTGCCACCGGATTGAGCCAGGCCAGCGCGCCGAGCAGGTTGGCTTCGAGCATGGCGCGGTCTTTCTCGAAATCGAACTCATCCGCTTTGACATGCTGCTGGATGCCGGTATTGTAGATGAATAAGTCCAGGCCGCCCAATTCTTGCAGGATTTTTTGGAGCGCGGCTGGAACGGAATCGTAGCGGGTCACGTCATGCGGATAGGGCAGGGCGCGCGTTTCACCGTGCGCGGCGTTGATTTCGGCGCACAGCGATTCCAGCAGGTCGGCTCGTCTTGCCACCGCCGCGACTGTATATCCCTCGGCGGCGAGCCTGCGAGTCAGGGCCGCGCCAATCCCGCTCGAAGCGCCGACCACGATGGCGGCGCGGCGGTGATGGAGCGGTGTGGCGGCGGAAGGTTTGAATTCGGGCATAATATATCTCCAGGTCATTCGATTTGCGAAATCGTTCACATTTTAACATATTCTCTGGCGGGCTTCCGTCGCTTGCGCATCGGATAGTCAATCCACGTCTGATGGAGAAGATGAAAAGCTAACCAACGTTCTTTAGGAGTCTGCTGAAAAAGTGGTTGCATCTGGGAGCTCCTCATCAGCGAGAAAATCGGGTAAAAATAAGAGAAACAAACCGCCAGGAGTGCCGTCATGCTCGGAAAACGCAAAGCGCAAGCCA
>DAOUAZ010000017.1:0-3413 GCA_034432975.1 Anaerolineales bacterium | reverse complement strand
CTGGCCTCGTTTCAAAAACTGTCCGTCGCCGCGTCTGCCCAGCCACGCTTCCCCATCGACAATCAGTTTGCCGCGCAGGAAGACTTTCTCCGGCCAGCCGGCCAGTTCCCAGCCTTCGTACAGGTTGTAATCGGTGCGTTGGTGTGAGTGGGCGACGCCATATTTGACCTTTTTCTCCGGATCCCAAATCACCAAATCGGCATCCGAGCCGGGCAGCAGCGCGCCTTTGCGCGGGTACAGGCCGAAGATTTTTGCGGCGTTGGTGCTGGTGAGCGCCACGAATTGATTGGCCGTGATTTTGCCAGCGCGCACGCCGTAAGTCCATAGAATCGGCAGCCGGTCCTGCACGCCAGGCAGGCCGTTGGGGATTTTGGTGAAATCGTCCCGGCCCAGTTCTTTGCCAGGGATGGCGATTTCTTTTCCTTCGTAGAGAATCGGCTTCGCGCCGTCGAAGAAGAAGGGACAGTGGTCGGTGCCGATGGTCTGGATTTCGTTGTGGGTGAGCGCGTCCCACAGGCGGGCGTTGTCGGCGGCGGCGCGCATGGGCGGCGAGCAAACCCACTTCGCGCCGTCGGGTCGCTGCAAGTGTTCGATGGTGAAGAACAGGTAGGGTGGACAGGTCTCGCCCATCACCGGCGCGCCGTGCTGGCGGGCGTAGGTCAGCATGTCGGCCTCGCCGCCGGCGTTCATGTGGACGATGTAGGCCGGCGCGCCGGTCTCTTTGGACATGGCCGCCATCCGCAGGGTGGCTTCCACCGCGCCCCAGGCCGGTCGGGTGCGGGCGTGCCATTCGGGAGTCGTGTGGCCCGCTGCCAGCGCTTCTGGGATGAGCTTTTCGATAACATCGCCGTTTTCGCAGTGGGCCATGACGAGCATTCCGTTTTCTTTCGCAACCCGTAGGGCTTTGAAAATATTCCCATCGTCCAGGCGCAGCCGGTTGTTGTAGGCAGTGAACACTTTCAGGGTGGTGATGCCCATCTCGACCAGGGCTGGGATTTCAGCGGCGACCGAATCGTCGAAACGGGTCAGGTTCATGTGGAAGGAGTAGTCGATGGCGGCTTTTTCGGCTTTTTCCAGCCATAAATCGACGCTGGCCCTCACCCCCGGCCCCTTATCATCCCCGAAGGGGGCTCCCGCCGGGAGAGGGGCCAGGGGAACGAAGTCCATGACGGTCGTAGTTCCGCCGAATGCGGCGGCCTTGTGGCCGGTGTAATGGTCGTCAGATGAGACTGTGCCGAACATCGGCAGGTCGAGGTGGACGTGCGGGTCGATTCCGCCGGGCGTGATGAACTTGCCTGTGGCATCAATCATTTCTCCAGTCCAAAGCCGCGCGGCTTCGGACTGCGGGGCCAGGAGTTCAAGAATTTTTTCGTTTTCAATGAGAATATCAGCCTGGAAGGTATCTGATGCGGTAATCAGCGTCCCGTTTTTGATAAGGGTGGTTTTCATTTTTTTTCCTCTCGGAGTGGGGTAAATTCGCCCCCGAAGACGGATTGCGCGGGCGAAACAATGACGAAGGCTTGCGGGTCGGCCTGCGCCACCAGGCTCTTGAGTTGGGTGACTTCGGTGGCGGTCAGGGCCACCATCAATACGCTGCGTTCCTGGCCGGAGTATGCGCCCCTGCCGCTGACGATGGTTGCGCCGCGCCGCATTTCGTTGATAATTTGGGCGGATACCGCTTCGGGCTGGCTGGTGATGATAAACGTCAGCAATTGCTGACGCCGGGAAGCCCGCCGGAACCAGGCTTTGGGGCCGCTGACTGGAACGCCGGGCAGGTTGAAACGCGGCAGCACTTCGCCGGGGGCTTCTTGCAGGCGGGCGGTGGCGGCGGCAATGATGAGCATGGTGGTGAAGAACAAGCCGACGAACAGCACCGTCCATTCGCCGGGAATGTGTCCGAGGGCGGCGCGGGCCAGGGCTTCCTGGTAATCCATGACAGCGCTGGGCAGGAACCACAGGTTGCCCAGCCAGGCCAGCCCGACGATGGCGTAAATCCACAGGTAGTTGCGGCGCAGGCGGCGGCCAAAGGCTTCCCAATGCGAGATGGGAAAGTGCGGGGTGAGCAGGTTTTCGGCCAGTGATTCGGCCCAATCAGGGGAGGGGTGGAAGGGCGGGACGAGCATGGCGGCGAAGAAGTCGGTTTCCATCAGCCGCACGCGCGAGGCCCATAATTCATAGTAGCGGTAGCGGCGCGTTTCCATGATGAGAAAGATGGTGACGAGCAGCAGGTTGAGCAGGATGACCGGGTGCCCGCCGCTTTGGGTAAACGCAAAGGAAATTGCCGCGCCGGTGGTGACGACTGCCCAGTTGGTGGTCGTATCCAACCGCTGCCGCCAGACGTTGGCGCGCTGCACCTCGGCGCGGAAGAAATGCACCATGGCGGTCGTAAATTCACTGGCTTTGAGCTGGTAGCCGCGAAAGGTCCAGACGGGTTCGGAGGAGGGTGGCAGGCTCATGATGGGTTGCCTTTCATGGGCTTTCCGTCCCACGATACTCCCCGCTCAACTCTTTGATTCCCAGCAGCGCCAGCAGCACTTCGGGCGGCAAATCGACTTGGGGCAGGTCGGTTTTGTAGAGTGAGTCGTGTTCGGCGCGCTCGCGCAGGGAATGCCAGAGCAACTGGCGCTCCTCGCCATCCACCACCAGTTCATCCAGGGTTTTCGCGCGCAGCAGGTATTCGCCGGTGGTGTAGAAAAACGTGATTCTCCGCCATTTTTCGGCTTTGACCGGGTTTTTCAGTTTTTCGAGCGCGCCCAACTGGATTTTGAAATATTCCTCGCGGGCGCGGGGATGGTCGGGTTCATCGCGCAGCAGTTCGGCGCGGGTGGTCAGTTCGTGTCCGCGAACCTCGGCCACATACTGGATTTGCCCGCCCATCTCGCCGAAACTGCTCGGCTGGTAAAAAGCCAGGTAATCTACCGCGACCACTTTCGGCGCGGACTTGAACGGAATCCGGTACCAGCCCAGCAGCCGCGCCAGTTCCAGGTCGCGCGGGGTGGGCAGCAGGCAGACGAGAACAAGGGAGGTTGGCGTGAGCATAAGAAACAGAAAGTGGAAAGTAGTGACTTGATTTTACTACTTTCCACTTTATAGCGCGCTTTTGATGATTATTTCGCCGTCGGCAGTTCCGCGTAGAAACTGATCCGCTTGATTTTGGCGGCAATCTTCTCTTTGTCCGCTTTGCTGGCGGCGGCCAGGTATTTGGCCTTGAGTTTTGCTACTTTCGCCTTGCGATGGCGGCGGCGCTTGATTTCGCGCAGTCTCTCAGTGATAAAAGCCATAAGGTTCCTCCATAAAGTTTGATGGGGAGAAGTATACCAGATGGTCACGAAGCCTTGACAGGAAAACGTAAGTTGAGCGATGATATAGTATTGCTCTTTAAAAACTATCATGACCGCGAAGATTATGCGGCC
>DAOUAZ010000016.1:0-51119 GCA_034432975.1 Anaerolineales bacterium | reverse complement strand
GCCCGGCAAAGCGGCGCGGCAGGCGCGGATGGGTTTCACCCGGCGGGAGACTGTCCTGGATATTCATCAATAAATCTCGGTTTGTTTTTGGCATTATACATCTTGCTGAAACGTCCCGAAGGTTTCGAGCGCAATTTTGGTCTTTTGATGTGAAACCTTCGGGTCGGTTTGTTTCGCGGGGGGATGTTCGACCGCCGACCGCTAACAGCAGGCCAAAATGGTCAGCGGTCAGTTGTCGGCGGTCAGGAGAAGATGTTTGTCAAATCGTCCCGAAGGTTTTCACTTGCGCTTGTAATGCAGCCGCAAGCGTGCTGCAATGTTGGCTTATTTTGGAGAACCCTTCGGGACGTTTCTTGCGCAATTAAATATCGAAGTACAGCGTGAATTCATAAGGAGTCGGGCGCAGGCGCACCGGGTCAACTTCCATCATGCGTTTGTAGCCGATGTAGGCTTCGAGCAATTCGGTGGTAAACACGTCACCCTTGAGCAGGAATTCGTGGTCTTCTTCCAGCGCGTTCAAGACGGCTTCCAGCGAGCCGGGAACCTGTTTGATTAACTTCGCTTCTTCGGCGGGCAGGTCGTACAGGTCTTTGTCGTGCGGGCTGCCCGGGTCGATGCGGTTCTGGATGCCGTCCAGACCAGCCATTAGGATGGCGGCAAAGCACAGGTACGGGTTGCTGGAGGGGTCCGGGGCGCGGAATTCGACGCGCTTGGCTTTGCTGCTCTTCGTGACCGGGATGCGGCAGATGGCCGAACGGTTGCGCTGCGAGTAGGCCAGGTTGACAGGCGCTTCGAAACCCGGCACCAGGCGGCGGAAGGAGTTTGTGGAAGGCGAAGTCAGCGCCAGCAGGGCCGGGGCGTGCTTGAGCAGGCCGCCGATGTAATATTTGGCGGTATCTGACAGTCCCGCGTAGCCGGAAGCGTCGTAGAAAACGTTGGAGTCGCCCTTCCACAGCGAGGAGTGGACGTGCATACCGGAGCCGTTGTCGCCAAAGAGCGGCTTGGGCATGAAGGTGACGGTCTTGCCGTTCTGACGGGCGACGTTTTTGGCAATGTACTTGTAGAGCAAGAGGTGGTCAGCCATGCGGGTCAGGGTGTTGAAGCGCATGCCCAGCTCGGTCTGCCCGGCGGTGGCGACTTCGTGATGGTGAACTTCCATCGGCACGCCGGCTTCTTCAAGGGCCATCACAATCTTAGAGCGCACATCCTGGAGCGTATCGGCGGGCGGGACAGGGAAGTAGCCGCGCTTGGGCGAAATTTGCCCGCCGAAGTTCTGTTTGTCGGCGCGGCCGCTGTTCCACCAGCCTTCTTCGCTGTCGATGTAGTAGAACGATTCCTGCGTGCCGCTGCTATAGCGGACGTTGTCGAAGATGAAAAACTCCGCTTCGGGGCCAAAGAAGGCAGTATCGGCGATGCCGGTCTGTTTCAGGTAGGCTTCCGCTTTGCGGGCGACGAAGCGCGGGTCGCGGGCGTAGGGCTGGAGAGTAATCGGGTCGTAGACATCGCAGGTGACGACCAGGGTCGGGATGTTGGCGACCGGGTCGATGAAGGCGGTTTCGGGGTCGGGCTTGAGCAGCATGTCCGATTCATGGATTTCCTGGAAGCCTCGAATCGACGAACCATCGAAGGGAATGCCTTCCTCGAAAAATTCCGCGTCGAGTCGCCGCGCCGGAATGGTAAAGTGCTGCCACTGTCCGGGCAGGTCGGTGAAGCGGATATCGACCATTTTGACGCTCTTTGCCAGTTCGAGCGCGTCTGCAACTGTTTTAGCCATTGTCTCTCTCCTTGGTATAGATGATTGGGTGAGCGTGGTGAATTTCCCGTTGTTCACTGTGATTATATGGGTGCGCATTGGCCGCGTCCATTACCCAAATGGGTATTTTTCGGAAAAGGAAGCGCCGGTGGGTTGGTCGGCCGCCGGCGCTGGTCATTCTCATCTCCTCCTGACGAGAACGGGATGTAATCGGTGTAATCAGAATGCCGGGATTATAGCAAGCGCGTTTTTGGCCGTCCATTACCCGTTTGGAGTATTAAAAAAAGTACCGGCACTCACCAATGCCGGTACTTCGCGCAGGGTTTCCCCTTTGCTCAATCCACCTTTCACCAAGAAGAAGAGGATGTCTCGCTACTAATCTGCGCCTGCCGGTGAACTGACAGCGTCGCCGGGATAGGCTTCTGAGCCGTGTTCTTCGAAATCCAGTCCTTTGAATTCCTGGTCGCGTGAGATGCGCAGGCCGACAACTTTCTTGAGCAGGACGAAGAACAGCAGGTAGCCGGTTGCCACGCACCACGCGCCGACGGCCAGCACGCCGGCCAGTTGGGCAACGAACTGCCCACCGTTCCCGGCAATCAGGCCGGTCACGCCGCCCTCGGTGGCGAAGATACCAATCGCCAGCGTGCCCCAGATTCCGTTCATCAGGTGGACCGGCACGGCCGAGACCGGGTCATCGATTTTGAGTTTCTCGAGCAGGATGGCGCCATAGACCACCACGCCGCCGCCAATTGCTCCAATGATGAGCGAGGCCGCCGGGGTGACAAAGGCGCAGGGCGCGGTAATGGCTACCAGGCCGGCCAGCGCTCCGTTCAGGGTCGCGCCCAGGTCAGGTTTGCCCGCCACGAAGGCCCAGGTCAAAATCATTGCTACCAGCGCGCCCGCTGCTGCTGCCAGGTTGGTGTTGACGGCTACCAGCGCTACCGCGTCCGCGTTACCGCCATGAATTGCCAGCTGGCTGCCGGGATTGAAGCCGAACCAGCCCAGCCACAGGATGAATACGCCCAGGGTTGCCATCGAGATGGAATGTCCGGGGATGGCTTTTGGCGCGCCGTCTTTGGCAAAGCGGCCAATGCGCGGGCCGAGCGCCAGGGTTCCCATCAGGGCCAGCCAGCCGCCGACGCTGTGAACGACGGTCGAACCGGCGAAATCCTTGAAGCCGCCGCCGAAGGGCAGGGTCGCCAGCCAGCCGCCGCCCCACATCCAATGTCCGGCGATGGGGTAGATAATGGCGGTAATCAGGACGCTGTAGACCAGGTAGGAGACGAAGCGCGTGCGTTCAGACATCGCGCCAGAGACGATGGTCGCGGCAGTTCCGGCGAAAACCAATTGGAAGAACCAGAACGCCATGACCGGCAAGCCGGCCACGTCCTCGCCGCCGCTGACAAAGAATCCGCTTGTTCCCAGCCAGCCGCCAGCCGACGCGCCGAACATCAAGGCATAGCCAATTGCCCAAAATGCGAGCGAGGCAAAGACGAAGTCAATCACGTTCTTGAACAGGATGTTGGTGGTGTTTTTGGCGCGAGTCAGGCCTGCCTCCAGGAAGGCAAAACCGGCCTGCATCCAGAACACCAGGAAGGATGCCAACAAAACCCAGACCGTGTTCAGGCCGCGCGTCAATTCGAAAACCGGGTCTGGCTCCTGGGCATAAGCGGGAGTGACTGCCAGCAGCGAGACCGCGACGATGGCAGGGAGCAGAACCCAGCGCATCCACTTCAGGCTTTTCAATAAGTTCGTTTTCATCATGTTCTCTCTCCTTTGCTTTTCATTTTCGTCCCGAAGGTTTTTCAAGATAGTCTGGCTGTCGTTTGGCAACCTTTGGGACGTTCTTGCCAATGACTGGTTGCATTGTACGAAATCTGCCCGGCAGATGAAACTACCCATACGGAGAATTTTGCGCCTCCCGTGCAGTACCCAAAAAGGTCATATTTGTCTGTTCCCAGAGGGCAGCGCTACCCAAATGGGTACTGAAGACGCAAAAAACCGCCAGGAAAGCCTGGCGGGGCGAAAATTTGGGATTCGATACTTGATACTCGATTACTTGGGCATCATCTTCAACAACTCCCCAATCACATCATCTGGCTTCACGCCCTCGGCCAGGCCGTCGAAGTTGAGCAGCAGGCGGTGGCGCAGGGCGGCTGGCGCAACGGCGTGGACATCCTCGAAGGCGGCGTTATAGCGTCCGGCCAGCAGGGCGGTCACTTTCGCGCCCAGCATCAGCGCCTGTCCGCCGCGCGGCGAGGCGCCGTAGCGGACGTATTTCTTGACCAGCGGCGAGGCGTTTTCATCTTCGGGATGGGTGGCGAGCATCAGCCGGGCAATATATTTCCTGACGTGTGACGCGACCGGAACCGTCCGCGCCAACGCGCGCATCTGCGCGATGTCCGCGCCGGTTGCCGCGCGGCCGGCCGCGGACGTTTCCTTGCCGGTTGTGCGCTCCAGTATCTCGACCATCTCATCCACAGCAGGCATGCTCACATTGACCTTGAAAAAGAAGCGGTCCAGCTGCGCTTCGGGCAGCGGATACGTCCCTTCCATCTCCAGCGGGTTCTGGGTGGCCAGTACGAAAAACGGCTCCTCCAGCCGGTAGGTTTTCTGGGCCACCGTCACCGAGCCTTCCTGCATGGCCTCCAGCAGCGCGCTTTGGGTTTTGGGCGTGGCGCGGTTGATTTCGTCGGCCAGGACCAGGTTGGCGAAAATCGGCCCGGAGCGGAAGCGGAACTCGCGCCGTTCCTGTCCCGTCGGCGAGCCGGCGGACTCCAAAATCTCCGTGCCCAGGATGTCGGCGGGCATCAGGTCGGGCGTGAACTGGATGCGCGAAAACTTCAAATCGAGCGCCTGGCCGAGGGCGCGGATGAGCATGGTCTTGCCCAGGCCCGGCACGCCTTCCAGCAGCACGTGTCCGCCTGCCAAAATGCTCACCAAAACATGCCGCACCACCTCGCCCTGGCCGACAATCACCCTGCCGACTTCGGTTTCAATTTTTGCGGCGGTCTGGCGGAACTGGTCGATGGAAAATTCGGTCATAATCTCTCCGGCGTTTCCTTGTTTACCTGTTTTCCTGTCACGGCTTCAGCGAATCGAAATAACTCCGAATAATCTGCGTAAACTGGAAGGGAATCTGCCCGCTCTCGATGGCGCGGCGGTTGACTTCTTCGTACCGCCCGAACACCTCGGTATACGGAACCAGGTTTTGGCCCTCCCCGCCGGGCGTGGTGGGGCCTTGCCCGATCACCTCGCCCTGCTCGCCGCTGCCGCTGTTCAGCCCGACCTGCGGGCCGCCCTCCCCGCCCAGCAGGTTAGGGGCGTAAATCTGCTCGTAGGATGTCTCGCCGCCGTCGCCGGGCTGGTTATTTTGGGGAATGGGAGAGGTCCCGGCCTCGCCGGATTGCGTATTTGGATTATCACCCGTTCCTGCGCCGCTGCCCGCGCCCTGGCCGGAACCGGCCTGGCTGGGGCCTGCTCCCGCTTGGGCGGCATTTTGCCCGCCCCCGGCAGCGATGACCCGCCCCGCGCCCTGCTGCATTTGCCCGGCGGCCTGACCGGCGGCCTGATTCATGGCCTGCCCCTGACCGGCCTGCGCCATCGTCTGCGCCGCCTGGCTGAGGGCCTGCTGCGCGGCGGCAGCGTCGCCGTTTTGGAGGGCCTGCGCGGCCTGGTTCAACTGCTGCGCGAGTTGCGGATTGCTGGAAGCCACCGCCTGCGCCATCTGCTGTAATTGCTCCGCCATTTGGGCGGCCTGTTCGGGGGAGAGTTGGCTCAGGTCGGTATTTGCCAGTTCCGACGCGGCGGCAATCGGATTGCCGTTTGCCAGCTGTTCGCCCACCGATTGGAGCGGCGAACCATCATCCCCAGCGAGTTGCGTCCCGGCCTGCTGGAGCGCCTGGACGGTTTGCGCGGCCTGCGGGTCGCTCAATGCCTGTAGTTTTTCGCCCGCGCTGACCAGGGTAGAGACGGAACCCTCGAGGCCGGGATTTTGCTTCAGGTCGTTCAACGCCTGCTGGAGCGGGGCCGCGAGCGCCTTTTTTTGTTCCTCGCTCAAGGAGGGGTTGCTTTCGACCTTTTGCAGCAGTTCCTCGATGGTTTCGACCTGCTCCTGGATGGCTTTTTGCGCTTCCCGCGCCTGCTGGGCGGCCTGGAAGTATCGCTCGCCCTGCGTATAGCCAATGATTATTGACAGGATAAGAACAAGCGGCAGGAGCATTTCGAGCGGGCGGATTCTGAGAGGCAGGTCACGCCGGGGCTGGACGGTTCGCGCGGCGAACAGGGCGTCTTCCAGTTGGCGCTGGCGCAGTTCGTCGGGGACCAGGCCGGGGCTGCGGCGCAATTCGAGGGCGGTCGAGACCCTTTCGCGCAGGTGAAAGGCGCGGTCGAAGTCGCGGGCCGATTCGAGGCGCGGAAGCGGCCAGAGAGCGGCGCCCAGGCCCGTGACCAGGGTCACTGCCAGGGTCAGCAGTGTCACAAAAGCCGCGAATTCCAGGGCAATGAACCAGCCCTGTCCCAATCCCAGTGCTCCCCACAACAGGGCCAGCAACAGGCCGAGGGTCAGGCCGCGCACTCCCCACGTCAAACCGCGCCGGATGCGCCGCCAGCGTATCCAGCCGGTCAGATGGTGGGTGAGTTCATCGAATGTGTTCATGAGCGGTCGGGACGGTTAACGAAGTATATGCTGAGCAAAATCATTAAGGCGGCGACGGCAACATACAGGATAGTGAACGGTATCCAGGGCGAGGGCAGCGGCAGGTTGATGGAGCCGAGGACGGATGTCGTGTAAAAGATGGACTGGTCTTCGATGAGGATGACTTCGCTGATGATGGCGGTCAGCATGGGGTTGGTGGAAATCATGGCCCATAGTGCAAAAATCAGGGTAATTTCTGCTGTCCGGTTGTTGGTGACATACGGCAAGTTAAGGAAAATCACTGGGAAGAAGGCCAGCCCCAATGCAATATAGGATACCACAATTGCGCCGTAGGAAGTGACGGTGGAGGCCAGGGTGCGCCGCAAGAAACTGGAGAAAAACAGGCCGAGCGCCGAAAAAAACAGGGCGGTGACGACCAGCAGCAGGCCGGAGATGAGCAGTTCGGCCAGGCCGACCCCGCCCAACAGGAAGGCCAGGCTCTGGATGGGCAGGGCGGCAAAGATGAGCAGGAGCAGGTATACCAAGGCCGCGCCGAGTTTGCCGAAGACCAGCGAACGCGCCGAGATGAGGGTGGTGCGCAGCAGGTCGAAGGTCTGCCGCTCGCGTTCGGCGGTGATGGCCCCGGCTGTCAGCGCGGGGGCGATGAAACTGACCAGCAGCAATTCGAGCAGCACAACCGCGCCGAAGATGACTTTCCCGATTCCCTGGCGGAACTGCGGGTCGCTCTGCGTGAAAGAGGACTGGGTCTGGATGGAAACGTAAATGACGCCGATGAAAATGCTGATGACGGCGATATAACCGGTCAGCAGCAGGAAGGCGCGCCGCCCGCGCATGAGGCCGCGCAGTTCCTTGAGGATGACCGGGTTGTCGATGGCGCGTCGCAGCAGGCCGGGGCGCGGGGCGGGGTTTGGGGAGGAGGTGGGCAGGGCTTCGGTCATGAGTTACGATTATTGGCGCAATTTTATCCAGGTGGTATTCAAAACAATCTCAGAATCGGCGTGCTTTCGAATTGTTGCAGGTTGAAACTATTCAGTACACTGCTTTTGATGGGGCGTTTTTCGTCCCAGAAAATCAATGTCGAATAAAAATCCTTTGCCAGTGGGGAGGACAGAATATCCAGAATCCGGACAGCCTGCTCCTCCACGTCAAAACTCAAAAAGTAAACGGTATCATCGAATACTGCCGGTTTTCCATCGATTGGCCGGACCAGCCGAAACGCTAATTTTTTATAAAGTCCGCAAATGGCAACCTTGTAGGGAGCGAAGGTATATCCGCCGACCCCAAAAATCGAAAAGCGATGGCTGTCTTGATAAATCCTGCTTTTTCGTTCGTCAAGATATTTGGCATGATTTTCCAAATATGCCCAGGTTTTTGGCGCGAATTTCTTGATGAGACTGGTTGGTTCGCCGACGGCTTTTTGGGTGACTAAAACATACCGATTGGCTGCTTCGACACGATTGTTTGCAACGTCAGACCCTTTCAGCAGCGGATAGAGATATGTCGTTTCAATATCAACGATTTCGCCAAGTCCGTTAATCCAGTTATCGTCGATTTTTTGAAGTTCCATGACCTCCGAACAATCGTGTTTTATGCCCGACCGCCATTTGGTTTTATTGCTTCCATAATACTTGCTCAATCGCTCGAAAGTGTCCAAATCTCGAACAGTTATCCCGTTGCGATGCCCAACACGATAGCCTTTCGAACTCTCCAGGCTTTCATAAACGTCATAATCGTAATTGTGAGACTCGCCATCGAATTCGCAAAATAAAAGACAGGCTTCGACGGAAACGCCAAAGTATTTTCTTGCGTCAATGGAGTAGATAGCGGAGCGCCGCAGGGGCGTTTTTTGGGTGTAAAGATGATGCAAGAACTTTCTGGCCACCGAAGTTTTTATGAGCATGGCAAGATAGCCGTGATGTTTTCGAAACCAATTCGAGACCTGTATCAACATCCATTCGGAAATATCGAAATTGCTTTTTCCCGTTATGGCCTCGAAACCTGCGCGGTTTTGAAAATTCTTCTTCGATGGTAAATTCATTCCGCCAATTGCGCCTTGCTGTGAGTTTGTGACCCAGGGAAAATTACCAATCACCAATAAAGAGCCTTCACCGTTAATCAGGTTGTTCCAGTCGAAGTTAAAGAAATCGCCCTGCAATAGACTGATGCGTCCGTTTGCCTCGAATTGTTTTTTTTGGTTTTCTAACTCATCGAGATAAGTTTGATTGATTTCGACGCCAACGATTTTCCTGGCGGTAAGAAAGGTCAATGCAGATGCTTCTACGAACGCGCCAACTCCGCAGGTCGGTTCGATAATGACATCGGGAGAGACCCCTGTCTCGCGCAACTTTTCGCAAACCCTTTGTGCTAACTCGAAAGGGGTCTGAAAATCTCCGTATTCTATCTGCGCCTGCCTTAGTTTGCTCATGGATTTACTCTGTAAATTCCTTCTACCCGACCTGCTTGTTCGATGACCCTGCCGTATTGCAGCCGCCACTGTAAAGCATTCGAGATGGTCAGGAAACCTTGCCTGGGCGGGTTGCTGATAATTTCATCAGCAATTTTGTTGAGTTCGACCTCATCAACAGGCAAGTTTTTGTCGAGCAAAAAGGCGATAACATCATCTCGATTGCCTTCATTGGCCAGGATTTGAAGGATGCCTTTTGTCATTTGAAAATCCGCAGTTCTATTCGCGCTCACAAAGATTGTATGCAAAATGTTCAGAATTGCGGTTTGTTTATTTGCGTTATCAGTTTTCTCGTACACGAACACCAGAAGCGAGTAACCCAAGCCGTAAATTTTTTGGCGGGCAGATTTGAACGGGCAGGATGATTGCGGCTGATGGATGCTTGTGACTTTCATATCCACTTGCAAAGTCGGAAAGTCTATTCCGCTGGCAGAACTTCCAGATTGGAACTCATATTTTTCTCGCAGGTACGCCTTGAATTTATGTTCGAGATAGGTTCCAACGGCTTTGCCGTCTGTTACGCCAAACAGGGATTTTTCGGCATGGCGCGACTCGTCCGCGGAAAAGATGGCGGCTTCTTTCCGTAAACTTTCAAGGGTGAGTTTGTGCATAAAAAGACCTTTACGAAACAATCCCTTGCGTGGCGCGCAGGAAGACTTCCTCGAGGGTTTGGGTGTCTTCGCTGAATTGGATGAGCGGCATATTTTGGGCAAGGATTTGCTTGAGCAGGGCGTGCAGGGCGGCGTCATCGCCGCTGAAGTCGGCCTCGAAGGCCAGCCATTCAGTTTGGCGCAGGCCTTCCAGCGGGCGGAGTGCCACAATGCCCGGCAGGTTCGACAGCGCCAGGCGGGCCTGCTCGCTGTCGATGGTTTTGAGCAGCCCGAGGTGCAGGGTGCGATGCGGAATCAAGTGGGCGTTGAGTTGTTCCAAACTGCCGAGCGCGGCCAGTTTGCCGTTTTCCATGATGGCGACCCGCGTGCAGAGTTCGGCCACGTCGGCCAGAATGTGGCTGGAGAACAGGATGGTCTTGCCCAGGCGGGCGATTTCGCGCAGCAATTCACGGATTTCGACCCGCGCGCGCGGGTCGAGGCCGGAGGCGGGTTCGTCCAGCACCAGAACCGCCGGGTCGTGAATCAGGACGCGCGCCAGGCCGAGACGCTGTTTCAGGCCGGTCGAGAGCGTATCCACCATGTCATCGCGCCGATGGCCGATTTCGACCAGTTCGAGCAGGTCGGCGATGAGGGCGGCGCGTTTGGCCGGGTCGATTTTGTAGCACGCGCCGAAAAAGTCGAGGTATTCCTGCACGGTCATATCGCCATACACGCCAAAGGCATCGGGCATGTAACCGAGCAGGCGGCGCGCCTCGCGCGGGTCTTTGCGCACGGAGTGGCCTCCCACCCGGATTTCGCCTTTATCCGGCTGGAGCAGGGTGACGAGCATGCGCATGGTGGTCGTTTTGCCCGCCCCATTCGGGCCGACCAGCCCGAAAATCTCGCCCTGCCCGACGCCCAGGCTGATATCATCGACGGCGGCGCGCCGTCCGAAGTGTTTGCTGAGATGCTCGATGTCGATAATCGCGCTCATGGCTTCACCACCAGGCCGATGGTTGATTCGCTGATTTCGATCCAGTCATTGGGGTCCGCGCCCAGCTTCAGGCGGACTTCGCCGCCCGGGCCGACGAAGCGCTCCGGTTCGATGACCCTGATTCGGCCCCAGGCCGCAAATTCGACCCGGCTCCAGCTACCGGCTTCGTAATCCCACAGTTCCAGAATGACTTTGCTCGGTATGGAATTGCCATCGAGTCTGATGGTCAGCGATTCGACTTTTGAAAACTGGAGCGGGACAGCAGGGCGAAAGCGCAGCGCATAGCCTTGGTTGACCAACCCGTAACCGCTGGAATAAGGCGTGGCTTCGGGCTGGGTTGATTCCCAGGCAAACAGGGCTGAATTCAATTGCCACGCGGTCCCCTCGAACTGGAAGGTGGGCGTGAGCATTTGGATAAACAGGGATGTATCAATGTTTTTGGCGTTGACATCCGCGACGTTTGCCGGTAAAAGGGGTGTTTCCGCCCAACCCATCAGGTAAATGCCCCAGTTGGAGGGGATGGAATAATACTGTTGGGGCATGGCTGCGGCGCGCAGCAAGGCGCTGCGGCGCTGGAAGGCTTCATTCTTATCTCCCTGCGCGAAACCATACGTGTTTGGAAACAGGAAATTGGCTGAATCCATCTGGTAGAAGCCCGAGTTATTCCGGTCGACGCGCAGGGGCAGGCTGATGGAGCGCGATTCGCCGGGCTTCAGGTCGTTCAGGTTGGTGACGCTGCCCGGCGTGACCAGGAAGGTGTCCCTGAACGTTACGTTGCTCAAGTTTGTAACCTGCCCTTCCAACTGCGGCGTTCGATTGCTCACGGTCACGGTCAGGTCGTGGGTGATATGGAGGGCGGGCAGGCTGCCTTCCAGCGCGACCGATTTCATCCCGCCGATTTCGAGGCGCGCATCCGGCAGGAGTTGGCCGTCTCCCTGCTCGAGGGCCAGCCAGTTGCCGCCAGTCTGGAGGCTGGCCCCGTCGCTGCCTTGCGGCAGGAACCGGAAGGGCGAAACCGATTCCAGGTCGTAGCGGGTGCGGTTGGGGGAATAAATGCCCACGACGGCATTGGCGCGCGCCAGGGGGGCCGTATCCCAACCCTGGGCAACCAGCAGCCGGTTGAGGGTGGGGCGCGTGCCGCGATACAGGAATCCTGAAGTGTAGGCAAAGGTGGTAAACAAAATCACCAGCGCCGGGATGGTCAGCCAGGCCAGTTCGGGCCGCTTGATGCGGCGCAAGACAATGAAGTTGACCGGGCCGATGATGACCAGGTAGAACCCCAGCCAGCCGCAGACCAGCAGGAACGAAGGCAGACCCAGTTCGGGCAGGGTTGCCAGGGCGTTTCCAGTAGCGTACTCCTCCCAGGGCCAGCCCACCCAGCGCGGGCGCGGGATTTGCGCCCCTAGCAGGTGACTGTAGACGGTTTCTATCCCGTCCCAATCCTTGAGCGGCGCCAGGCCGGGGTCGGCGGCCAGGGTATAGACCTCGCCAAACCCGATGACGCGGCGCGCGAGCAAGGGAAGTCCATCCTGCTCGATAAGTACCTGCGCGTCTTTACGGAGCGCGCCGGTCGAGAGGGTCGCGCCGCCCGCCGGCGGGGAAGCGGAGCGGAAGTAGGATTGCAATTCGGAGAGCGTTTCCACGCGGCGGGCGGATTCCGGCGCGAGCGGCAGGAACTCCACTAAACCGGCGGCGGCTGGCTGCCAGTTTGCGCCGCCAAAGACGAGCAGTTTTCCACCTTCAGCCAGCCATGCGCCGAGCGCGGCGCGCTGCGCAGGGCTGAGTTGCCCGGTGTCCGCGCCTGCAACCACCAGCGCATCGAGGGCCTGCCAGCCCTGCGATTGGTCGGGCAGGTCGGCAGGGCGCAGTTGGATGATGCGCGCAGCGCCATCGAGTGGTTTCAGGCCGTTCAGGCTGGCGTAGTCTGAGGGGGTCTCGGAGAGCAGGCCAACCAGCAAATTCTTATCGTTCCGACAAGTGACGTTCAAGTCGCGCTTAACGAGCGTTCGACCGGCTTCGGTCACGCTGATGGTTAGTTTTTGCAAGTAATTTTCGGGATACACGTACAGGAAAAATTCCTTGCGCGCGCCGGAAGGCAGCGGCAGGTCGAGTCCGAAGGCGGTTTGCCCGTTCGACTGGTTGGGATAGGCTGCCTGGACGCGCACCTGTACATCCTTGCCGGTATTCTCTACCGTGACTCGCACCGGAAGCCAGCGGTTTTCCTTGCAATAACCATCGAAGCCGGCCCGCGCGTTCAGCGTGATGGGGGATTCATCCTGCGCCTGCGCGGCTGGGGTGAACAGCGGCAGGCCAAGCAGGGCAATCAGCAGGGTGATGAATAACCTGGCCGGGAAGTCCGTTTTCAAGGGTGTTTCTCCAGGAATGGGTTCATTGTCCACATCATATCATACCCACAGACGACTTCATGCGGAAAATGGTTTCCCTGTTAATACCCCAAAAGTTTGATTTCAGATGTGAAGATGATGATGTTTTGCAGTTGACAAAATGTTTCCACCTGCGATACGATAAATCATCCTGACTGAGGAGGATTTTCATGCCCGTACCAGATTTCCAGAGCATTATGCTGCCCCTGTTGAAACTTACATCAGATGGGAAAGAGCATTCGTTACGGGAGTCGGTGGCGATTCTCTCTAAAGAGTTCAGACTGACGCTTGACGAACTGGCGGAAATGCTGCCGAATGGCAGGAAAACTCGTTTTTATGACCGGGTGGGGTGGGCAGGTACCTATCTCAAAAAGGCTGGCTTGCTCTCGGCGTCTGAGAGAGGAGCGTTTCGCATCACCAGGCGCGGAGTTGATGTTTTGAAATCAAATCCCCCAGGTATCAATGTGAAATTTCTGGAGCAATATCCTGAATTCATCGAATTTCATAGCCGTCGCAATAAAGACGCGAAAGAGACAGTAGAAATTGATACTGAGTCTCAGACACCTGAAGAAGTCATGGAAGAAGCCTACCAGACATGGCGGAAAAGTCTTGCGGATGAAGTTTTGGAAAAAGTAAAATCTTGTTCTCCCGCTTTCTTTGAGCGCTTGGTTGTCGATGTCTTGGTTAAAATGGGCTATGGTGGCACGCGCCGAGACGCCGGAAAAGCCATTGGCAGGAGCGGAGATGAAGGCATCGATGGTATTATCAACGAGGACCGCCTGGGATTGGATGTGATTTATATCCAGGCCAAAAAATGGGAAAAAGAGAACGCCATTGGCAGGCCGGAAATCCAGAAATTTGCGGGTGCTTTAATGGGGCAGAAGGCGCAAAAGGGCATTTTTATCACTACGTCGACGTTTACCAAAGACGCACGCGAATATGCAAGTCAGATTGGTAGCAAAATCATCTTGATAGATGGAACGATGCTGGCGCAATTGATGATTGACTATAATGTGGGGGTCAATCTGGTTGTGTCTTACGAGTTGAAGCGGCTGGATTCGGATTACTTCGAAGAATAAACCTTGCTCAAAATGAGCAGTTCGCCCTGTCTGAAATTTTGCAGACCTTCATTCAGAGTGCAGCCAGCCTGCTCGGGTTCCACACCGGCGCGATATACACTCTCGACAATGAAATCCTGCGCCTGGACACGGCGACCCAGCCCCTGCCGCCAGGTATCCCGGCCGTTACTGGCAACGATGCGTTGATGAAGAAACGGATGGCAAACGCGCCATCCGCTTCTTTCTCCGTTTCCTATCCGTTCCCCAATCCGTTTCTCTGTTTCATCCGTTGTCCAGTCCGTTCCCCGTTACCAGACCCGCTCCAGGTTGGGGTTATCGAGCGGTTTGCGGCCCACTTTTGCCATATCGACCCATTCACCATGCACTTTGATGCGCACTACATCACCGGTGAAGTCGCTGACCGTCGTGCCGTTGTTGTTGAACAGGTACGAGCCGACCGCATATATATCGACCGGCACGCCCAGTTTCTCGAATTTGCGGATTTTTTCGGGAGCGAACCCGCCAGAGACGACAATTTTCACGCTTCGGCAGAATTCCCGCGCCCGCTCTTGCCACGCTGAATCCGGGTTCCAGCGTTCCCAGGCCGAGTCCAACGCCTGGCGGACATTGAACACCAGGCGCGGCGTCACGCCCAGGTCGAGGGCCGGGTCGCCCAGCGGGGTAACGGAGGTGTCGCGCAGGCTGCCGCTCGTATCGAGCCGCACCCCGTAGAGTTTATATTTGGCGGCTTCGGTCTCGTCGCCGGTCTCCATCAGTTCGCGGTATTTGGCGAACATTGCGTCCAGCACCAGGAGCGAATCGCGGACGCTGTCGTTATTGAAATCGACCAGCGCAATGCGCGGAATGGCGGCGGGCAGGACGCGCGAGAAGGCCATCATGGCCTCAGCCGTATCACCCAGGAAGGAGGCGATTGCCGCGTGGGCCACCGTTCCGCCGCCCGCGCCGCCCCACCAGTCGCCCTGCGCGTCGGTCGAGACGAAAGGCCCCAGTTTTTGCGCGTAGTCTTGATTGAAGCGTTGGACTGCGATGTTGTAAGCGTAGCCATCCGCTGCCTGGACTTCGTGCAGGTCGAAACGCGCCGGGAAAAACAGCACCGGTTTGCCCTGCGCCGCGCTGAGCGTCTCGTAGACGTTGGTTGCCACCCGGCTGGCGCGGGTCAGGATGCCCAGGGTCGGTGTTTCGAGCAGGGCAAAATCGCGGTAGCGCCCGCGCGCTTTGAGAACTGGCTGGACGTGCAGCGGATTCCCATCCGAGGTGACGGTCGCGCCGTCATGCACTGCCCACACTTCGAGTTGGTCGGAGGTGTCCATAAATCTGTCACCGTCGAAATAGCCGGTACAGTGTTTCAGCATGGCGAGCGCCTTGTCGACGCCGACCACAACCGTCGTCCCGACCCGGCGGGTGAACCACTGCATCTCGACTTCGATGTCGCCTACGGCAATGTCTTCGGGTGAAAATTCGGGCGGCAGGTTGTGATGTTTGCCGCTGTAAACGTAGCCTTCGGCGGCCAGGGTTTGGAGCATGGCGTTGATGTTGGCGAAATATTTGTCAGAATACCAGCCCCGGCGCATCCGCTCGATGTCGAGTTTGAAAGTTTCATTTGTGAGACGTTTGCCGTCGAAAATGGACATGTTCTCCTCGGGAAACCCTAAAGGTCTGCCAGACCTTTAGGGTCTGTCGACTTAACGATATTCATGCCTGCTTCGGCAAAGCGGGCGAAGGCAGCCTCGGCGGCCTCGGTATGGTCGACCACGCCGGGAACGACCACCGGCGAGGCGCAGTCATCGAGCAAGTAGATTTTTTCAGCGAGGGAGGGGTCAACCGCTTGAATATCTTCCAGCAAATCGGCCACCGTCCAGGCAACGCAGTGACTCTTGGCCTGTCCGGCGATGTACAGCCGGTCGAACTGCCGGAGTTGCTCGATAAATTTGGGGTTGCGCGCGCCGAGCGGCTCGTCCATCGGGCCGGTCAGCACTTCGGGGCCGACGACAGAGTAATTTTCGGTGAAAGGTTTGTCGCCTTTGATTTCAAAGTCGGGCTGGTCGAGCCGCGCAAGAGAGTGAAAGAAAACCGCTTCCTCCACCGCCGGGACGAGCGCGTGGCCGATTCCGCCCAGCATGGCATGGTAAGGCCAGATGGTCAGGGCGTACTTGCCTTTTGCTTCGAGAGTTTGCGTGTAGTGCAGTAGCATTTCCTGGCCGTATTCCGGCGAGATTCCGAACTGACCCGCCAGGGCCGGGTTGAATCTCCATTTTCCGGCCTGAACATCGGCGGCGTGAATGTCGGTGTATGGCGAGGGATGATTTCCGCCGGAATCGACAAAGAAAACCGGGTGGAATACCTGCTGGGCGCGGTGCGTATCCAGCGTGGCCGAGATGTGCGTGATGTGACCCAGGCTGCGGTAAATAAACTCGACCAGGCGGCGGTTGTCGTCGACCGCGCCCGTGCCGCTGCGACCGCCGACGTATAACTCGAATCCGGGAATGCAAAAGGTGTTCTGGACATCGATGAGCATCAGCCAGTTTTTTTGACGGTCATTGGCTGCGGGCTGGATTCCGTGTGTTTGACGGTAGCCAGGCGCCAGCGCGGCCAGCCGGGCATAATCCACCCGGTAGACCGACGCGACAGTTTCCGGGTTATAAAAATCCGGGAGGGGGTAGGGCATTTTGTCTCCTTATTAGTGTAGTAATTACACTATCTTTGGCGGGAAATTGAAAGCGGTTTGTGCCGCTTTCGTTCGTTAACTGGATTTTAACTTGCCTGCCCGGGCTGTCAAGGTTTGCGCCTGGTTCGCAGCAATTCTCAATTTGGTTTCAAACCGTCCCGAAGGTTTCTCAAAATCACGCAAATTGCGCTCGAAAAACCTTCGGGACGTTCGCCTGGCAATTCATATTGAGAATTGCTGCATGGTTCGCGTATGGCCTTCTCAAAGTCCATGGACAATGCGCGCTTTTTATGGCGAATTGAGCCAGGAACCCGGAATTGAACCGCCAGGCGCGCAAAGCCCGCGAAGAAAACCCGAAAAACTTGGCGCTCTCCCTGGCACCGCCCGCCAGGGCAGGTGTGGCGGCCTTCGCAGTTCGATTGACGACTTTGAGAAAGCTGTGACGGTTCGCGCCGCAGTTCAACTGCGGCGCGAACCGTCAGGTTATGCTGTCTTCAACCTTCGCCGCAGGGTAAACCCCAGCGCGCCCGCCGTAAGCAGGGCCGCCGCTCCCGCCATCCAGCCCGCCACTGCGCCGGTCAGCGGGAGCAGGCCCGGCGCGCCGCGCATCACAAAGACGGCGGTGGTACGTCCTGGCGTGGTAAATTTGCCGTTGCTGGTATCGAAATCTGAGCGTTTGACGACTTCATCGACCGAGGCGGCCTGGATGGGGTGCAACTCGAACTTCTTGCCGATGAATTCGGGATGGGCAAAGGCCACGCCTTGCGGCCCGGCGTTGAACAAGACCACGATTTCGTTGTACTGCTTGTCAAGATTGCCGGTATTGGTCAGGCGCATCAGTATCAGGCCGGGGGTTTGGGTTGGGCCGGTGTTCAGGAACGTGACCGATTTCTGGATGTCCTCAGCAGTTTCGAGCCGGAACAGTTTGGAACTGCGCCGAATTTGCAGGAACTCGCGGAAAACCTGGCGCGCAAAGAGCATATCGCCTTTGCCCACCCGCAGGTTGGGATTCGCCAGCAGAGGACGGAACAAGTCCCACTTGTCGCGGCCCTCGCCGGGCAGGCCGACGCCCCAGTTGTTGGTGTTATACGTCCAGTCGAGGCGGTTGAACCAGTCGCCGGAGTTGTAGGAGTTGCGGTCGAGCGATTTCGAGCGCAGGATGTCATCACCGGCGTGGAAAAACGGCACGCCCTGGCTGAAGGCCACCAGGCTGAGGGCCAGGTTGTTCATCCGAATCCGCTCGGCGACCGGCACGTTTTCCGCTGCTTTGATTTGGATGATGTCCCAGAGCGTCTCGTTATCATGCGCGGCGACATAAACCACGTTCTCACGTGGATTGAGCGCGTAACCCGCCGCTGAGCCGTTATATAGCACCAGCCGCGCCGGGACGATATCGCCGTTGCCGCGCATGATTTCGTAGTCCTGCAGCCCGCCCGCCAGCGTAATCCGAATCCAATCGCTGTAATCGAACAGTTTCCACTTTTGGGCATCGGCATCGCGCCGTTCGGACGCGTTTGGCTGGAAGTAGATTCCCGTAACAAAGCCCTGCTCGCGGATGTCGCCAAACGGGCTGCCGCCGCGCGCCGCATCGCGCAGGCGGTCGTTGAACGCGCCAATTCCCGTGCCGCCGATGTTGCCCTGGACGGCGTTCACGCCGCGCGCGTTCCCGGCCACTTCGCCGAAGTTCCAGCCCTCGCCGTAGACGTAAATCTCTTTGCCGTTCACGCCGTCTTTCCAGGTGGTCAACTTGTCGAGCGCGGCGCGCACTTGTCGCATATCCTCCAGCATGTGATGGCCCATCAGGTCGAAGCGGAAGCCGTCCACTTTGTAGGCGCGCGCCCAGGTCACGACCGAATCGACCATCAGTTTGCGCATCATGTTGTGTTCGGTGGCCGTGTTCGAGCAGCAGGTCGAGTTTTCCACCCGGCCCTCGCCATCCAGCCGGTGATAGTAGCCCGGCACCACCTTATCCAGCACCGATTTTTCCTCCTGGCCGTTGGCATTGGTGTGGTTGTAAACCACATCCATCACCACCCGCAGGCCGTCCTGGTTGAGGGCCTGTACCATCTCGCGGAATTCGATAATGCGCGGCGCTCCCTGCGGGTCGGTGGCGTAACTGCCCTCCGGCGTGGTGTAGTGGAAGGGGTCGTAGCCCCAGTTGAAGCCGTCCACGCCGTCGATGGCGCTGACCGCCAGCAGTTGCTGGTCGCTGTCGGGCGGGTAAGTTGCCAACATCGCTTCATCGACCGTTTTCCAGGTCGATTTGTCCTCGTTCACGCTGGCGATGTCGAAGGCCGGCAGCAGGTGAATATGCGTCAGCCCGGCTTCGGCCAGCGAGCGCAGGTGCTTCATGCCGTTGGAATCGCGCACGGTGAAGGCTTTGTACGTCCCGCGCCACTCCTGCGGCACGGTTTCGTCGTACACGCTGAAATCGCGGATGTGCAGTTCATACACCACCACGTCATCGAAGGGCGGCTTCTTCAGTTTGTCCCACCCGGCGGGTTTCAGGGCCGGGTCGTCCAGGTTCACAATCTGGCTGCGCTTCGAGTTGGTCGAAAGGCTGAACGAATACGGGTCGGTGACCAGGTTTTTGACGATTTTGGATTCGGAGGGAACGTAGACTTCGACTTCGTAGAGATAGAATTTCCCAGCCCAGGCGGGTTCGCCGTGAATGCTCCACACGCCGGAGCCTGCCTCCCATTGCATCGGCAGTTTCCTGGCTGAGTCGTCCACCGCGTCCTCGAACAGGTGCAGCGTGACCGAGACCGCCGTCGGCGCCCAGACGCGCAAAATCGGAACGCCGCGCTCGAAGGTCACGCCCAGCGGTCCATCGTAAGTGTACAGGTCATCCAGCACGCCGGGCGGTTGCACGCCGGTCACATCCACCACCCTGCCGTTTTCATCACGCATCAACACGGCGATTTCGCTCTTGAGAATCGCGGCGTAGGACAGGTCGGAGACCTGTCCCACCTTGAGCGTGGTAAATGAAGCCAGGTGCGGGAATTTCTGCTTGATTTCGGCCTCGGCCCCGCCCGGGATGAACGTGAGCGGAATTTCCACGCCGCCTTCCAGCCCGTTGGCGGTCAGTTCCAGCGCGGCATCGGGGGAATAGAACAGCGAATAATGGTATTTTGGCGAGCCGACCGTGTTCCACAGGATGGTATCGCGGCGTACCCAGTGCGCTTTTTGTTTGGCCAGGCTGCCACGCGGCGCGCCTTCGGTGCTGAGGATGAATTCTTTTTTCACAGTGTCATATCCAAAGTAGATTTCGTCGCCATCGGCTTTAACGGTAAACTGCGTTGTTTCACTGATGGTATCTTGCGGGTTCTCATTGCGCGCCAGGGTCACGGAATAGGTTCCGGCTTTTAAGGCGCGGGTGCTGAACGTGAACAGGTCGCCGCCGTCGGGGTCTTGCAGCCACGAGCGCAGGCAGCCCGCGTCATTATCGGCCTGACATCCCAATTGTGACTGGAAATCACCGCTTGCAACGATTACAGGTGCGTTGTAATTGTCGGTTATCCAGTGGGTTTGGTGGTCGTAGTAAAACTTGACCAGCGTTGGCTGACTGACGACGAGCGGGATATCGGCCCCGTTGCGGGTGGCATTCCTGCCGTAGTTTTCGTCCCATGCGCCGTTGAGCGCGACTTTGTAGCGCGGGCCTTTTTTGTCGTCATCGTTATTCGGCTCGATCAGGAATTCTGCCTGCCAGACGCCATCCTCGGCGTCGTAAACGAGCAGGGTCTGGCCGCAATCGGGCTGCCACTCGCCCGAACAGCCCAACTCGTCCTGGTGCGTGCCGGGCAGGCCGACTTTCTCAGGCTGGGGCGTATCTTGGGCGCGGACGGCGGAATCAGGCAGGAAAAGCCCTGCCAGCATGACAAATATCAGGAAAAGGTGAATGCTGCGGGACATCGGATTCTCCCTTCCCGCCAGTTTTACCACAAACTGTGAAGCGTTTTGGCCTGTTTTTGCCGGGCAGAAAATAGTCTTTGCCTACAGGCTGGATTTTTCCTCGATGATATGCCCGCCCGCCTCGGCCTGGGCCAGGACTGTCGTGATGGTTTCCACCAGCCTGCGGGCGGCCTCCGCGCTCAATTCCACTGCCACGCGCGCCCCCCTTCGGCTTCATTGACGAAATCGTCCGCTTCGCTCATCACGACCCGCCCACCCCAGCAGTCAACCACTGCAGAGAAAACCGGTCTCTGGCAGGCGGTCAGGTAAGCGTGGCGGCCCCCGGAGCAAGTGCCGAAAATGCCGACCTTGCCATTCCCGTTGGGCAGGGACAGGAGGAAGCGCGCCGCCCCCTCCAGGTCGCCGACCGCCTGGTCATCGGGGACGCCGCCTGCCGCGCGCGCCTTGGCGGCCACATCTTCGGGCGCGCCGTGATCGGTCCGGTAATACAGATTTGGGCAGAGCGTGGCGTATCCCATCCGCGCAAAACGGAGCGTGGTTTCCTTGTACCACTCGTCTCAGCCGGGCATATGATGAACCAGCACCATGCCGGGGAACGGCCCGGCCCCCAGCGGGCGGGCAAAATAGGCGTTGATGACCTGCCCGTTGTGGCCGGGCAGGCTGATGGTTTCGGCCAGCAAACTTTCATATGTATTCGTTTGGTACATGGCTCCTCCTGGGTTTTGCAAACCATTTATTTTTTCTCAGCCACCTGATACGTTCCAGCCCGCGAAGCGAAAAGTTCCTCGCGGACAACTTTTCGCACAATCTCCTCAATCGGCTGCTGGCGGCCCTGGACATATTCGCGCAGGGCGCGATTAATTAATGTTTGATAGTTGCCTCCACCTGCCGCATGAACCTCGCCCCGAAACCAGTCCAGGATATCGTTGTCAACCCGAATGGTAATGCGGGTTTTATTCGCCGGAAGCGGGTCGAGCGCCCCGCGTTTGCCTTTGCTGAAATCGTAAGTTTTATCCATAGTTTGTTATCCTTGATACTGTTCGAGTTCAACCTTTTCTGCTTTTCGCGCTGAAATAAGGCGGATATTTTCTCCACGCCAGGTAAAAATGACTACCAAGACCCTGCCAAGCGCGTCCATTCCAATGCTCACATATCGCTCTTCGTCAGGATATTCATCTGGAATAGTGATGGCAATCTCATCGCTAAACACTGTCACGGCATCTGCAAAATCAATGCCATGTTTTCGCCGATTTGTCATGGCTTTTTGTGGGTCCCATTCATATTCCATGTCAATATTGTATGCACGATTGTGCATCAATACAAGAGGCAAAAAAAGCGCGGATATGTTCATCCGCGCCTGAAATCTTCTATTTGCTTTTCCTCCCTCTCCCCTTCTGCTTCCTGAACGGCGGCATATCGATGGAGAAAACCTGGCACTTGGTCGGGTCGAGAATCTTGTTCCACAAACTCGGATGATTGCGGGCAAAACTATCCGGGTCGAGTTGGGAGGTGATGACCGTCGGCAGGTCCTCGTAGTAGCGGTAGTTCAAAATCTGGTACAGTTTGTCTTCGGCCCAGGCCGAGTTCATGTTGCTTTCTTTGAATCCGTCCAAAATCAAGAGCGGCGCGGTGCGGATTTCGTAAAAGCGCCGGTCGAACGAGACATCCGCATTCGGGCGGAAGGTCTGTTTAAGGTAATCGAGCAGCACCGAGATGTCGGTCATAATCGCCTGTCCGCCCATCCCCATCCGGTAATGCCCGACCGCCGCAGCCAGGTGCGTTTTGCCGCAGAACGACGGCCCCAACAGCACCAGCCAGCCGCGCGGGGAATCGGCAAAGGCCGCCGCCGCGTCGTGCGCCTTTTTCAGGCGGTCGATGTGCGCCTGCGTCACTTTCTCGCGCTCGATTTCCTTGTCTTTCACGGTGTAGCCGCTCGCGCCTTTGCGCTCCACCGTTTTGACCGTCACAACCTCCTGCCCCACTTCGCCCTGGCGGGCCTGCCAGTTCAGGAAGGTCATCTCGCGGACATCTTTCAGCGCCAGCATCGAAAGGCCCGGGTTGCTCGTCTCTTCGGGATGGCGGTAATCCAGCGTTACCAGCCGGATGTGTTTCACCAATTCTTCATCCTGCAAGCGCGAGCGGATTCGGCTTTCGATTTCGTCTAACACCAGATTGGTCGTCACCACCGTCGGCAGTTTGTTGATGTAGCGGTAATTGATAATCTGGAACAGTTTTTCCTGGCCCCAGCCGGTCGCGTTTTGCGTGCCGAAATCGTCCATCACCAGCAGGTTGGCGCTGCGGATGTCCTCGAAGCGCGCCTCGAAGGTCGTTTCGGGGCTGTTGTAGGCAAAGCGCAGGCTGTCGAGCAGGTCGGGGACGGTGATGAACAAGGTTGGCACGCCGCGCGCCACAGCCGCGTTGGCAATCGCCGCCGCCAGGTGAGTCTTGCCGCAGCCATACGACCCCTCCAGCAGCAGCCAGCCGTTCAGCAGTTCCGCGAAATCGTGGCAAACCGTCCGGGCAAATTCCAGGTTATCGCGTTCGATTTGGGTGATGGCGTGCCTCGACTTGGGATTGCCCGTCACGTTGAAATTCTCGAAGGTCAGATGGCTCAAGCGGTCCAGGCTGCTCAGGGCATACAACCGGGCGCGGGCTGTGGCTGCCACATCCACGCCCCGGCAGACGCAAATCTCGATTTTTCCGAACTTCGCGTGTCCCAGCGGCACGTCATAGCGCACGAACCCGACTCCCTGGCAGTACGGGCAGTCGGGGTTGCCAAGCGGCTCCACCCTGGGCTTCAACTCAGTCGAGGAACTCGGAGAACTGGCTTTCGGAATATCGCTTTGCATCCTGTCCAGCGTCTTTTCGATTTTTTCTTTCATAGCCTTCATCCTTCCAGCGCCGTAAAATCGCCGCGATGTATTTCCAGTTGCGTTTGTTGCGCTCCACCGCAATCTTAAACGCCTCGGCCAGCCACTCCGCCGGGAACTCCTGCTCGGCGTTCTTGAGCGTATCGGCCATCAGCGGCGTCAGCGGGCCGATGTTTTCCTCGTAGAGTTTGAAAATGTTCGGGCGCGGCAGCGGGATGGGGGGCGGGATTCGGGCGGATTCGCCGCCGGGGGAATTTCTCAACGCCTCGGCAGTTGCCCGCCCGCGCGGCGAATTCAACATCCACAGGCCGCCAGACTCCACTGTCAGCAGCGTCCCGCGCCGCAGGGCTTTCTCCAGCCCCGAATCGACCTCCGCCGCAGACATCCCCGACATGAACCCGTTATCTTCGAGGATGTCGCCCCGCGAAATGTACCGCAAGCGCCCTTCGGCGTGTTCGATACGCCAAAGGACATACAGCGTCACCTTGAGTTCGTCCGCGTCGCGGATGTCGTTCATCAGCCGGAACAACGAATCCGGCACGGGCGTGAATGTTTCGGAGGACGTGAAGCCGGGGAATTGGTTCATCGTGATTGGTAATTGGTGATTAGTGGATAACGGTTCTCTAAAATTACCAATTCCTATTCCCTTTCCTTCTTGCCAATAAAAATCAATGATTCGATGTCTTCCATATCTTCAGGAGAATACTTTTTGATGATTTTGCGCGCTTCATCCAAATCGGTCTCAGAAGCCCAGCCCAACATGCGCGAGACATCTGCCCAGTCCTGCGGGCGCTGTGATTCCATCTTGAGCATGACGAGATATGGCAAGCCGACCACCGGGTAGCCCGCCGGGTCTTGTTTGGGGGCAGAAAGGGCCTGTTCGAGCCAGCGGGTACGCCCGAAAATCACATCCAACTCTGTGCCATCCGGGGAGCGCATCGCATAGCCGGGGATTGCCAATGGTGAAACAAGTTGATATCCGGCCTCCTGGAGCCTTGCAATCACAGCCTTTCCATCGCGCTCATGGACGATGATATCCATATCCTTTGTGGCGCGTTCGGCCATGTAAGCGCGCGTGGCGACGCCGCCCACCAGCGCCCATGCAATGCCAGCCAAAACAGGACGTAAATCGGGCCAGGAAATCATCGCTGTTCTCCTTCTCAAAAATTCGGGGCTGCTGCCCGCGCCCGGCTTGACGCGGCGGCTGACCATCTCAATCATCAAACCCCGCAATTGGCGCGGAGTCAGGTTGCCGTCCGGCGCAATTTTGGCAATCGAGGGCGGAACTTGCAAGGCGCTCATATCCTTACACCTTGTCTAAATCTACGGTTCTTGTTGCCGCGTTCTCGAACTTGGTCAGGTTGTTGCGGAAAATCAAATCGACCTGTCCAACGGGGCCATTACGATGTTTTGCCACCTTCAAATGCGTGACGTTCTGCATGGCCGGGTCTTTTTCATCGCGGTAGATGAACATCACTATATCGGCATCCTGTTCGAGGGATCCCGATTCTCTCAAATCCGAAAGCTGCGGTTCCTTATCGGCGCGCTGTTCGACGGCGCGCGAGAGTTGAGCCGCCGCCAGTAACGGGACATTGAGTTCGCGGGCCAGTTGTTTCAGGCTGCGGGTAATGTACGAGACCTCCTGCACGCGGTTGTCGTTGCGGCTTTCGGAAGTCATCAGTTGGATGTAGTCCAGGATAACCAGGTCGAGGCCAAATTCCATGTGCAGGCGGCGCAGTTTGGTGCGCAGTTGCAGGGGGGTCAGGCTGGGCGTGTCGTCGAGGTAAATCCGCGTGTCGCCCAGCACTTCGATGGCGTGGTTGAACAGGTCGAGGTCGTCGGGACTGAGTTTGCCGGTGCGCAGTTTTTGCGAATCGATTCCGGTATTCTGCGCGATGAGACGCTGGACAACCTGTTCGTTCGACATTTCCAGCGAGAAAACGGCCACCCGCTTTTTGTGCAGCAGTGCGGCGTTGTTGGCGACGGTCAGCATCCAGGCGGTTTTACCCATGCCGGGGCGGCCGGCCACAATCAGCAGGTCGGAGGGCTGCAAGCCGCCGGTCATTTTGTCGAGGTCGATGAAGCCGGTCGGCACGCCGACCACGTCGTCGGCCCGGCGCATGAGGGTTTCGATGTGGTCGTAATAATCCGAAAGGACTTCCCGAATCGGGCGGACATCGTGCCGGGTGCGGCGTTCGCCGACGTTGAAAATGGCCTTCTCGGCCTCGCCCATCACCGTTTCGATGGCTTCTTTCTCATCGTAAGCCAGCGTGGCGATGGCATTGGCCGCCGTCAGCAGTTTGCGGCGCGTGGAGGTGGCTTCCACGATTTTGCCGTAGGCCTCGGCGTGCAGCGTGGTCGGCACCTGGTTGAGGAGCGCCGTCAGGAAGGCCGGCCCGCCGATTTCCTCCAGCCGGCCCATGTCGTCTAGTTCCTCCGAGACGGTCAGGTTGTCGATTGGCACGCGCCGCTCGTGCAGGCGGGTATACGCCTCCCAGATGAAGCGCAGGCGGTGGATGTAGAAATCATCAGCCTGGAGGAACTGCGCCAGGTCGTAATAGACTTCGGGGTTAATCAGCACCGCGCCGATCACGGCTTCTTCGGACTCGCGGCTGTGCGGCAGGCCCGCGGCGGGCTGGCTTTCGCTGAATGGGATGTCGGAAGTGAGGAAATCGGACATGGGCGGCTCGTTTACCCCCTCCCGGCCTCCCCCATTTTTCGCAGGAAAATGGGGGGAGGTGCGGTGGGGGTAGAGATAAATAAAGGACACGCTGCTTTTATTTTACATCGTGTCCTTTCAATCAGCATGGTAACTTGGTGCTAATTTTGCTTGGGCTGGTCGCCTTCTTCGTCACCGGGCTTTTTGTCGCTGTCCAGTTTGCTGAGGAAGTCCTCGAAAATCGACAGGCGGGACGAATCTTCAGGGTTGAAAGAGCGCGCCGGGGAGGCCGGGGCTGGCCGGGACGGCGAAGCGGCCTGCGGGGAGTCGCTTTGCTGCCGGGTGGTGGGCGGTAACTGGGAGCGGATGTCCTGCTCCGGGGTGATACTGGCCGAGGTCATCACCGAGGGATCGACCAAAATCGGGACATGCGCCCGCACCGCCAGCGCAATCGCATCCGAGGGGCGCGAGTCGATGTTGATGACCTGCCCGTTCGATTCGGCCACGATGTTGCCGTAGAAAATATCCTCGCGCAGGGCCACGATTTCGACGCGCTGGATGCGTGCGTCGAAGGTGGTGAAGAGGTTCTTGAGCAGGTCATGGGTCAGCGGGCGAATCATCTCGATTTCCTGCAAAGCGACCGTGATGGCTTCGGCCTCATACGGCCCCACCCAGATGGGCAAGTATCGCTCTGTGTCGGCCTGGCGCAACACCACCAACCGCTGCGGCGACATCAGGCTGACTCTCACGCTATCGATGACAACTTCCACCATTCCAGACATAATCACTCCTCTAAAGTTTCCCTATTTTAACACAGGATAGAAGCGGGAAGACCTGCGCGTCTATAAAGTCAGCAATTCTCAATTTGGTTTCAAACCGTCCCGAAGGTTTCTCCTGATCACGCGAATTGCGCTTGAAAAACCTTCGGGACGTTCGCTTGGCTATTCATATTGAGAATTGCTGCAATAAAGCGTACGCTTGCCTGGTTTTTTATTCGTCCAGGCGCGCCAGGATTTCCGGCGGCACTTTATCGCGCAAATCCGGGTAGGTTTCAACCAGCCGGGCAATGTCTGTCAGGTCTTTTTGCCGCTTGCTGCCGCGCCGCTCTGGATCGAGCGCTGCCCAGATTTTGCCCTGTAACACATCTGGCAGGCTGGCAACGGGTAAGTCGATTCCCAGCACGGTGCGCAGGCTGGCCCGTTCCACAAAATCCCGGTAACGCTCGTCGGTCTGGAATTGTACGCGCAAGTCGGAGCCCGGAAGGGAGATGTTCAAACTGTACGGAAAACGCTTGACGGAGAATCGTTTTGCCAGTTGGGCTTGCAATTCATCGAGCGACTCAACTGTTACCGCCAGGTCTAAATCCAGGCTGACCAGCGGTTCTGCATAAGCGTTGACCGCCTGTCCGCCGATGACGCAAAAGCGTATCTGCTGTTCGCGCAGGAAAACCAGCAGCGTACCGAGCAGGTCAGAAGTGTCCATTGTGATAGTTTTCCAGAAGGTCAGGGCTTGCATACTCGTGGGCCGCTTTCGTATGGATGATTATAACTGCAAAGGAACCCCCGGACAAACCCAACTATAATTCACCGCATGGACATCCTCTTCATCCGCCACGCCGAAAGTGAATCCAACGCCGGGCTGCGCACTGAACACCCGGCCACCATCCGCCTGACCGAACGCGGACAGTCTCAGGCTGCCCTGACCGCCGAGACCCTGCTGCGCCCCGCGCTGGTGGTCACATCCCCCTACCAGCGCACCAAAGCGACCGCCGCGCCGCTGCTGGAACGCTTTCCCGATGCGCCGCAGGCTGAGTGGCCGGTGCAGGAATTTACGTTCCTGAACCCGTCCCACTGGCGCGGCACAACCGGGCAGGAGCGCTGGCCGGCCGCCAACGAATATTGGGAGCGCGGCGACCCACATTACCAGGATGGCGAAGGCGCGGAATCATTCCGCAGCCTGATGGAACGGGTTCATCAGACCCGCGCGCTTATCCAGGAACAGGCAGGCGGCCCGCTGGTCATCTTTTCGCATGGACAGTTCAGCCGCGCCTTCCTGTGGAGCCTGCTTTACCCCACCGGGGAGCTTTCCGGCGACCGGATGCGCCGCCTGCGCAATTTTACGCGCGGCTTTCCCTTCCCCAACTGCGGCATCCTGACCTACCGCCTCGATAATGGGCGCTTGTGGCACAGTGGAATCGATATTTCCCACCTGCCAGCCGGGTTGGTAACATATTAATTCGAGTAAAATACTCCGAAATTAGGAGGCAGCATGACAAAACGATACCTCGGAAACCTGGTCATTCTTGGATTGGTCGCGCTCAATTTCATCCTGTGGCTGGTCTTCCCACCCATCGACGATGGCCGCCCCAACTTCCTGCGCGCCTACGCGGGCGAGGTGCTGGGCGCGACGGTCATCATCCTGATGGCTTGCGGGCTGGTGCTGGCGGCGCGCCCCAAATGGGCTGAGCCTACCTTTGGCGGTCTCGATAAGATGTATGCCGCCCACAAACGCGCCAACACCGCCGCGTTCCTGCTGCTCTTCGTTCACCTGCTGACTGTCCCCATCACCACCGACCGGCTCTTGCCCGGCACGCCCCTGGCAATCATCGCCTTCCTGGGAATCGTCACACTCGTCCTGCTGACGCTCTCGCCGCGCATACGGAAGTTTTCTCCCGTTTCCTGAACAAGTCCCTGCCCTACCAGGTGAGCGCCATCCGCCGCCTGAACGGCAACACGACCGAAGTCACGCTTACCCCCAAGGGCCGGAAACTCCGCCACCAGCCGGGGCAATTCCTGTTCGTGCGCTTCCCCGGCGACCGGATGCTGGATGAATCCCACCCCTTCACCATCTCCTCGGCTCCGGGAGAGTCTGACCTCCGCCTGAGCATTAAAGCCAGCGGAGACTTTACCCGTTATCTCCACAAACATCTCAGCGAGGGGGCGGAGGCTCTCGTCGAGGGCGCGTATGGGTTGTTCCAATATCAAAATGGCGGCCCGAAGCAAATCTGGATTGCGGGCGGGATTGGGATTACCCCGTTTTTATCTTTCCTCCGGCATGGGGACATCAGCCGGGAGGTGGATTTCTATTACACCGTCCGCACCCGCGAGGAAGCGCTCTTCCTCGATGAAATCGAAAACGCCCCGAAACGGAATCCCGGATTCAGGGCGTTCGTGCGCTTTTCCATCGAGCAGGGTTCGCTGGCAGTCGAGGAAATCGCCCAAAACGCGGGAAATCTCCACGAGCATGATATCTACCTGTGCGGCCCCTGGGGCATGACCCAGGCCTTTGTCGAAAAATTCAAGGCTCTGGGCGTGCCTGCCAAAAACATCCACTACGAGGAATTCAATTTTCGCTAAAATCGGGGATTGCAGGCGGTTTTACCGGTCAATGGGGATATCGTGCAGTGAAATCTCGTCGTCTACCGGCTCAAGATGGGTAATGACGACTGAATCTGGCAGGGCTTTGCGAATATCGGATTCGATGTCTTCGGCCACATGATGCGCGTCATGCACGGTCGTTTGGCCGGGGAGCAGGACATGCACCGAAACAAATCGCCGCGCTGCGCCCTGGCGGGTGAGCAGGGCATGGAAATCAATCCCGCGCGCGCGATAGGGTGCAAGCGCGTCCTCAATGACCTGTATATCCTCCAGCGGCAGCGAGGCATCCATCAACCCGGCTACCGAGCGGCGCAGCAGTTGAATCGCCGTCCAAACGATGTTGGCCGCGACTGCAATTGCGACCAGCGAATCGAGCGCCAGCCAGCCGGTCAAGCCTACGGCCGCCACGCCGCCAATCACCGCCGCCGAAGTCCAGACATCGGTCATCAGGTGGTGCGAGTCGGCCTCCAGCGTAATCGAACGATATTTCTTTCCGGCATGGAGCAAAATCCGCGCTACCGAAAAATTGATGATGGCTGCTGCCAGCGAAACGCCCAGGCCAACGCCCAACTGTTCCAGGGGCTGCGGGTCAAACAGGCGTTGGATGGCGGTATAGGCAATCCCGGCAGCAGCCACCAGGATGAGAACACCCTCGACGATACTGGAAAAATATTCGGCTTTGCCGTGCCCGTAGAGGTGGCTTTCATCCGGCGGGCGGGCGGCAATCGTCAGCATCCCCAGCGCCATCCCGGCGGCAACCAGGTTGATGAGCGATTCTATCGCGTCGGAGAGCAGGCCGACCGAGCCGGTGAGCAGGTAGGCTCCTGCTTTCAGCGCAATGGTGGTGACAGCGGCGGCAATCGACAGCCAGGCGTAACGAGTGAGCGATGAGCGGTTCAAATCGTTATTTCCTCGCCATTTCCTGCTGGACGGTGTGATACAGATGTTCGGCTTTCATGTCGGCCAGCGAGTAGCAGGGCGCTTTCAGGTGGTCGGCCAATTTCTGGGCCAGGCCCTGGTCGAAGGCGGCGTGTTCCATGTTGATGACCACGCTCTTGACATGCTCCGATGCAATCAATTCGGCGAAATGATAGGATTCTTCCTGCGGCGGCAGCGACCCAACCGAGACGTTACCCGCCCCGTCGGTCAGCACAATCAGGAGCGGTTCGACATCGGGATGGATGACCGATTCGCGTTCGAGAATATCCGCCGCCATCAGCAGCCCCGCCGAGAGCGGGGTTTTGCCTCCCACTGGAATATCGACCAGCGCGCGTTGGGCTAACTGTATGCTGTTGGTGGGCGGCAGCACGAGCGTGGCGCGGTCTTTCTGGAAGACAATCAGCCCGACCCGGTCGCGCCGCTGGTAGGCGTCCGTCAGGAGCGAGAGAATCGCGCCTTTGGTGGCGTTCATGCGCTCGGCCACCGCCATGCTCCACGAGGCATCGACCAGGAATAGCACCAGGTTGGCGCTGCGCTTGACGCGGACTTTCTTCTGCAAATCGCCCTTTTCGATGGCAAAAGCCAGGCGTTTGCGCTTTTCACCGCGGCGATTCTGGAAGGGAGCCGCCGCGCGGATGGTGGCGTCGAAGGCGATGTCGGTGCTGCCGTTGGCCGGGCGGGCTTTGATATAGCGTCCGCGCCGCCGTTCGGTGACGGTCTCGGAGCGGCGGCCGGCTTTCTGGCGGGTCAATTTATCGAGCGGGGTATCGAGTTTGCGCGGGGCAAACGTTTCGCCCGGCTTGACCTTTTGCCCGCCTTCCCACCAGTTGGCGTTGTGGGAGGCGAACACGTCCTGCCGGGCGGGTTCGGTGGTGCCGGGTTGGGTGTCGTCCTCTATCCGTTCATCGTCTAGGACCGACTTTTTTTTTCCTGCGAATCCGATTTCTCGGAGGACTCTTCGCTCTCCTCGCCCTCCATCGACTGGCCGACCAGGTTTTCGATTCGTTCCTGGAGTTGGTCGGCGGTCACTTCGGACTGGTAGAACGGCCCGCGTTTGATGCGGTGCGGCAGGGCCAGCTCCGCGGCCAGGGCAATATCGTGGTCGGTGATGGATGTGCGGCCCTCGAAGGCGGCCTGGGCGCGGGCCGCTTTCAGGATGACCAGGTCGGCGCGGTGGCCGTCCACGTTCAGGGATGCGGTCAATGCGGCGATAGAGAGCAGGTCGCGCTTGGAATATTTGACCTCGCTGACCAGTTTGCGCGCCAGTTCGATTTTGCGCGAAAGGTCTTCTTCTTTTTCCAGGAACTGCTTGCGGAACTCAACCGGGTCGGACTCGAAGGCGATGTTGTTTTCCATAATCTGGACGCGCTCGCGGGCGTCGCGGATGCCGGTAATATCGACTGAGAAAGCGAAGCGGTCGAGCAGTTGCGGGCGCAGGTCGCCTTCTTCGGGGTTCATGGTGCCGACCAGGATGAAGCGCGCCGGGTGCGAGAAGGAAATTCCCTCGCGCTCGACGATGTTCATGCCCATCGCCGCCGAATCGAGCAACAGGTCGACGACGTGGTCATCGAGCAGGTTGACTTCGTCGATGTAGAGCAAGCCGCGATTGGCCGAAGCCAGCACGCCTGGCTCGAAGCGCCGTTCACCCTTCTGGATGGCCTGCTCGATGTCGAGCGTGCCAACCACCCGGTCTTCGGTGGCCGAAACCGGCAGGTTGACGAAGGGAATCGGGCGCACCTCGAAGGGCAATTCCTGGGTGGCAATGGCGCGCTCTTTGCACTCTGTACACCAGGTGGTTGGGCTATCCGGGTCGCAGCCGAAACGGCACTCTTTGACCGTCCGGACTTTGGGAAGCAAGGCCGCCAGCGCGCGCGCCGCGGTCGATTTGGCCGTGCCGCGCTCGCCGCGAATCAACACGCCGCCGACGCGGGTGTCTACGGCGTTGAGAATCAGGGCGCGTTTCATGCGCACCTGCCCGACGATTGCAGTAAAGGGATAAATTGTTGGCATACGTGTTCCTCGGCTCGCATTATACTATGTGTGCCGCCGTGTGTTGCGCTGGGATTGGGCCTGAAAATAAAAGAGTATGTTCCAAACCCAAATAAAAAGGCCAGGGATTCTTCATCCGCTGGCCTTTTGGAAACCGCAGGCAGTCTGTTCGTTCAATTTTTTTCAGTCACGAACTCTTTGATTTTGAAGACCAATTCTTCGATGGAAATCGGCTTTTCGAGATAGGCATTGGCCCCGGCAGCCAGCGCATCGGCAATTTTTTCCTTGTTCGTCACGGCCGAAACAACGATAATCGGTACCTGGCTGAACGCGCGAATCTCCCGGCAAACTTTCCATCCATCCATGACCGGCATCATCAGGTCGAGCAGGACCAGGTCAGGCGATTCTGTTCGTGCCATCTCGATGCCAACCTCGCCTTCATTGGCGCTCATGACTTGCATCTCGTAAATTGTCAGCAGGACATTGAGAAACGTCGTAATCGAAGGGTCGTCTTCAATTGTTAGAATTTTAAGTGGCATCCCTGCTCCCAAATAGCACAGTCAATCCTTGTCTGGTTTAATCATACAACCAATTTGGCGATTGTCAATTACAGGATGGTAAGGGAATGCTCCCAATTCGCATTGAAAACCATCGCATGACCTGCTATACTTTCGACTGTTGCAGGAGCCTCCATGTCCATCGAGCCCGATTACAGCAGCCTCGACCCCGAAGAAAAGACCAACCGCTACCTGGCGATGGCGTCAGTCGCGCTGGGCGTCATTAGCCTGTGCCTGGGTCAGATTCCCATCTGTGGCGGCTCGCTCAGCCTGGCCGGGATTGGCCTGGGCATTTGGGGTATGCGCGCCGACAGCCGCCGCATGGCCCAGGTGGGGATTGCAATTTGCGTTTTCAGCCTGCTCACTTCCATCGTTTATGGCGTGATGGTTGCCTTCTCCCGATGATATTCATCCTCCAATTTCCGCAAACCTGCGCGAAGCCCTGTTGAAATTTTGCGCCAACTCGTGGAAATGCGTGGACACCTGACATGACCACTGAAATCGAAAAACTCGAACTCGCTGTTTCTGCCCTCGAAGCCCAGCGTTCCGCGTTGGGTGATGCGGTGGTCGATACCGCCTTGGCTCCCCTGCGCGAGCGGCTGGACTCCCTGAAACAATCGGCGCGCGCGCTGCCCGATGAAACCAGGCAGCGCAAAATCATTACTGTCTTGTTCGCTGATATCCCTGGTTTTTCTATGCTCAGCGAGCGGTTCGAGGCGGAAGACCTGTCTACCATTAACGCGCTATGGGAACAGTTGGACGCTGTTATCCTAAAGCATGGCGGGCGCATCGACAAACATACCGGCGATGGCGTGATGGCCCTGTGGGGCGCCGAAATGGTGCGCGAGGACGATGCGGGGCAGGCCATTCGCGCCGGGCTGCAAATGCGCGAGACGTTGCAGGCCTTCCGGGCTGCCTCGCCCCTGTTTCGAGATTTACCGGAGCGGGAACTCAACTTGCGCGTTGGCATGAACACCGGCCCGGTCATTGTTGGGCTGCTTGGCACGACCGGCGAATTTACCGCCCTCGGCGACACCGTAAACCAGGCTGCGCGCCTGAATGCCGCTGCCAAACCCGGCGAACTGCTCATTTCGTATGACACCTACCGCCTGGTGCGCGGTATGTTCGAAGTTCACATCCAGCCGCCCCTACAGGTGAAGGGCAAAACCGAGCCAGTGCAGACCTACCTGGTGGAGGCCCTCAAGCCGCGCGCCTTCCACATTGAAGTGCGCGGCGTGGAAGGAGTCGAAACGGCGCTGGTAGGTCGCCATGCTGAGCTCGATGCGCTCAAAGATGCCTTCCAGCGTTTGTTTGGCCGCCATTCCTTGCGGCTGGCGACGCTGGTCGGCGATATGGGACTGGGCAAGAGCCGCATCTTACAGGAATTCCTGGCTTGGACCGACCCGCTCCCCGAAGACTTTTACCTGTTCCAGGGGCGTTCGCATCCCTCCGAAACCACCACCCCTTATGCCCTGTGGCGCGATATTTTTTCCTTCCGCTTCCAGATTCAGGACAGCGACCCGCTGGCCGCCGTCCACGAAAAAATGGAGCGCGGCTTTGCCCAATTCATGCCCGATGACGAACGCGCCGTCGAGAAGGCGCACATCGTCGGGCAGTTGATAGGGTTCGATTTTTCCGCCAGCCCCTACCTGCGCGGCGTTTTGCAGGACCCCAAACAAATGCGCAGCCTGGGATTTGCCACGCTGGTACGCTTCTTCGTGACCGCCGCCGAGACCTACCCGATTGTCCTGGTCGCCGACGACATTCACTGGGCTGACCGGGGTTCGCTCGAGGCCCTGGCCTATCTCTGCGCGCATGTCCCAGTGATTACACCCTTCCTGGCGATTTGCACGGCCCGACCCTCCCTGCTCGAGCGCGCCCCCGAATGGGGACTCGGACTGCCTGCCGCCGTGAAACTGGAACTCAAGCCGCTGTTTCCCGCGGAAAGCCGCTCGCTGGTCGAACAGATTTTACACAAAGCCCCCATCATTCCCCCGGCCCTGCGCGACCTGGTGGTGGGCGGCGCGGAGGGCAACCCGTTTTACCTCGAAGAACTTATCAAGATGTTCATCGACAGCCAGGTCATCCGCCCCGGCGAGGAAACCTGGGAAATCGACCTCGACCGCCTCGATGCGGGCGCTATTCCCCCCACGCTTTCGGGCGTGCTGCAAGCCCGCCTCGACCGGTTGGGCGTTTTCGAGCGCGCTTCGCTCCAGCGCGCCTCGGTCGTCGGGAGGGTCTTTTGGGACAGCGCCGTCAAAGCCCTCAGCCCCGAAATGCAGGTCGAAGAGGCCCGGCTGGATGAATCGCTGGCAATCCTGCGCTCCAAAGAGTTGATTTTTTCCAGCCCTGATTCGACCTTCACCGGGGCGCAGGAATACGCTTTCAAACACGCCATGCTGCGCGATGTGGCCTATGAAACGGTGCTGAAACGGCATCGCCAGCAATACCACGCCCTGGTGGCTGAATGGTTGAGCAAAGCCAGCGGCGAGCGGCGCGGCGAGTACCTGTCAGTGATTGCTGACCACTACGAAAAAGCCGGGGATAACGACCGGGCAGTGGCCGTCCTGCTCGAAGCCGGGGAGCGCGCCCTCAACCTGAGCGCCTTCGACGAAGCCTTTCGCTTTTTCCAGCGAGCCCAGCCGCTCATCCATCCCCGCCAGACCCGCGACCTGGCCCACATTCACCTGAAAATTGGCGAGGCGTTCTACCGCTCCGGCGAATTTGCCGATTCGGTCAAAAGCACCGAAAAAGCGCTCGGGTTGGCGCGTGAACTTTCGAGCAGCATCATGCTCGCCTCCTGCCTGGGGCAGTTGGGACATCTCTACGTCGATATGGGCGATTATGACCGGGCCGAGAAAACCCTGCGCCAGGCCCTGCCGATGGCGCGCGCGGCGGGCATCCCGGCTCGCCCGACCCTGGCGCGCGTCTTGTACGGGCTGGGAAATGTTCACTGGCGGCTGGGGAATCTCGAAAACGCGCGCGCCTGTTGCGAGGAAAGCCGTGACATTGCCCGCGACATTGGCGATACCAACACCCTCTTGATGGCGCTCAACCGGCTGGGCGTGGTGATGGGCGGGCTGGGCAGCCCATCCGCCGAGGAGAATTTCTACCGGCAGGCGCTCTCGCTGGCGGTCTCGGTCGGTAACCGCGAGCGCGCGGCAGTGGCGCTCAACAACCTGGGCGCGCTGGCCGATGAAAAGGGCGGCCTCGCCAAAGCCCAGGGATTCTACCTCCAGGCTATCGACATGGCGCGCGAAATCGGCGCGCAGCAATCGCTGGCGCTCTACCTCATCAACCTTGGACACAGTGAAATCCGCCTGGGACAGTTGGATGAAGCCGACAATCACCTGCGCGAGGGGCTCGCGTTGGCCGAACACCTGGGAGCGACACCCTGGGCGGTGACGGCGGTCTTGTTTTATGCCCGCCTTTTCTACGCGCGCAGCGAAGCGGAGCGCGCCTACAGCCTGCTTGGCCTGGCGCGAAACCAGCCGGCTTTCAGCAGTGACCACACCCGCCTGATGGAGCAGATGTTCACCGATTGGCAGGTGACGCCTGAATCCGCCGCCGTTAATATCGCCGCTGCGCCAATCTTGGATTGGAAAACCACTGTGTTGGACTTGATGGTGGCATAGCATTTTGGCCGCCAGTTTTTTCACCGCCGGGTCGTGAATCTGTTCCAGCAGCCGGTTGCTAAACCCGTGCAGCGCCATTACGCGGAATGGGCGCCCAAAAAAGTCGCGCGCTGTTTCGGGCAGCGGACTCGTTGCCGCGAGTTGGCCTTGCCTCCCGGCCAGTTTCTCGGCTGCCGGGATGCCTCCAGGCGGGTGGAGGCGGACTCGTAGCAGGCGCAGCGACGGGCGCAGAAGGGATGTGGAGGTAGAGTGAAATGTTCATTAAGTGAGTGGATACCGTTTGTAGACCGACCTGGTTGAAAAATAAATACTTTTCAATCAGGGTCATTCATCGTTCACCTTGAAAATAGCAATGTTGTTTTCGTAATAGATTTGCGTAAAGTTCGGCGCGTTCAGGAGCCAAACGCGTAAGGGTAGTTCAGTGATCTCATCGAATCTTCCCAGTTTCAGGACAAAGTATTCAACCTGCCCGTGCTGTTCCATCCAGGATACCAGGCAGGTGTCATCTTGATTTGCGCATTGCTGTAAATCGTTGTAAGCACTTACTCTATTTTGAAAAGAAATATCACTTTGTGCCCACTCGTAGCCAAAGATGCTGGTGACAATATTTCGTTTTGACAGAGGTGGCAACCATTCTGTGAAGGGGTCGAACAATGGACGTTCTTGTGTGATTGTCGCAATTCTGGCTGTAATCGGTGTGTTGACGTGTATCCATCGGATAGTCTCCAGTTCAGTTCGAGAGACGCTCAGATTTGTACTCAAATTTGTCACTGTGAAAAACGCGCCTGTTACAACTGCAATGAACAGATAGCCAAAAAAGATGCGCTGTAATGGGGTACTAAGAATGGTTTCTTGCAAGGTTTTCATTCGGGTTCCTTCCTGAGACTCCCTCTTCAGCAAAGCGAAGATTTCATACAGCATGTTTCCGCCCAAGATAGATAAAGGAATAGTGGAAAAGCGGATGCCGCTACGGGGTTCAATCAGTATGGTTGTCAGGAGCCAGGCGGGCAGCAAATAGTCTCGCCGGGCAAGGGAGAGGAAAAAGCCTAGGATACCCAAAGAGGCAATCAAGGCGCCAAAGGGTTCTTCAGTTATGTTCAGGCGAAAGAGAAAAAGCAACCGCCCAATCAGTGGAATGGTGTTTTGCCCAGCCGCGCTTGCGCTTGCGAGAAAAGCGGAACCCCCAAAACGCAACAGAATATTCACCCACCAAGGTGCTGAGAAAATCACAACCATACCGGCAACTTTAAGCGAATCATGTGCAGCCTGCCAGGAACGACCGTAAAAGAGAAACAAAACCGCAACTGCCAGGACGCTTTGCAAAGCCGCTTCGGGATGAGTCAGCACCACCAGTGAACCAAAGACGCTTGTGAGCAATAAGGCTGGTCGGGAACTCTTACGGTATAGGCGCAATGCAGAGAGCAAGGTCAGCAACGAAAAGACTTGGCCGGGCGCACGCGTCAATCCGCCTCCCATGATTTGCCAGGAAAAAAGCAAGCGGTAAAAACGCGAAAAGAAAACCGGCAAGAAACGCCTGCGCTTCATTACTTGTGATCTCTTTTGTCAAGAGATACAAAATCGGAATGGAGGCGAGACTGATTAAAGACGGCAGAATGCGGATTATATCCAGTAAGTCCAGCCCGCTTAGGAGCTGCCCAAACGCGCCGAAATAAAATGCAAAGGGTGGATATGCAAAAGGTAGACTTTCGTTGTTATAGGTAGTGTATGCAGGCAGGCGATAGCCGTTGGCCTGTAAATCAACGGTCATTTGGTAGAATAAGCCGCCATCGTTCAACGGCATAGGGCTACCGGCAACAACAGCAAAACGCACTGCACCGGCGCAAAAAGTGATTAATAGTAGCATGAAGAGGGTTGGGGAGAGACGGGTCAGTTTCATGGATGGGATTCGGGATTCTGGGATTCCTGTCACTTTGCCCTGATTGTAAGGTATTCGGATAAAATAAGTTTTTCGTTATCACGGTGGAGTTGATATCTTTCCTCTTTGCAATCACCCATAAGGGAACTGCTGCATGAAAATTCCTCGTCATACCGTCATTCTCACTCTGACAACTATCCTGGTTGTATCAGTATATTTGTTGGCATCCGTGGTGACGTATCGAATTGGATTCCCACTCGATGATGCCTGGATACACCAGACCTACGCGCGAAATTTGGCTGTGCGTCAAGAATGGGCCTTCCTGCCCGACCAGCCATCCGCAGGTTCAACATCCCCATTGTGGACTCTGTTATTGGCGGGTGGTTTCTTCCTGCCTGGCCCGCCTTATTTCTGGACTTATCTGTTAGGGGCTGTGCTGCTGGTTGGCCTGGGACATCTGGTTGAAGCGATTATTCGCGCTCAGGTTCCTAGCTATTCTGCCACCAGTCCTTGGATAGGAGTGTTCTGTATCCTCGAATGGCGTTTATCCTGGCTGGCTCTATCAGGCATGGAAACTCTCCTGCATATCTTTTTGGTAACACTGGTGTTGGGGATGTTAGTTATGGGGAGCCGCAAGTATTTTTTACTTGGAAGTTTGATAGGGCTTAGCATCTGGGTTCGACCAGATGGCGTGACATTGCTTGTCCCGGTGGCGATTTACATCCTTCTAGTGGAAAAAACCGCCGCCTTGCAGTTGCGGGCATTGTTGGTATGTTCGCTAGGGTCTGCGCTATTAATGATACCTTATCTTTGGTTCAACTTTGCTTTATCCGGTTTGCTTATGCCCAATACATTCTATGCTAAGCAACAGGAATATGCAATATGGCAGGCTGTTCCACTCGCGCAGAGGTTGTCTTCTGGGGTAGTCGTGTTCGTGGCGGGACCTAGCCTAGTGTTGCTCTGGGGTTTTGTCCAAAAGGTGCTTGCAGAAATCCGTATGCGCCGCTGGGTTTTTGCACTTATTGCTGCATGGGTGGTTGGATATATTGTTTTGTACATTTCTCGTTTACCGGCATATCAGCACGGGAGATACCTCATGCCAGCCTTGGGAATATTCATTGTTGTAGGTTTGATAGGCATTTTGGAATCTTTGGCTGCAGCGCAAAGCCGCTGGCAGCAGTTTCATCGCCGTCTTGTCCTAACCATGTTAGTAGCACTGACACTGGTTTTTACCGGCTTTGGGGCATTTACCTATGGACAGAACGTCGCTTTTATCGAAAATGAGATGGTCGACACGGCAAAATGGGTGGCTAGAAACCTGCCTCCTACAGCACTTGTTGCTGCTCATGATATTGGTGCATTGGGGTATTTTGGAGAACGCAGAATTCTTGATTTGGCAGGTTTGATTTCACCAGAAGTTATTCCTTTTATTCGGGATGAGGCTCGTTTGTCAGAATACATCAGTCAGCAGGGAGCCGATTACCTGGTTGTTTTCCCAAAATGGTACCAAACTCTTTCAACGGGAAAGTTGGTTGTATACGCGGGACAAGGAAACTTTTCAGATGATTCGAGCCTGGGAAATATGTCAGTCTATGAGTGGAAAATTCCATAAGCCACCCACTGATGAACGATTATCAGCAATGATTATTTTGCGAAACACGCGGCAACCCAACCAGCAGCGCAAGCGGCCCGGCCAGCAGCAGCCACATAGCCGATTGTAACCCAAAGAACTGGGCGGCCAGGCCAATGCCGAAGGGGATGATTTTCCCGGCGACGCCGCTCAGGCTGTTGAGGGCCAGCGCCGTGCCGCTTTTTTCGGGCATGGAGGCGTACAGGTTTCCTTTCAGGATGGCGTACCAGCCGGCGTTGAAAAATCCCATCGCCCCGGCCAGGACGAGTTTTTGCCAGGGCAGCGGGGCCAGCAGGAAGAGCGGAAAGAGAATCAGTTCGAGCACCACGCTCCAGCGCAGATAATCCAGTCCGCGCGCCTTTTCGAGCAGCGGAATCAGCAGGAAGTCGCCGAGCAGGCCAACTCCCGTCCACACGGCGACCGCGGCGGCGGCCTGGGCGGGCGTGAACCCGGCCACGTCCACAAAGTAAAGCGGCAGGAAGCCGTAGAAGACATCCAGCAGCAGGTCGGAGAATTCGAGCAGCACCAGCCAGCGCAGGATGGCTTTGTTTTTGAGCGCGCGGAATGCGCCGCGCATCCCGTCGAACAGGAGGCGCAGCGAAAGGTCGCTCGCGTCCCGGCCTGTGTCGGGAATTCGCTTCCAGGCAAAGAGCAGGATGATGGTCGTCAGGACGGCCAGGATGCCAAAGGCGGGACGCCAGCCGAACGATAAAAACGCCATGCCCGAGAGCAGCAGCGGCCCGACGACCACGCCCAGCGACCCGGCGAAGGTCCAGCGCGCCATGTTCTGCTCGCGGCGGGCCGGGTCGGAATCCATCAGGTTGGCCTGCGAAAGGTTGACGAACATCCCGGAGGCCGGGTAGAACAGGGAAAACGAGATAATGAGCAGGAAGAAATTCTGACTCAGGGCGGTCAGGGCCAGCGAAAGCGCGAACAACAGTCCGCCGCCGAGCAGCAGGGCGCGGCGCTTCCAGACATCGCCCAGGATGAACAGGAACGGCTCGATGAGGCTGCCGATGAGTCCCGGCAGGCTGAGCGCCAGGCCAATCTGGATGTAGTTCAGGGCCAGGTCGTCGCGTATCAGCGGCCAGGCGGCGGCCTCGACGCCGAAGACCAGTTCGTCGATGAATTCGATGAGGAGATAGAGCAGGGGCATGGGGAAAGTGTCGGGTGTCAGGGTTCAAGCGGCGTGAATGGGGGTAATTTAACCACAATTTGCCGGGGAAAGAGGAAAACCCCTCTCCCAGCGGGAGAGGGGCCGGGGTGAGGGAAACGCATGATTTTAAGAAATCCCTGACTATAGGGACAGCAATTCTCAATTTGGTTTCAAACCGTCCCGAAGGCTTCGCCGCGAGCGCTCAGCCGAGCGGTTTTTTAAAATCAGTTGAATTGTACTCGAAAAACCTTCGGGACGTTCGCACGGCAATCCATATTTAGAATTACTGGCGTTAGCCGAATCGAGTCGCTTGTGTGATAAAATTCCCGAATTGGAACACACTCATTCTCGCAAGGGAGATTAACCGCCATGACCCCCACCCCGCCTAGTAAAATATCGCGCCGCGACGCCCTCAAGATTCTGACCGCTGCCACCGGCGCCGCCGCCTTGGCAAACCTGCCGCCCAAGTGGAGCAAGCCTGGCGTGGAGGTCGGCGTCCTCCCGGCCCACGCCCAGACCTCCGTTTTGCACGTTCTTCAGGACCCGCCCCCAGCGGAGTTGCTGGATTCGCCTGATGCCTGTTTCGATGGGCAGAACGTTGGCCTGACGGCTGTGATTTCACCCCCCACAGCGGGTATTTTGTTGCAATACGCCCTGGCTTATGTTGTGACCGGCGCGGGTGGGTCGATTACGGCCCCCGTTCCGCCGACCGGTACGCTGCCCACCAATGCCAGCGGGCAGGCCAGTTTGGTGGTTACTGTGACCCCTGATAGCTCAGGGATGGGAACCGAAGGCACTCTGACCGTTGTGTGGAGCTTTGTCAACCCCACCGACGGCGCGAACACCGTTTCGCAGGATGTGAACATCGAAATTGCCTGTTAGCCGGATATGCAAATGACCCTTTGCCCGCGCCCGGCCCCGGGCTTCCAGATGGAAACCCTGGATGATGAAATTGTCCTGCTCCACCCGGCGCGCAACCTCATCCTTCACAGCAACCAGGGCGGCGCGCTCATCTGGAGTTTGTGCGACGGTCGGCGTTCGGTGGCCGAGATTGTTGAACTCCTCAGCGCGGCCTATCCCGAATCAGCAGATGATATTGCGGTCGATGTGCCGCAGACCATCCAGGAATTGTTGTCGCGCGGGGCGCTGGTTGCGGCGTGAGCGGCTGCCTGTCCATTCAATTCGGCGGGAATGCTGTCCGTTTCACCACCGATAGCGAGGCCGTTTTAGACGCCCTCGCGGTTCATCTCAGGCACTGCCTGGCTGAGGCCGCTCCCGCCCTGGCTGATTTCCATATCACCGCCGTCACAGAGACCGTTTTTCGGGTCGCTGTCGATGGCGGCGTTTTGTATCCCCGCCTGGAGTTTGGACAAGTTTTGCAAGTGCTGATGCAGGAGGCTCTCGCCCGGTTGAACGGCGCATGCGCTTCCGGCCCGGTATTTCACGCCGCAGCGCTGGCCGATGCGCGGGGCGGGGTTATCCTGTGCGGGCAGAGCGGCAGCGGCAAATCCACGCTGGCGGCCTGGATGTTGGCCTCGCGCGGTTTTCGCTACCTGACCGACGAGGTCATCGCCTGTTCCGAGGACGGCGGGCAAATCAGCGGCTTCGCGCGTTCCCTGGTGTTGAAAAAAGGCTCGGCCTTCCTCTGGCAGCGCTTCCTGGGGGAGGATGGGCGCGAGGGCTTGCTGCGCTTCCCGGATGGCAGCGCCTGGATTGAGCCTTTGTTGCTGAATAAGGACGGACTCTCCATCCAGTCCATTCCCCGGCTGCTGCTTTTCCCGCGCTACGTCCCGGATGCGCCCTTGCGCGTGACCCAACTGACCCCGGCGAAGAGCCTGTTCCGCCTGCTGCAAGCCCTGGTGAATGCCCGCAACCTGTCCGATTCTGGGATGGGGAGCGCGGCGCGCCTGGCGCGCCGGGTGACTGCCTACAGCCTGGAATATTCCGACCTGGAAACCGCAGCCGCATGGATTCGACAAGCCTGAACCAGATTTGCCGCTTGATGGCCTTGTGCGCGCGCGTGGAGCGGCATCCGCGATTCGAGCAAGAATTGACCCGTCACTTGCGCGATTTTACCGCCTGGGAAGCGCTGCCCGCCCAGGCGGAACTGCACGGCATGGGGCCGCTGCTCTGGCATCATCTCCAGGGGGCCGACATCCCGGAATCGACCCGCCGCGCCCTGCGCGGGCTGTACCTGCGCGACCGCGCGCTCAACCAGGCTCACACCCAAACGCTGTTGGGATTGCTGGATTTGTTGGGGCAGGGCGGAATCCGTCCGCTGGTGCTGAAAGGGCTGGCGCTGGCCTGGCAGGCTTACCCCGACCCGGCCCTGCGTCCGGTCAGTGACATCGACTTGTTCCTGGCGAAGGAAGAATTGCTGCCGGCGGTGGACATCATGCGCCAGGCTGGCTACCGCTTCGAGGACCTGCCTGCGCGCCCGGCGAGCCTGCCGAAAGGGCTGAACGCTGATTCCCCGTCCCGCGACGGGATTTCGACTCACATCGAACTGCATCACTATGACCCGGCGCATCGAAACATCAACGACAATTCCACTGATGACGAATTCCGCGATATTCGGGAACCCCCACAGCGGGTAATTATCGACGGCTGCGGCGTTTACACCACATCCCCGCTCGATACGCTGCATTACCTGATGCGCCACTTGACCCGACACCTGTTCGATGCCCGCGCCGACCGCCCGGTGTCTTTCAAATGGATGGCCGATATCACCAGCCTGGTCGAACAGCAGGCCCAGGCCTTGGATTGGACGGCCCTGCTGCAACGCGACCCGGCCTTCCTGAAGCGATTGTCCGTTTTATATAGCCTGACGCCCCTGCCCGATGGATACGAAACCATCTTGCCGCTCAAGAAAAGTGTGAGCATGGGCGGCCTGGGGCAATACCCGCGCGGCTGGCCGCAGTGGCCCTTTCCCAACTGGGCGCAGGTCGGTTTCTGGCGTTATGTGCGTTTGACCTTTGCGCCGCCCGCGGAATGGTGGCTTCGGTTAGTTTACGGCATCGATTCCGGGCCGGTCGCCTGGCATGGGCAGGTCGTGTATCGCCTGCGCCTGCTCCAGTTGATGGGCTGGGCGCTGGCGCGTCGCCTGGTACTCATCTGGCGCTGTTTATAATCCTTTTTCCAATTTGAAAAACTCCAGATAACTATTCAAGCAAACTCATTGTTGTTTACTTCGCGTAAACCCACTATAATCTTGTTAGTGAACCAAATGTAAAGAGTGAGGTCGTATGAGGTTCTTGGGCATGTCAATTCCTACCCTGCCGGGCGGGCTGAAAAAGCCGCCCAGCAGACATCCGGGCGCGCGGAATATTGCGCGGGAAGCGGAGAGAGAGAGCCGCGCCGTTCCTGAAAAATCCCCCGATAAACCGGATGAAAAATCAGCGCTCGTTCCTGCATCCACCCCTCCGTTGCCTGAAATCAAGCCTCCTGAAAAAATCATGGAAAAGTAACCGGCTGAAATTTGCAGTTCGATGAATGCTTTTACAAATTATCTCGATAAATTAGGCAGCAATTTCCTGGTTGCCTCTATGGTGCCATCACTGGCGCTGGTGATTGCTTGCCTGCTGGTATTTGACCCCATCCTAAATGCAGGAGCGGCCTTCAGGGACCCGCAAAGCACGTATGGTCTCGTTAGTTTTGGTCTGGTCGTTTTTGTATTTACTGTCATTATAGGTTATACCCTTACTGCGCTCAATACGTTTATCTTGAAGATGTTCGAAGGGTACATCATCCCGTTCCCGCTTCGTTTTGTCTATTCACTGCGAAAACGCTCCCACTGGAGAAAAGCGAGTGACATACGAGAACGCCGTGAGCGGCTGCGAAACGAGATTGAGGAATTGCAAAATCAGGTTGACCAGAGGCCTGACTTGTTTGATGAGTTGGAGCGCAAACTGGGTGAATATTATGGCATTGCGTCAAACTACCAGCTTTCTTATCCAGAAGACCTAAATGATATCCTGCCTACCCGGTTTGGCAATACACTCAAGGCCGCCGAAAATTATCCTGGGGAGCGTTTTGGTTTGGATGGCGACTTATTCTGGCCTCGTTTGGTGCATGTTATACCTTCTGAATATAAAATTGGGATTGATGCGGTGCGAAATGAATTATCATTCCTGGTTAACATGTCCATTCTATCGTTTCTTTTCGCTGGGCTATCTTTGGTCGCTATTTTTTACACTATGGGGACCGCAAATGTGGGGGCAGGCGGGGCGGCATCATTTATCAATTTTGCATTCCAAATCACGCCGTATTTTGTCGCTATGATGGGTGGGATAGTCGTTTCCGTCTTTTTTTATAACGCCTCGCTCTTTTCAGTAGGCTCCTTTGGAATGGTTATCAGGGCCTCTTTCGACCTTTTTCGATTCGAACTGCTCAAGAAGATGGGATTGGAACGGCCGAAAAATACCACCGAAGAATTCGACACCTGGTATCAACTGAATGACCTCATTGCTCTTGGCAACCAATCTGTGACGTTTTCGAGTCTTACTTACCGGGAAAAGGAATAATTCCCAACCAGGCTTCGAACAATAAGAGCAGCCCGGAGAGAACTCTCCGGGCTGCTTTCGTATATCGTTTATCGAACTACAAATTACTTTTTCTTGTCGTCCTTGAAAATCAGCGTCAGCACCACGCTGACCACGCTGACAATCAGCCCGCCCAGGAAGGCCGGCCAGAACCCGGCGACGGTGAACCCGACCCCAAAATTCGTCCCGACCACGCCCGCCAGCCAGAACAGGAAGGTGTTGATGACCAGCGTGAACAGCCCCAGGGTCAGGAAGATGAGCGGGCAGGTGAGCAGTTTGAGCAGCGGACGCAGCAAGGCGTTCAGCAGGCCAAAAATTAGCGCCAGCCAGATGAAAGACAGCCAATTGGTAGACTGCGCCACAATTCCGGGGACAAGCGCAACAGCGGCGTAGAGCGCCACCGCGTTAATCAACCAGCGTAAGATAAAACGGTTCATGTTTCTCTCCTTTTTTACCCTTACATACGCACCCTGGTCAACGAGGTTGCGCCCCGTGGGTTTCCATCCAGACCAGGGTGCGCTGGGGCTGGAACCCGGCCTCGCGGATGGCGTCATCGGCCATCCCGGCGGGGAATTCCAGACTCAGGCTGTAACGTTCGGAGAGAGCGCGGAGGCCGTGCTGCAGCAGCGCAGTGACGACTTCCGGGTCGGGACGGCGGGGCGCGGCCAGCCACAGGTGGTCGCTGCGTCCGATGGCGCGCTGGCACGATAGCACCGCGCCCAGCCGGTTGTCTTTATAGGCCGCCCACTGCAGGGTGTCGATGTCGGCCAGCAAGCGGTAGATGTCATTGACCAGGCCGGGCCGCAGGACATTCCACCGGTGGGCGAAGTACCAGTCCAGGCTGGCGGGGTAGGATACTTCCAGCCAGCGGTTTTGCTGGGGCCAGTCCCACGAGGCGCGCGGACGGATGCTGACGGTCGATGCGCGATTGCCCGCCAGCGTGATATTGCTTGGGGAACTGAACCAGGTCGTCCGCCGGGCGCATTCGTAAAAGCCCAGGTCGCGGTACAGCGCAATCGCGCCGGGGTTATCCTGCCGGACGTGCAGCCAGATGGTATCGGCGTGTTTTTCGCGCGCGCGCTGCATGGCGGCCTCGGTCAGGGCGCGGGCAATCCCCCGGCGGCGGTAGTCGGGATGGGTGGCGACGTTGGCTACCAGGAAGACCTTCATTCCGGCTTTTGAAAACGGAATCAGGCTGACATTGCCGACAATCCGCCCATTGTCTTCCCACACGAAGCCCGAAAGCGGCAGCGAGACCGTTTCGATGATGCGCGGCGCCCAATCCAGGAAGCCCGCGTCGCGCCCGTTGCGGCGCATCTGGTCGATGTAGCTGCGGCCATCCGGGTCGAGCGTGTTGGCGAAGCATAGCTCAATCAGGTCGGCGACTGTGGGCAGGTCGCGCAGGATGTTCAACGGGCGCATCCGCCCTGGGGCGGCGGTTGAGGCGGCTGGAGCAAGCGCGAACGTGGCGGTCATTCTCCCAATTGTAGCGCAAGTGACGCAAGATGTCATCTTGCGCCACGAAAACCGAATTCCGTGTAGAATCATTTCATACGCATTTCTAACGCCTTTTTTCCAAAAGATTGAGACGCCCTTTGCTATAATCGCGGTCAGTGTGAAAGGATTCTAGTCTATGATGCGATTTGACCGATTCACCGAGCGAGCCCAGGAAGCCGCCCAGCGCGCCGCGGAAATTATCCAGCGTTACGGGCATAACCAGATTGATACCGAACACATCCTGCTGGCGCTGATAGAGCAGCCCGGCGGGGTCATTCCCCAAATCCTGACCCATCTCAACGTCAACGCCCAGGCCCTGGCCGACCGGTTGGATGCCACCCTGCGCGCCACGCCCAAGGCCAACATCTTCGGCGGCGGCGGGGCCGGGCAAATTTTCATTACCCCGCGCGTCAAGCGCATTATCGACCTGGCGAACGAGGAAGCCAACCGCCTGCGCGATGAATATATTTCGACCGAGCATATTTTCCTGGCGATTTTGACCGAACGCAACACCCCGGCGGCGCGCGTGCTGGAAAGCGCCGGGATTACCCGCGAGCGGGTCAACGAAGCCATCCAGCAGATTCGCGGCGGACAGCGCGTCACCGACCCGCAGGCTGAAACCCGCTACCGCACCCTCGAAAAATACTCCCGCGACCTGACCCAGCTGGCCCGCGAGGGCAAACTCGACCCGGTGATTGGCCGCGACAACGAAATCTTGCGCCTCATCCAGATTCTCTCGCGCCGCACCAAGAACAACCCGGTGCTGATTGGCGAGGCGGGCGTTGGCAAGACCGCCATCGTGGAGGGCCTGGCCCAAAAAATCGCCAACAACGATGTGCCGGAGATTTTGAGCGGCAAGAAGGTCGTGGCTCTCGACCTGGGCGCGATGATTGCCGGTTCGCGCTTCCGCGGCGAGTTCGAGGAACGCCTGAAGGCTGTCATGGAGGAAGTCCAGCGTTCGCAGGGCGACATCATCATGATGATTGACGAACTGCATACCGTCGTGGGCGCGGGCGCGGCCCAGGGCGCGATGGACGCCTCCAACATGCTCAAACCGGCCCTGGCGCGCGGCGAGTTGCAGTGCATCGGCGCGACCACGCTGGATGAGTTCCACAAGCACATCGAAAAAGACGCCGCCCTCGAGCGCCGCTTTGCCCCGATTTATGTCGATGAACCCAAGCCGGAAGACGCGGTCAAGATGCTCATGGGCCTGCGCGACCGTTACGAAGCCCATCACAAAATCCGTTATTCGGACGCCGCGCTCGAAGCCGCCGTGCACCTGGCCGACCGCTATGTCACCGACCGTCACCTGCCCGACAAGGCCATCGACCTGATGGACGAAGCCGCCGCCAAGCTGCGCGTGGCGCTCTACTCGATGCCGCCCGAACTCAAGGACATGAAAAACGAAATCGACAAACTGGCCGCTGAAGAAGAGCAGGCCGGCCTGTCGCGTGAATACGAACGCGCCGCCCAGAAAAAATCGGAGCGGCTGCGCCTGGAGAGCGAGTATCACGAAAAGCGGGATAAGTGGGAGGCCGAAAACCAAATCGACGAGGTGGTGGATGTCGATGACATCGCCGCAGTCGTCCACCAGTGGACCGGCATCCCCGTCAATCAGATGATGGAGACCGAGGCCGAAAAACTGCTCCAGATGGAAGAACGCCTGCGCGAGCGCATCATCGGCCAGGAGGAGGCCATCCACGCGATTTCGGATGCCATCCGCCGCGCGCGCAGCGGTCTCAAGGACCCCAGCCGACCGATTGGTTCGTTCATCTTCATTGGCCCAAGCGGAGTCGGCAAGACCGAACTGGCCAAGGCCCTGGCCTGGTTCATGTTCGACGACGAAGACGCGCTGGTGCGCATCGACATGTCGGAATACCGCGAACAGCACACCGTCAGCCGCCTGTTCGGCGCGCCGCCCGGATACGTTGGCTACGAAGAAGGCGGCCAACTGACCGAGGCCGTCCGCCGCCGCCCGTACCGGGTGTTGTTATTCGATGAAATTGAAAAGGCGCATCCTGAAGTGTGGAACGCTCTGCTGCAAATCCTGGACGATGGCCGCATGACCGACGGCCAGGGCAACGTGGTCGATTTCCGCAATACCGTCCTGATTATGACCAGCAACCTCGGCACGGAATACGTCCGCAAGGGCGGCACGCTCGGCTTCGTGCAGAAAACCGGCGATGACAGCGAACGCGAATCGCACGAAAAAATCGAAAAGGCTCTCAAGGGTGCGTTCCGACCGGAATTTCTGAACCGCATCGACGAAATCATCATGTTCTCGCCCCTCAGCCTGGAGCAGATGGAGCAGATTGTTGACCTTCAGATGAAAGAAGTGCAGGCGCGCCTGAACGAGTATGGCGTCAACGTTGACTTGACTCCCGCCGCCCGCACCTGGCTCGCCAAACAGGGCTACAACCCGGCCTTTGGCGCCCGCCCGCTGCGCCGCGCCATCCAGAAATTCATCGAGAGTCCGCTTTCGGTGGAGCTGCTCTCCAGGAAATATGAAAAAGGCGGCAGTGTGACGGTGGATGTGGAGAATGACAAGGTGGTGTTCCGGTAAAATTCGGTATGGAGCATATTTTCCCCATTGCGCAGGATTTTCAGCGGTACATGTTGGTTATTTGCCCCAACCAAACTCAGGCTGCGAATTGCCACCTGCACAGCCAGCGTTCCAGCCAATCGACCGAGAAATACATTCCCAGGCCGAGCAGGCTCATCGCCAGCACCCCGGCGTACATGACAGGGTAATCGAGCAGGCTGCTGCCTTGATAATAGAGATAATATCCCAACCCCTGCCGGGTTGCGAAGGATTCGGCGATATACAGCACGGCCACTGCCGTTCCCACGCTCTGACGCAATGCCGTCAGGAGGGCAGGCAGGCAGGCTGGCAGGTAGACGTAACGGAACAAGGCCCTGCGCCCCGCGCCGAGGCTGCGCACCGACTGGATTAACTCCGGGCGCAGGCTGGCGGCCTGGTCACGAACCAGCACCAGGATTTGGAAGAACAGGATGATGAAGATGATGAAAATTTTGGATGAGTCTCCTACGCCGAAGAAGAGCAGGACGATGGGCAGGAAGACGACTTTGGGAATGGGATACAGGAGGTAAATCAACGGCGAAACCAGCCGGTTGAGCCGCTTCGACTGGCCAAGCGCCAGCCCAAGCGGCGCTGCCGCCAGGACAGCCAGCAGCATCCCGGCAGTGACCCGCCACAGGCTGACCAGGAAATGCCCGGCCAGCGCGCCGCCGGTCAGTTCACGCCAGAAAACGAGCAGCACCGTCCCCGGCGTGGGCAGGATGGGTCGGTTGAGCAGCCAGGCGGCAGCCTGCCAGGCGGCAATCACGAACAGGAAGGCCAGGAAGATGTCGCGGCGGCGGGTGGGCATAGGTTTCGATTATACCGTCCGATTCATGGAGTCCGAAGTTTCCCGACTTCGTCCAACTCTTACTTCGTCCAAAATCAGAGGAGATTTTGGAGTCCGTTCTGGGCTTGACACGCTCCTCCTGCCGCGTATAATCGTGCCTGAAAGACAGCCCGGAGATAAGTAGCCCTTCATCCCGTTCAGAGATCTGCCGGTTGGTGCGAGGCAGGCGGTCAAATGGCGAAATCCCCTCCGGCGTTACACTGCTCTCGCAGGTGTCGTAGGGCGAAATTATTTTCGTCCTGCCCAGTAAGAGAGCCGGGATTGCCCGTTATCGCAAAACCCGAGGCCGCCGCAACATGGCGACAAACGCAGGTGGTACCACGAGCCGCCCCTCGTCCTGCACAGGAGGGGCGGTTATTTCATTCACCGTACTGGAGGTACACACCATGTTAGACATCAATCTCATCCGCGAAAACCCGGAACTGGTTCGCAAAGCGCTGCGCGACCGGCAGGACAATCCCGCCCCG
>DAOUAZ010000015.1:0-14000 GCA_034432975.1 Anaerolineales bacterium | reverse complement strand
CGTTGAGATTCAGTTCTTTGATGGCGGTTTTGACCACTTTTTGCTGGTCGTCGGCGTCGAAGATGACAAACTCGTTCGAGACGGGCAGCCGGTCCGATTCGCGGCGCAGGATGCGGGCGCAGGTGGCGTGGAAGGTGCCGAGCAGCAGGCCGCGCGTCATCTCCTCGCCCAGCAAGGCCTGGACGCGGTGTTCCATCTCGCGGGCGGCCTTGTTCGTAAAAGTTACGGCCAACATCTGGTAGGGGCGCACGCCCTGGTATCCAATCAGGTAGGCGATGCGCTGGGTCAGGACGCGGGTCTTGCCGGAGCCAGGGCCGGCCAGCACTAAGACAGGGCCTTCACCGGCGGTGACGGCAGTTTTTTGAGCAGGGTTGAGGGTGTCTAGGAAATCCATTGGTGTAGTTGGTGATTTTACTGGTTAGTCGTTATTCGCGATTGGGCTTTACTGGCAAATAAGATACAAGCACCGTCCCGAAGGCTTCGTCGCGAGCGCTCAGCCGAGCGGTTTTCAGGAGAAATTTTAGTTGTTTCCGGCACCCTTCGGGACGCTTTCGCAGAGGAAAAATCGCGTTGATTCTAAAACAGAAATCGGGAATCGGCAGCGCTCCGAGTCCCGATTTCCGGGTATCGAATAACAAACATCGCGTATCGCCTTACAGCTGCGAAGTACAGTTGGGGCAGCGGGTGGCCTTGATGCTGACGGTCGAGAAGCAGAAAGGGCATTCCTTGGTGGTTGGTTCTTCTGGAGCCGGGGCGGCTTCTTCTTTTTTGGCTTTGTTGGCAGCCTTGACCATCAGGAAGATGACAAAGGCAATGATGACAAAGTCGATGACAGCCTGCGCGAACGCGCCCCACTTGACCGAGGCCTCGCCAATCTGGATGGCCTGCTCGGCAAAATTGACCCCGCCCAGCACCAGGCCAATCAGCGGCATCAGGATGTCGTTGACCAGCGAGCCGATAATCTTCCCGAACGCGCCGCCAATGATGACGCCGACTGCCAGGTCGATGACATTGCCGCGCATGGCAAAATCACGAAATTCTTTGAGCATGAGATTCCTCCCGAACGAAAAAAGTGAGCATACGCCTGGCTATTCCAAGCGAGGCTTATCGGGCGGTACAAAGGTATAAATTCGCATCCACTTCTCGGAAAAGGCAAAAAACAGATTCGCCGCTCTCAAAATAGGCTGAAACCAATTGTAAACGAAACGATGTCATCGTATCTTCATAAAAAAGCGGGTCGGGATATTCACTTAAGTCATCTGTCCAGGCCAGGGCGTACTGCGCGCTGGCGCTCCTGATGGCAGCCGCCACTTGGGAAAATTCATCGGGGACGCCCTGCTTTGGGGTGCTTTGCGCCGCCTGGATAAATCCGTCCATTTTGCGCATCATTTTCTGCGCTTGAGCGGGATACAGGGTAAAAGAACCCACCAACACGGCAAGAAAGGTCATCAAGAGCCATCCCCGAATGCGCCCCCAGGCCCAGATAGGTTGACGATGATGTTCCAGAATTTGCCGGCTGCTCCAACGCAGGAGCGCATGGAACGGCACAAACAAAACAATCATAGGCAGAAAAGTATACATCGTCAAAAACAAGGTACTAAAGATTTTCTCGGCTGAATCAGCTGTATCAAGAACTCCTTTGGCGGCCACCGCTGCCGCCGCCGTGAGCGAAGCCAGCACGACGCCGGGTAAAGCATGATAGGGCAGGTTGGTAATCAGCCCCAGCAAGGCAACCGCAAGCATCGACCAGAAGACCGTCTCCGCGACGCTTTGAACGTTGTAATTCAACGGAATATCACGAATGATAAGGGAATTGATGTTGGTTGAAACCAAACCATACAGCAAACCCACCCACGCTCCCAAAAGCAAACCCGCAAAACCACGTTTTGTAACCGGAAAATCCATGTTTTACACACCAAAGGGGAAAAATTGACGACTATCAGCAAACCCTTGTGATTGTATCGCCTGCGGCAAGTCGTGTCAACGCGCAAACACGCCTGCCAATTTACATATTTGCCCTTTTGCTTCCTTGCTCATTTGCCGATTTGTTATACAATTCCACCATCGAAACGAACAGGAGGCAGGCATGGAAATTCTCGGCATCGACGTAGGTGGTTCGGGCATCAAGGGCGCGCCCGTCAACACGAAAACCGGCATGGTGCTGGTCGACCGGTATCGCATCAAAACCCCCAAAGGCGCAGAAACCGGCCCAGTGGCAGAAACCATCGCCCGCATTGCGCACCATTTTTCATGGACTGGCCCCATCGGGGTCGGCTTCCCTGCCCCCATCAAGCACGGCGTTGTAAAAATGGCCGCCAACATCTCCAGCGCCTGGGTAGGGGTCAATGCCGATGAATTGCTGGGACAGGCCACCGGCTGCCCGGTCACGGTCATCAACGACGCCGATGCCGCCGGGCTGGCCGAAATCACCTTCGGCGCGGGGAAAGACGTGCGGGGCGTGGTCATCATGGTTACGCTCGGAACCGGGATCGGAAGCGCCGTCTTCACCGATGGCAATCTGCTCCCCAATGCCGAGTTCGGCCACCTGGAGATACAAGGACATGACGCCGAAGCGCGCGCTTCCGACGCTGCCCGGCAGCGCGATGAACTTTCGTGGAAGAAATACGCCAAACGTCTGAACCGCTATTTCAACGAGGTGGAAAAACTGTTCTGGCCCGACCTGTTCATCCTGGGCGGCGGCATCAGCAAATACCACGAAAAATACCTGCATCTGCTCAAAGTAGAAACGCCCATCGTCCCAGCCCAATTCCTGAACGAAGCCGGCATTGTCGGCGCATCGCTGGCGGCCCGCCGGGAGGCATAAGCCGCGCTATACCGTATCGGAATCGAAAACAATAACGAGGGTTTTCGCGCTTTTGAAGCGGCGATTTTGGGAGTTCCCTGCCGCATCGGAGGAGGCCGGAGGGGTGGGCTGAATAGTTACCCCGGCGCGCCTGTTTTTCTCTATTGCTCACGTTTGGTCTCTATCCGGCTGATGCGCGAGGCCGGGATGACTGCGGCGGGCTGCGTCGCCCGGGCGAGTTGCTCGTCTTTGATGACGCGCGCCAGGTGCTTGACCATCACGGCCTGGCGCTGGCTGGCCTTCGCGCCCAGGTCCTCGAGGACAGGCTCCAGCCAGGCCTGGTAGGAGCGGACGCACAGGTACACGGGCCGGCTGCGCCGGTCGGGGAAGTGGTTCAACAGCCCGGCGATTTTCCGGGCCACGCCGGTCGCTTCGGGGTGAATGAGCGGCGTCAGCAGGATGCCGTTCATCCCCGAGGTCAGGCTGACATAGCAGCGCGCGCCTTCGGGACAAATCAATCCGCTGGCGCGGCGCGGCGCGGGTTCGATAGGCTGCAAGAGCGGCGGGACGATTTGATGGTGCAGGGATTGAATGGATGGCAGGTTGGCCGAGGAAATTTTGCGCCAGCCATCGGCAGGCTCCGGGCGGTTGACCGCGCTCAAATCCCAAATGCGCTGCCAGGCATAGACCGAAAATCCCGCCGCGCGCAGGGAGGGGAAGGCTTCGCTGGTTTCGTCCACTTCGGCCAGGATGTGGAAGCTGCCCCATTCCCCGGCCTCGGCGGCGAGATGTTCCACCAGCGCGGGCAGGCCGGGATGCGTCAGTTGGCTGGCGGGGGCCAGGTAGAGCAGTTTCGCAAACGAATCGCCGTTGGTCTGGCTGATGCCGCCCAGCAGGGTGGACCCGTTCTCGCTGGCAACGGCGGAATAAATGTGCCGGTCAGGGTTGAGATAGGCCATCAGCCCCATCGCCCCCAGCGGGTTGCCGCGCGTGAGCAGCCGGGCGGTATCCAGGCTGAGGACTTCGCCGCGATAACGGTAGAGCGTGGGCAGGTCGAGCAGGTCGAGGGAGCGGATGTTCATAGTACTGGGTTTTCCAGTTATCCATTTATTCGGTTATCCGGTTTAACCGTTGACCGGTTGCCCGGTAATCGTACCACAACTGGGGAACCGGATAACAAAATCACCCCGCCAGCGAGAGAAAGTATTCATGGAAGCGCGTATCGGGCGTCAGTTCCGGGTGGAAGGATGTCGCCAGCAACCTGCCCTGCAAAGCGGCCACAATCCGCCCATCGGGAAGTTGGGAGAGAATCCGCGCTTCGCCAGAGACCGATTCAATCAACGGGGCGCGGATAAAGACGGCGTGATAGGGCGATTCGCTCTGGGTGGCGGCCTTCAGTTCGGGGATGTCGAGAGCGACCTCGAACGAATCGACCTGGCGTCCAAAGGCGTTCCGTTCGACGGTGATGTCCATCAGGCCGAGCAGGGGCTGGTCGCGTTTGGCGTCTTTCGAGAGGAAGATGGCCCCGGCGCAGGTTCCCCAGATGGCCTTCTCGCGCCCGAAGCCGCGCAGCGGTTCCATCAACCCGAAGGCAATGGCGAGTTTGGCGATGGTGGTCGATTCGCCGCCCGGAATGATGAGACCGTCCAGGTCATCGAGATGGCCCGGCAGGCGCGCCTGGGCGGTTTCGACGCCCAGGCGCTTGAGCGCGGCGATGTGTTCGGTGAAATCGCCCTGGAGGGCGAGGACTCCAATTTTCATAATGAGAAACCAGTTTTCAGTGTTCAGTTATCAGTAATCAGTGTCAGCAAAAGCCGCTCACTGATTACTGATAACTGCTTACTGACTCACCAACCCCGCCCGGCGATTTTTTCCACTTCGGGCATGGTCGAGACGTTGCGGCCCACCATCGGCTCGCCCAGGTTGCGGCTGACTTCGGCCAGGATGACCGGGTCGTTGTAGTGCGTGACCGCTTTGACGATGGCGGCGGCGCGTTTGGCCGGGTCGCCGCTCTTGAAAATGCCCGAGCCGACGAACACGCCATCGACGCCCAACTGCATCATCAGCGCGGCATCGGCAGGGGTCGCCACGCCGCCGGCGGCGAAATTGACGACCGGCAGGCGTCCCAGTTCCTTCACTTCCTTCACCAGCGCGTAAGGCGCGCCGATTTCCTTGGCGTAAGTGAACAGTTCTTCTTCGGCCATGCTGGTCAATTTGCGGATTTCACCCAACACCGAGCGGGCGTGCTTGACCGCTTCGACCACATCGCCGGTGCCGGCCTCGCCTTTGGTGCGAATCATGGCCGCGCCCTCGCCAATCCGCCGCAGGGCCTCGCCCAGGTTGCGCGCCCCGCATACGAACGGGACTTTGAATTCGTGCTTGTTGACGTGATGCGACTCGTCGGCGGGGGTCAGCACCTCGGATTCATCGATGTAATCGACGCCGATGGCTTCGAGAATTTGCGCTTCGACGAAATGACCGATGCGGCATTTTGCCATGACCGGGATGGTGACCGATTTCATGATTTCATCAATCATGCCGGGGTCGCTCATGCGCGCCACGCCGCCATCGGCGCGAATATCGGCGGGAACGCGCTCCAGCGCCATCACCGCGCACGCGCCCGCATCTTCGGCGATTTTGGCGTGTTCGGGCGTCACCACGTCCATGATGACGCCGCCCTTCAACATCTGCGCCAGGCCTTTTTTGACGGCAAAACTACCAGTGATTGATTCCATAGAACATCTCCTTGCGTATTGTAGGATAGAATTTATTCTGTCCTGCAATTTTAGGCCAAAATTGGAGTATGTTAAGAGCCAATAAAGGCAAATCGAAACCAGTCCAATTGAGTGGATTTAATCTTTTTTTATCCAATTGGCTCTACAAACCTGGGGATAAAAATGATATATTGACCATGCCACCTGACATTCATCATTCACCCTTCAGAATTCGTCATTCCCATGCGCATCCCCCTCGACCGCAACTCCCCCATCCCGCTCTACGAGCAAATCGAGCAGAACCTGCGCCAGGGCATCCTGAGCGGCAGCCTCGCGCCCGAAACACGCCTGCCTGCCAGCCGCCAATTGGCGCGCGACCTGGGCGTCAACCGCATCACGGTCGAAAACGCTTACGCCGCGCTGGAGGCCGATGGCCTGGTCTATTCACGGGTCGGCAGCGGAACATACGTCCTGCCGCCTCCGCCGCTTCCCCAGATTCCCCAAAAAAGCGCCGAAGCGGTCTGGCCGTTATGGCAGCAAACCCTGCCCGAACGCAGCCTGGGCGCGCGGGCTGTCGTCGAGCAGATGCGCCTGACCGCAGGGCGGGCCGACCACATCAGTTTTGCGGGCGGAATCAGCGATTCGCACCTGTTCCCCGCTGATGACTTTCGCAAGGTGTTGCAAGCCGTCATGCGCCGCGACGGCATCGCCGCGCTCGACTACGGCGACCGGCGCGGTTATGCTCCCCTGCGCGAGACTATCGCCCACATTCTCGCCAGCCAGGGCTTGCAGACCAGCCCCGAAAACATCCTCATCACCGCCGGGTCACAGCAGGCATTGGCGCTGGTTTCGCAGTTGCTGCTCGAACCAGGCGATACCATCCTGGTCGAAAGTCCCACTTATTCCGGCGCGCTCGACCTGTTCCGCGCCCTGAACTTCAGGATTATCAGCGTCCCGGTCGATCACCAGGGGATGCAGGTCGACTTGCTCGAAAAGCAACTGCAGCAACACCACCCCAAACTGGTCTACACCATCCCGAACTTTCACAACCCGACCGGGACCTGCCTGTCTGGAGCGCGCCGCCACGAACTCATCATTCTCGCCGACCGCTACAACGTCCCCATCCTGGAGGATGATTTCGTCGGCGACCTGCGCTACGAGGGCCGCGCCCAGCCCGCCCTCAAGGCGCTCGACCCCGGCGGGCGGGTGATACACGTCAGCACGTTTTCCAAAATGCTGATGCCCGGCCTGCGGGTCGGATTTCTGGCCGCGGATGGCCCGGTCTACCATGGCCTGGTCAAGTTCAAGCGGGTCAACGACCTGGCGACCTCCAGCCTCATCCAGCGCGCCCTGCATGATTATGTCACGGTTGGACGCTACCAGGCTCACCTGCGCCGCTCCAGCCAAATTTTTCGTAAACGGCGCGATGCCATGCTGGCTGCGCTCCAGCGATTCCTTCCCGGCCGGTTCCAGTTTGAAACGCCGCAGGGCGGCCTGTTCCTGTGGATGAAGTTGTCGGGCGGTTTCTCAGCAGATGAACTGCTGCCGGTCGCCATCCGCCAGGGCGTCGATTTCATGCCCGGCAGCGGTTTCTTTCTCGGTGAAAAAGATGGCGCGAACTGGATAAGGCTCAATTTTGTCGTCCAGGATGAGCAGAAAATCGAAGAGGGAATTCGGCGATTGGGGCGGGCGGTTGGGTCGTTGCGAACTGCGTCGACGGTCAATTTACCCGCCGAGAGCTGACTTGCCGTCTACATCCAGTGCCGCCGGGCGGCTTTTTCGGCCACTGCCACGCGCTGCTCCTGGCCTCCGCTCAACTCGCCGGGATTAACGATGCGACTCGGGCCGGCGTTCAACTGCGCTGTTTGTAATGCACCGGCGGCAGGCTGAGCAGGCGTTCGAGCGCCGTTTCGGGAGTGATGTCGCGCTGGGGCATGGCGAGCATCTCGTAACCAACCATGAACTTGCGGACGGTGGCCGAGCGCAAGAGCGGCGGGTAGAAATGAGCGTGCAGCACCCATTCGGGGTGTGGCTGGTCATCTGCCGGGGCCTGGTGGAATCCCATCGAATAGGGAAAGGAAATCTCGAACAGGTTGTCGTAGCGGGTGGTGACTTCCTTGAAAATTTCTGCCAGCGCGGTCACTTCAGCAGGTGTCAGGTTGGAAAGCGCGGCGGCGGGGCGGTGACCAACGACCATCACCTCGAAAGGCCAGACCGCCCAAAACGGCACCAGCGCGGTGAAATGGTCGTTCGCCGCGAGAATCCTTTGCTTGCGTTTATGCTCCTCGCGGATGTAATCGACCAGCAGCGGGCGGCCATGCGCGTTGAAATAGGCCGTTTGCGTCGCCAATTCTTTTGCGACCTCGTTCGGAATCTGCGACTGCGACCACAACTGACTATGCGGATGCGGGTTCGAACAGCCCATCGCCGCGCCTTTGTTCTCGAAGACCTGCACATAGCGGATGAAATCGCGCCCGGCCAGGTCGGTCGATTCGCGCGTCCAGGTGGCAAGCACGTTCTCGATGGCGGGGATGTCGAGTTCCGGCAGGGTCAGGTCATGACGGGGGGAAAAACAGACCACCCGGCAAATTCCACGTTCAAGAGCAGAAACCAGCAGCGGGTGGCCGGATTCGTGGCTGTCAATCGATTCATCCGGCAGGAGCGCTGAAAAATCGTTGTCGAACACAAACGTTCCCGAGTAGTTGGGGTTGATCACGCCTCCAGCCCGTTCGTTACGCGGACACAGGTAACAGGCTGGGTCATACTGCGGCAGGTTCTCGGCGGCGGTCTTCTCGACCTGTCCCTGCCAGGGGCGGTTGGCGCGGTGCGGTGAAACCAGCACCCATTCGCCGGTTAGCGGATTGAAACGTCGGTGGGGGGCATTGAACATAAGAGACCTCGAAACTTTAAGAATGGCAAATCAATGGGCTGTGTTTCCTATCGGTTGAAACCGTCCCGAAGGTTCCTCAATAGGGCAGCCTTCCCGCTCAAAAACCTTCGGGACGTTCCATGTCCAGATCAAACGAAATGCATCCAGTTAATGAGGCTATTGTACGCAGATTCGTGCAAGAAAATACAAAAATCTTGAAATTGCCTCTTGACAAGCAGCCCGACAATCTTGTAAACTAATGTTACCGGTCACATGACCGGTAACATTATACACCAGATGCCGCTCCACGCATCCCGCCCATGTCCTCATCCCGCCCAACCATTCGTGATGTTGCCCGCCTGGCCGGTGTTTCCCACCAGACCGTTTCGCGCGTGATCAACCGGAGCAATGATGTCACTCTCGATACGCGCGACCGGGTCGAAGCGGCCATCATCGAACTGGGCTACCGCCCCAGCGCCATCGCCCGCTCCATGGCGCGCGGCGAGACCCACACCCTGGCCTGCATCTCTCCCAACCTGACCGATTACACCTTTGCCAGCATCATCGAAGGGGCCGAGCAGGAAGCCCGCAGCCAGGGATATTTCCTGCTCTCCTCCTCAGCAGGGGATGCGCGAGGATTCGCGGAACTGGTCGAGGAACTGGTCGGGCATCGCCGGGTGGATGGGCTGCTCATCATCAATCCGTATGCCGACGAGCGTCACCAACTCATCCCGCCGGATTTCCCGCTGGTATTCGTGGGCGCGCACTCGCGCGGCGGCCCCATCCCCAGCGTGTGCCTCGACGATGAAGATGTGGCCCGCACTGCCACCCGCCACCTGCTGGAGCGCGGACACCGGCGCATCGCCCTGGTCACCGGCCCGATGGTCGAAGATTGTTCGGTGGACCGCCGGAGCGGCTTCGTCCAGGCTTTGCAGGCAGCCGGCGTCCCTTTCGATGATTCGCTGGTGTATGAGGGTGACTGGTCAGCCAGTTCCGGACGCGAGGCGCTCCTGGCATTGGCGCAGCGCGGCAACTTGCCCGAGGCGGTCTTTGCGCAAAACGACCGCATGGCGCTGGGCGTGTTACATGCCGCCCGTGAACTGGGACTGCGCTTCCCCGAACAACTGGCCGTCATCGGCGTGGACGATATGCCCCTGGCTTCGTACTTCGACCCGCCGCTGACCACCATGCGCCAGGACATGCCGCGCATCGGGCGCGAGGCCGCCCACATCCTGCTCGAACATATCAAGAATCCGCGCGCGGCCCTTTCGCACATCAAACTGCCTGCCGAACTCGTGGTCAGGCAGTCCACCTGTAAAGCATGAAGGAGGTGATTCCCGGCAAAAGAAGACCTATTTCGATGTCAGCACGTTCCGTCTTTCACCAATCAAAATTAAACATTTCCAGGAGAAGTTGAATGAACCGCAAGATTTGGATGCTCGTTAATTTGTTCGTCCTGGCCGCCCTGGTGTTGGCGGCTTGTGGCACTCCCGCCACCCCTGCCCCAGCCCAGCCGGAACAACCCTCCCAGCCGGAACAACCCTCCCAGCCGGAGCAGCCCACAGTCCAACCTGCGGAGAGTGAAGTCACCATCCGCTGGCGCACCCGCCCCGATAACCAGGAAGAAATCAACGTCTACAGCACCATCAGCAAGGAACTCGACGGCCAACTTCAAGGCATCACCCTGACTTACGAACCCGGCGGAACCGAAGGCGCCAACTACCAGGACCAGTTGCGCACCGAAGTTGCGGCTGGTACCGCGCCCGATGTGTTCTGGATTCCCGGCACCGACATCGCCGATTTCGCCACGCGCGGCCTGATTCTGAACATCGCCGACCTGGCGGGCAAGACCGAAGGCTTCGATGTCAACGCCTTCTATCCCGGCCCGATGTACCACCTGACTTACAACCCCGCCAGCGACCAGAGCGGCGCCGCTTCTGGCGCGCTGTGGGGCCTGCCGCGTGATGTCTCGACCTTCGCGCTCTACCTGAACCTCGACCTCATCGAAGAAGCCGGCGCGCCCGACCCGCGCGAACTGGCCAAACAGGGCAAATGGGACTGGGACGCTTTCCTCGATGTCGCCCAGAAGACCCGCGCCCTCGGCTCGGATATCTATGGCTATGGCGCGAGCGCCTGGTGGGGACCCTACGGCGTGTGGTTGAATGCTGCTGGCGGAGGCTTCTTCAGTCCCGACCGCACTTCCTGCGCCCTCAGCACCCCCGAATCGCTCAAGGGCCTGGAATTCCAGCGCTCACTGTACCAGGAGCATGACGTTGCCACGCCTTACGGCGAAGACCCCGAACCGCCCTTCCGCGCCGGCAAAGTCGCCATGTTCCAGAACGGCCGTTGGGCCACACCCGGCGTTCGCACTGTACCCTTCAATTGGGACGTGGTTGAACTGCCCAAAGGCCCGAACGGCAACCAGGGCAACTGGCTGTTCTGGGGCGCGTATGTCATCAATGCCAAGACCGCCAATCCTGAAGCAGCCTGGAAACTCGTCCAGGCCCTGACCACCGCTGAAACCCAGGGCAAGGTGGCCGCCCTCGGCGCGAACATTCCCAGCCGGGTCAGCCAGCAAGCCTTCGACGCCTTCCTGACCTTCACCCCGCCCGCCAACAACCAGGCCTTCCTGAACGGCCTGGCCGACAGCCCCGCCACCGAAGGCCCGCTCTGGGCTGGTTCGTGGCCCGAATATGACAAAATCATGGGACCGGCCATCCAGGCGGTCTTGACCGGCGGCAGGAGCGTGCAGGACTTCGGTAACACCATCTGCGACGAAGCCAACAAAGTTTTCACCAAGTAAGCAGCAAGTGTAAAGCACACGGGCAGGCAACTTGTGCCTGCCCGTGTTTATGAAGTTCCTCGCGTTTTCCCCAATTCGGAGAACAGATTATGGCTGAATTATCGAAAACACCGGGCGCGCCTCCCGCTCGCCAGACCGAACTCATCCTGCGATTGCTCAGCATCTGGCGCCTCGTATTCAGCCTGCTGGCAGTCGTTGGCGCGCTCGCTCCCTGGGTCGACCTGCTGCCGGGCTTGCGTTTATGGCAGGGCATTTTACTCTCCGCCGCTCTGGGGCTGGCGGCACTCTTTAGTTTTATTGCCTCGCGCGATATTCTCCTGCGCCGTCATCGCGGACGGACGCTTTCCCTCTTCATTGACTACCTCAGCCTGGCGGCCTGCCTGGTCCTCCTCCTGCAAGTCGGCGGCGTGTTTACCGGTATCGACGCGCTGGGCGAGGTCTTCGGGCGCAGCATCCTGTTCCTGCTCCTCGCAATTGGCGGCTATCTCATCAGCGCGGCAGGCGATTATTTCCAGCATGACCCCAAAACCGAAAACATCCTGCGCCAGGCTGGTAAATGGGTCATGATTCTCGGCGGGCTGGCCTTCCTGTTCATGGCCAACCTGCTACAGGGCCTTCTGGCGCTGGCCGAAAACCTCGCCAACCCGGTTGGAATTGGGGCTGCCCTCGGCCTGGTCATCTTCGCGCTCGCATTGTGGGGGATGTGGCGCGCATCCTCAGCCACCGCGCTCAATGCGAAAACCGGTCACGAGCAAATGCTCAACGGCTGGCTGTTCCTCTCCCCCAACCTGCTCGGCTTCCTGATTTTCTTCGCCGGGCCGCTGCTGCTCTCATTTTATTTTTCCTTCACCGATTCCGACGCTTTCAACACTCCCAACTGGGTCGGTCTCGATAACTATGCCAAAATCCTGAATGTGACCATCAAGCCGCTGGCCTCGCCCGACCAACTGGCGCGCGACGTGCTCAATATCCAAATCTATGATGAGGTCGGACGCCTGAGGCTCGGCAACGGTGGGATATTGTTCGGCGCGGAAGATAAATTGTTCTGGCTGGCGCTGCGCAACACCCTCACCTATGCCCTGTTCGCCGTTCCCCTGAGCGTCATCCCGGCCCTGGTGCTGGCAAACATCCTCAACAGCAAACTGCCGGGCATGAAGTTCTTCCGGGCGGTCTATTTCATCCCCAGCATCGCCGCCATCGTCGGCATTGCCCTGGTCTGGCAGTGGCTGTACAACGCAACGGTCGGATATATCAACTACTTCATCACGCTCGGCGTCGATTTCTGGAACAACCTGTTCAACGCCGGGGTTGTCGACCCCAAAATCCGCTGGGTCTCTGACGAACGCACTGCCTTGTTGTCCATCATCATCATCGCCGCCTGGCAGACGATGGGCTTCAACACCGTCCTCTTCCTGGCCGGGCTGCAAAATATCCCTGGCGAACTGTACGAGGCCGCCACGGTGGATGGCGCGGGCGCGTGGGACAAATTCTGGCGCATCACCCTCCCCATGCTGGCTCCCTCCACGTTCTACGTCGTCTCGACCACCACCATCCAGGCTATGCAGGTCTTCGAGCAGGTCTTCATCCTGATGAACCCGCCCGAAGGCCCCAACAACTCGACCATCACCCTGGTCTTGTACCTGTATCGCAGCGGCTTCCAGAACTTCGCGCAAGGTTACGCCTCGGCCCTGGCCTGGGTGCTGTTCATCGTCATCTTCGGGCTGACGCTCATCCAGTTCCGCCAGCAGCGCCGCAGCAGTATTTACGAGAACTAAGCGCGGAGGATAAACCATGAAATCATACCGAGTCATTACCTTCCTGAAAAATTTGAGTATCTACGCGATTTTGACCTTCTTTGCGCTGGTCATGTTGTTCCCGTTCTTCTACATGCTCACCACCTCGCTGAAACTGCCCGCCGACACCTTCCGCTACCCGCCGCGCCTGCTGCCGCGCGAACCAGCCTCCATTGAAGTAGAAGGCTACCCCGATAAACTGCCGCTCTACTACGTGGACATCGATGGCGGCCGCCGGGAGTTTGCCCTGGTCCGCAGCAATATCCGCATTGGCACGTTTGCCCCCGCCGATAACCCCTCAGCGGTCGTCGAACGCTTCCTGAGCGAGGTGACGCCCACAGAACAGACGGTGACTTTTAATGGCAAAGAGGAGAAGGTCTTCCAGGTCATCGTCGATGGTCAGGTTGTTCCTATGGTTCAACTCAGCCAGACCACCGTCGGTGAGTTCATCGACCCCGATAACCCCGAAACCAAAGCCTTCCAGAACGTGCGCCTGAGCCAGCCAGTGGAAGCCATCTCCTGGCATCCTGAAAATTACACGGCAGTGGTCGAACTGCAAGGCCTCAACCGCGCCCTGACCAATACCGCGCTCGTCACCATCCTGGTCGTCATTGGGCAACTGGCGACCTCCATCATCGGCGGGTATGCCTTCGCGCGCCTGAAATTCCCCGGGCGCGATACGGTCTTCGTCTTCTACCTCGGCACCATCATGATTCCGTTCGTGATGTTGATTGTGCCGCTCTATCAGTTGATGGTGCTGATAGGCTGGACCGACCGGCTGGCCGCGCTCATCGTCCCATGGGTTTTCACCGCCTATGGCACGTTCCTCATGCGCCAGCACTTCATCACCTTCCCGAAAGAAATCGAGGAAGCGGCCCTGCTCGATGGGGCCTCGCGCCTGCAAATCTTGAAGGACATCATCGTCCCGGCCAGCGTTCCGGCCCTGGCGACCCAGGCCACCTTCACCTTCCTCTACGCCTGGAACTCCTTCCTTTGGCCGCTGGTGGTGATTAACGTC
>DAOUAZ010000014.1:0-7880 GCA_034432975.1 Anaerolineales bacterium | reverse complement strand
TGACTTGCGCGCTTTAACTCGCTACATGGTCTTTGACTCATGGGATGATTTATTCTCCTTCATGGAGGATGGCTTGGAAATTGTTCATGCACCGCCATAACTCAGTTTTGAATTTGGAATTGCTGGCGAAACGGCAAGGTAGAGCAATCCTGACATCATCGGTGTCGGGAAACCGGCTGGCAGAACTTCAAAGCGGCAGGCGGCGAGGACGTTTGGACGGCCTGGTAGTACCCATCCTCGGCGCAAGAGCGGCACAGGGTCAGCCCATCACGCCGGATTTCGCGCTCGTTCATGATTTCCTCGCCGCACAGGCCGCAGTTGACGCGCATGCCGGGGCGCGAGATGATGGCCTGGATGGGGGTAACGAGTTGCACTTCGTTGACAGTGAACATCTCCTTATCAGGCATAACCTGGTAGGAAGTCATCTGCGCGATGTAATGCTGATGCGAATCGGGAGCGCAGGCGCACGCCTTTTCGCGCACATCCAGCGCCGGAGCGACACGGATTGCCTGGCCCTTTACAGTATCCACAAAGACGGCGGCGGTTTTGCCGTAATCTTCCACGCGCAGGGTGCGATGACCAACAGTGCAACCGGTGGCGGCGGTGATTCCATCAACGAAACAGCCATCGGTTTCCACAATGGTCAAAAGGCGTTTTTCAGGCGGCGGCGCGTCAAAAAAGCCGAGTGTTTTCATGCCCAGCAAGCCCAGCCGCACGCCGAGGATTTGACGCGGGCAAAGCCGGGAATGTTTACAGGCAGATTTTTCGAGAAGCGGTTGGATGTTCATATTCAGTCTCCGTTGGTTTGGAGTTCAAAATTCCACTCGCATCATATCGCGCGCCAGGACGACCGGGCCGGGGAAGGTTTTGCGGGCCTCGGCAGCCGGGTCGCCGCTGAAAAACCTGCCGGTCGGGTAGTGAACCAGGTAGAGGGCCTTCGCGCCCGCCTTTTGGGCCACCTCCCCAGCCTGGGCGGCTGGGGTATGTCCCTTGAACGGGCCGCTGGCCTCGTGCAACAGGATATCCACCCCTCGCGCCAGGCGGATGACGGCCGGACTGGGTTCGGTATCACAGGAATAAGCCAGCGCCTTTTGACTGGCAGGAAATTCAAACCGCAGGGCAATATTGGGCAATAAATGTCGAACCGGCGAGGCGGAAACACGAAATTCAGGCACATCAAGCAAAAGCGACATCTCTACCTGCGGGACGCGCTGGAAATCGACCGGGAAGAAATCCGGCCATTCCTGCCAACCAAACAGCCCCATCATGGTTTCAGCGCGCTCGACCGTATAGGATAATCCGTGAATCGTGAGCGGCGCTTTGCGCCCCAGCAGCCACATATCCATCAGGAAAAGCGGAAGGCCGCCGACATGGTCAGGATGGAAATGGGTGAGAATCAGGTCCGAAACAGCATTGAAATCCAACCCGGCGCATTCCAGCCTGACGAGCGGGTTGGAGCCGCAATCGACCAGCACAACGCGACCATCTGCGCGCACGGCCAGGTGCGTGTTTTCGGCCCCCAGAGTCGGGATTGCATTCGAGGCGCCGAGGATAATCAGTTCAGCCATGGCTCGACAGGCTCGACGACCGTCAGGGGTGCAAATCGATGACGCGTCCCAATGCCGCTTCTAAAATGCGCGGGGTCAGGTTGGCTTCAATCAATCCCGCCAGGAGCAGGAGCGGCACGCACACCGCTAGGAATACTTTCAAGACATCGGCCAGGGTGAAAATCATGGTTTCGCCAATCGATTTACCTTCCAGCGGCGTCACCAGGCGCACACCCATGTATAGGACGGATGCCGCAGCCAGGATAACCGAAGGCAACTCCAGGATACCGTGCGGCAGGATACCCGCCATGAAAACCATCAACGGAGAAAGCCCAACCAATTTGGTGACAGCCAATACCCCGCCCACCAGCGAGAAATTCCCCAGGAACAGGAGCAGCCCCAAAACACCAAAAGAGAAAATCCCGGCTGCCATCATCAACAGTTCGGCGCGGACGTTATGCCAAAACAGGGTGGTAGAAGAATACCCGAAACCACCTTCATCGATCAACACGGCGCGAACGGCGCGCATGGCATCTTTTACCGTCTCCTCAGGCAAGGCAGCTGTGGCCGGAAGATTGGCATCGACATACCAATAAGCCAACGCCAGGCCCAACATCCCCATCCCAAATGTCAGCCAGATGGCAGTTCGCATCCCGCGCAAGGCGCCCAGGACTTCCACGCGATACCAGCGCAAGATGCTGCCCAGGTCGAGCCATAAGGCGGCGGACAGGGAGTGCGTTTCAGACCCTTCGCCACGCGAACGCTTCCAAACGGAACGCAGGTAATGAGACAGCGCCGCCGGCTCATCGGAGCCGGTAAAGGCCCGCCGGAAGGTCCCCCACACCCAGGTCAGGTTCAGCATGTCGATTTCGCGCCCCAGCAGGTTTTCGCGTTTGAAATGCACCAGCCCCAGCCGAATCAGGAGGGCGCTCATAATCGAAACGCCAATCACCGCCCACCACAGCACATCGTTGGTTCCCCAAAACATGAGCGCGCTTTCGCCCTGGATGAGCAGCGCAACCGGGATAACGATGAACGAGGCCAGCAGGTTGGCAGCGCGCACCGAGGTCGATTGCGTCGAAATCACAATGGCTGCGCTCACCATCAAAACCGTCTGCGCAACCGTCAGCGCCAGGGTTTGGATGGTAAAGTTCCAGGCCGGCCATTTGATGCCCTGCCACCACAGGCCGAACATGTAAATCGATATCCCGATGTAACTCACCGTGAGCGGCACAATCGTCCCGGCCAGGAGTTTGCCAATGTAGAGATGCCAATCTTCGAGCGGGCTGGAGAGCAGCGGCTCGATGGTGCCGCGCTCTTTTTCGCCCACGAAGGCTTCCAACGCCACCACCAGCGAAACGGTCACCGGGAAGAAGCCCACCACCAGAATCAGGAACGGCAGCAGTCGCTCGGCAATCAGGTCAGCGCCGAACTGGTTGACGTAGTTGATGGTATAGCGCGCGGCTACATTCATCAGGTACGGGAAGAACAGGGTCAGGATAATCATCGGCAGCAGGATGCGCCAGTCGCGCATCTGGTCGATGAGTTCGCGTTTTGCCACCAGCCAGGCCAGGTCGAAACGTTTCATTGCGCCCCCTCCACCACCTGCGCCATCGCCTTGAGATAAAGCATTTCCAGCGTGCGCGGCGTTTCCTGCACCGAAACCACCTGCGAATTTTTTTCGATTAATTGCCGGATGATGAGCGGATTCGCTGCCCCGGGATTCTCCACCTGGAAGCGAAGTTCACCCTCCCCGGCGTGGAGCAGGCGCGCTCCATCCGGCCACCGGAATTCTTCGGGTTGCCAGCCCCCTGAGAGTGTGACCTCGTACTCCGCCGGGCCGAGCAGGCGGCGGCGCAACTCTTCCAGCGTCCCCAGAATGAGAATGCGCCCCTTGTAGATGATTGCAATCTGGTCGGCCAGCATTTCGGCTTCGGCCAGGTTGTGGGTGCAGATGATGATGCTGCGCTGCGAGGAGCGCAATCGGGCAATTTCATGCCGCACCAGTTGGGCGCTTTCCGGGTCCATGGCGGAGGTCGGCTCGTCGAGCAGCAGCACCGGCGGCTCATGGATGAGCGCGCGCGCCAGGGCCAGTTTCTGCCTCATGCCTTTGGAGTATTCCCCAGAGCGGCGATTGGCGGCAGGGGCCAAACCGAAATATTCCAGCAGTTGGTCGGCGCGCTGTTTGCGGCGGGCCGGGCCCAGGTCGTAGACCCGCCCGAAGAAATCGAGGTACTCGTGGGCGGTCATGCGCCCATACAGGCCGTGCATCTCCGTCAGCACCCCGACCGAGGCGCGCACATCGCCGGGATGCTTGACCACGTCGAAGCCGGCCACCCTGGCCCAGCCGCGAGTCGGCGTCAGAACCGAGGTCAACATGCGGACGGTGGTGGTCTTGCCCGCGCCGTTTTGTCCCAATAACGCCAGCACCTGGCCGGGGCGGACGTTGAGCGTCACCCCTTCCACCGCCTTGAAACTGTCGAAATATTTTGTCAGGTCTTCACATTCAATCATTGGATTTTTGATTTTGGATTAACGATTTACGATTTGCGAACTTGTGCCGCCACAGCAGGGCCGCCGCCGCGCAGACCATCACAACCAGCATGAAGGTCTGGTTGGCATTGACCCCAGCGATTTGCGATGAATCGAGGCGCAGGAACTCGAGCAGGAATCGTCCCAGCGGGTAGGCGATGAGGTAGGCCAGGAAAACGTCGCCGGTTTTGAGCGTATCCCTGAAGCGCCGTCCCAGCCACAAAAGCAGGAACAGGTTGCCCAGGTTCCAGAACGACTCGTACAGGAAGAGGGGGTGGTAATATTCCTCATCCATAAAAGCGGGCAGGCGGTGCTGCGGGTCGATGAAGAGTTTCCAGGGCAAATCAGTGGGCGCGCCGTACACTTCCTGGTTGAAGAAATTGCCCCAGCGTCCAATGGCCTGACCAAGCGCGAGGGAGGGCGCAGCAATATCAGCCCATTCGGCGAAACTCAACTTGCGCTTGCGGGTAAAAAAGTAGAGCGCAACCGCCCCGCCAATGACACCGCCAGGGATGCCCAGCCCGCCCTTGCGCAGGTTAACCAGGTCAAATGGATGCGTCAGGTAATACATCGTATCGATCCCCTGCGCCACCAGCGAGGGTGAGGGGGTAAAGACGTGCCAGAGCCGCGCCCCAACGATGCCGCCAATCACCAGCCAGATGAGCAGGTCCCACACCACGTCGGGGTTATGGCCGCGCCGAGCCGCTTCGCGCGAGGCCAGCCAGCCGCCGGCCAGCGCCCCGCCCATGATGATGACCCCGTAGTAATACAGGATGAACTCGAAACCAAACAGGAAAAGGTGGATGCCATCGAACTCGAAACCCATCTTCGCTGCTCCCTTATCGGCTGCGATGCGCCTGTTGGCGCACCTTCCAGATGCGCTGAAGGGCGGTGACGTTTGCCAGCACAGCCACAATCCAGACTGCAATCACAGGCTGGTTCAGCACCAACAGCGGCGCAATGACAAGGTAACGCTCCAGGCGGGTCAGGACACCGGTGTTGGCATCGAACTTGAGCGAATCAGCGCGCGCCTTGACGTAAGACACCAGAACCGAACCAGCCGCGGCAAGATAGACCGCCATTGCAGAAAAATGGTCGTTGGTTTGCAAGAAATGGTAAAGCAAGCCACCCAGGATGAACAACTCGGAATAACGGTCGGTCACAGAATCGACGAATGCGCCAAACTCGCTGGCCTCGCCGCGCAGGCGCGCCATCGTGCCATCCAGGGCATCGAAGGGCGTGCAAACCAGGACAAACACGCCGCCCAGCACCATGTTCCCCTGGGCCAGGAACCAGGCCCCGGCCATGTTGCCAAGCAGCCCCAGCATGGTCATCATGTTGGGGGTCACGCCCAGCCGGTTCAGGAAGCCGCCGATGGGGTCGAGGATGTCTTTGAACAGACCGCGCATGACATCGGTGAGTGTTTTCGGTTTGGTCGTTTGGGCAGTTTTTTCCATGCGAAACAAGAGTTCCTTTCCCTTAATTCTAACCCCGCCTGTTAAATGCGAGATTACAAACAGACTACAACTTATTCTTCTTCATCACCGCCCTCTTCACGGTCGAGCAGCACTTCGCGCTCGCGCCCGCCGCCCTGCGAGGGGCCAACCACGCCCATCTCTTCCAACTGGTCGAGCAGGCGCGCGGCGCGCGGGTAGCCGATTTTCAGACGGCGCTGCAACAGGGAAGCGCTGGCGCGCTGGGTGGAGCGCACAATTTGAATAGCCTGCTCCACCAGGGAATCTTCGCCATCCTCGGGTTCGGTCAGCAAGGTTTCCCAAGGCGGGGTATCGGTCTGTACCGGGGACATCTTCTGCCAGAAGGCAATAATACGCTCGATTTCCTGGTCGGTGACAATTGCGCCCTGAGCCCGGATGGGATTACCCACTTCGGGATTCAGGAACAGGAGGTCGCCGCGCCCGAGCAGGGATTCGGCGCCAGGGGTATCGAGGATGACCCGGCTGTCGATGCCGGAGGCCACCGAAAACGCCAGCCGGGCCGGGAAGTTGGCTTTAATCAACCCGGTCACGACATCGGTACTGGGGCGTTGGGTGGCAACGACCAGGTGAATCCCGGTCGCGCGCGCCATCTGCGCCAGGCGGACGAGGTTGTGTTCGGTCTGGTCGGGGGCCGACATCATCAGGTCGGCCAACTCGTCGATAATGACGACGATGCGCGGGATGGGGCTTTTGGCTTTGCTGTTGTAGGCTGCCACATCTCGAACATGCAGTCCTTCGAGCAGGCGGTAGCGATGTTCCATCTCGACCACCAGCCAGCGCAAAACACCCAGAATGCGCTGGACATCGGTTTCCACCTTGCCCAGCAGGTGCGGCAGCCCGTTGAAACGAATCAACTCGACCATTTTGGCGTCAATCATGACCAGGCGCATGTCTTCCGGCGCGTTGTTCATCGCCAGGCAGGTGGCAATCGAGGCAATTGCCACCGATTTACCGGAACCGGTCTGCCCGGCGACCAACATGTGCGGCATCCGTGAAAGGTCGGCAACCAGCGGCTGGCCGGAGACATCGCGTCCAAGCGCTATCGCCAACGGCGCGCCGGTTTTGTTGAAGGTGTCACTTTCCAGGATGGGGCGCAGGCGCACAATGCTGGAGCGTTGGTTCGGCACTTCGATGCCAACGTAGGCGCGCCCGGGCACCGGGGCTTCGATGCGCAATCGCTCGGCGGAAAGCGCCAGGGCCAGGTCCTTTTCCAGCGCGGCAATCTGCGCAACACGGACTTTCATCAGCTGCGCTTCTTCTTCACTGGTCGCGCCGGGCTTTTTGATGAACCCGGGCTGGATGGCAAACTGCGTGACGGTTGGGCCAATCCGGAATCCCGTCACCTTGGCGGGGATTCCAAATTCGGAGAGTGTTTTCTCGATGAGTCCGGCGGTCTGGTTGATGTGGCGCTCGTCGGGGCGGGCGGCCTGCTCTCCAAAGAGCAGGTTGAGGGGCGGCAGGCGCTCGCCGCGCGGCAGGGGCGTGGCGGGTTTTTCATCCTGTTTTTCGGGGACTTTGAAGTTCTTGCGGAACTGAGGAGGGAGGGGAACCTGCTTCTTTGGCGGCGAAACAGGCGTCGGCGCGGCCGGCTCCGGTTCCACGACCGGGTGAATTACCTCCCCAGGGATGGGGTGGAAGTCGTCGGGGGGAGTCTCCCCGGCAATCTCCCACAAACGTTTTTCGAGTTTGGGCAGCAGGTTGAAGCCAAAGAACGAGGAAACAAACAAGGTAAGGATGACCAGCGGGGCGCGCAGGAAGGTATTGCCAAAGAGATTGTTCAGCGCGATGCCCACAAATTCCGCCAGGGCCCAGCCGATGTAGCCGCCGTCTTCGCCCCTGGCGGCGCGCTCGATGGAAACGCCGCCCAGGATGGCGAACAGGGCCAGGGCGCTAAAGGCAGCAATTTCGAGCGCAATCACGCGCCCCCAGCGAATACGAACATTGCCTTCCACCCGCTTGCGCAGCAGGGATAAGCCCGCAATCGCTGAAGCAGCCACCACAAAGGCGCTGCCCCAGCCCAGCCACTTCCACAGGATATTGGCCCAGGGGGTCAGCAACAGGCCGCCGGTCAAATCAATCAACGCCAGCAGGGTCATCAACGAAAAAGCAAGCAGGATGAAGCCCGCCACGTCAAAAGTGAAACGGCCAAAGTGAGATTGCGCGCGTTCCAGCCAGTCGAACCAATCTACAGGCGGCGGCTGTTCGTCGCGATACTTGTCCTGGTTGTGATCGAAGGGAGCGCGCTGGCGAGGCATCCGGTTTAGTTTCCGTCCAGTTTCAGGCTGAGGCCCAGCCGCTGGTGGGC
>DAOUAZ010000013.1:0-7137 GCA_034432975.1 Anaerolineales bacterium | reverse complement strand
GGCGAGGGACTGAAACAGGCCGCCCAAAACCTGGCAGCGGTGATGCCCTCGGTAGTGACGATTGCCAGCCAGATTGTTTTGACAGTGGCGAAATTGACCGGCGCGGGATAAATGACTGAGCAATCCAGCAAAAAGAAGGCCCGGCCATCCAGCGGGGATGCGTACACTCTCTCCGGCGATTTTCGCGGCGCGGTCATCAATATCAAGTCCACCATCGTCAGCAACGACGAGGTCAGGGAATTGGAAAACCTGCCGCCGGAGCCGGGCGAAGCGCCTTTCCTGGGACTGCAATATTTCGACGAAAAAGACGCGGACCGCTTCTTTGGGCGGGAGATGCTGGTCTCCAAAATCGTTTCGCGCCTGGCCGGCGACCGCTTCCTGACCGTCATCGGCGCTTCGGGCAGCGGCAAATCGTCGGTGGTGCGGGCGGGCGTCATCCCGGCCCTGCGGCGCGGCGAACGGCTGGCGGATGGAGGCCTGCCGCCCACCGATAGCGGGCAATGGGATATCCGCATTTTCAGCCCTTCGGCGCACCCGCTCGAGGCCCTGGCTGCCAGCCTGACTCGTGAGTCTGAATCAGTCAGCGCGGCGACGATTTTACGCGCCGACCTGGAACAGGATTCCCGCTCCCTGGCCTTGGCCGCCCGGCGGCTTTTATCCCAAAACGGGCGCAAACACCTGCTGCTGGTCATCGACCAGTTCGAGGAAATTTTTACGCAGTGCAAGCAGGACGATGAACGAACGGCGTTTCTTGAAAACCTGCTGCATGTCGTCCACCCGGAGAATCCGCAGCCGGTCAGTATTTTGCTGACCCTGCGCGCCGATTTTTACGCCCAGTTGGCCCGGCACGAAGGCCTGCGCGAACTCGTCGCGCAGCACCAGGAATTCATCGGCGCGATGAACCGCGAGGAACTGACGCGCGCCATTTTGCAGCCCGCCGCGCTCGGCAACTGGAAAGTGCAGGCCGGCCTGGTGGAAGTTCTGCTCGACGACCTGGGCAGCGAACCGGGCGCGCTGCCGCTGCTCTCGCACGCCCTGCTCGAAACCTGGCAGCGCCGCCGGGGACGGGTGATGACTGTTTCGGGGTACACATCTGCTGGCGGAGTGCAGGGAGCCATCGCCCAGACCGCCGAGACCGTCTTCCGGCAGCGCCTGACTCCCGCGCAGCAGCCCATCGCCCGCATGATTTTCATCAAACTGGCTGAAATGGGCGAGAGCGCCCTCGATACCCGCCGCCGGGCGGCCTTTTCGGAGCTGATGACGCGCGCTACCGACCCGGCCACCATCGACGCCGTGTTGAACATCCTGACCGAGGCGCGCCTGGTGACGACCGGCACGCTGGAGCCGGGCGAGGTGCGCGTGGTGGAGGTGGCTCACGAGGCCCTCATCCGCGAGTGGCCGACCCTGCGCGAGTGGCTCGACCAGAACCGCGCCGGGCTGATTCTGCATCGCCAATTGACGGAGGACGCCAACGACTGGCTCAAACTGGAGCGCGACAGTGGGGCGCTCTATCGCGGCGCGCGCCTCAACCAGATGTTGGCCTGGGCGGGGGAACACGCCGATTTAATCAGCCTGCTCGAAGTCGAGTTTCTCGAAGCCAGCCAGCAAGTTGCCCGCCAGGAGGCCGAACAGGCCCGTAAACTGGCGCGCGCCCGAACGGTGCAGGTTGCCCTGGGCAGCGCCGCCGGTCTTTTGGTGGTGGCCGTGATTGGATTGATTCTGGCGGCGAACGGCATGTTCGCGCCCCGCACCATGACCGGTATTTTCAACATCGCGGTGGCTGAATTCGGTGAAATAGGCGCGGATGGCGTCATTCGCCCCTCGAAAACCGGCCAGCAGGTCAGCGCCTGGGCGTTGGACACCCTGCGCAGCGACCTGGAAGGCAACCCATCCCTGCAAATCTGGCCGGACGAGGGCGGCCCGTTCCGCCGCGCGCGCGTGCCGCTGGTGACAGCCGAAACCGCCGAACAAACCGCCAACCAAATCAACGCCAGCCTGCTGCTCTACGGTGCCATCGACCTGCGCGAAAATCCGCCCCGGCTGGCGCTCAAGTTCTGGGTCGCGCCGCAGGCCAAATACCGTTTCGAGGACATCCAGGGCAGTTACAATCTGGGCGCGCCCCTGCGCATCGCCGACCTGGAGAACCCCGGGCCCGGCATTCAGGGCGAGTTGGGAAGACAATCCAGCGCGCTGGCCTGGGTGGTGATGGGCCTGGCGCAAGAGCAATTGGGGCAGAACCGGGATGCTTTAGGGTTTTTCCAGAAAGCCGCCGAATCCGCGCCGGACTCGGCCCTGGCGAAGTTTTTCGTCGGGCGCGCATCCCTGTTCTTGTCGGATTTGCAATCGAGGGAACGCGAAACGTACTGGCAATCCGCCGAATCCGCCTTCCAAAACGCCATCGACCTCGACCCGCGCCATGCCCGCGCCTACATCGGGCTGGGCGGGGTGTATTTCAAACGAGGGGCAACCCTGCTCGATGCGGCCCTGGCGACCGGACAAACTCCTGACCCGCAAGCCGCCCAATGGGCAGATAAAGCCCTGGCCGCTTACCAGCAAACGCTCGACCTGAACCCGGACTCCGCCGAATATGGCAACCCGGTCAGCGAGGTGGCGCGGCTGGCATTGGGAAACGCCTATCGCCTGAAAGGGGCAATTTCCATCGCAGCCGGCGACCACGAAGCGGGAGCAGAATCCATCCAAAAGGCCATCGACGTCCTTGAGCCGCTCGTCCCGGTATTCGAAGCCTCGGCAAAACAACACGAATCACACCGCCGCTACCTGGCGCAGGCCTACGAATATCTCGGCCTGGCTTACCAGTGGCAGGGCGCGCTCCTGGAAGGGAACCAGGCGTATGGCGAGGCGCTGGAAGCGTACCAGAAATCGCTGGCAGCCTTCGATGGCTGCATTGCCCAGGCCGAAAATGCGCTCGACCTGGTCATCCAAACCGATATTGTCGAAAATCGCTGCCAGCCCTACCTGCTCCAGACCCAGGGGATTTTCAACGAATTGAAAGGAGAGCAATAATGCGAACCGTTTCGATTTTTGTCCTGTCCCTGTTTTTATTCGCGTGCAGCCCGGCGGCTGAGCCCCCCGCCACGCCCCTGCCGGAGCCAAGCGAGACGCCGCCGATTCTCATTGAACCGACCGCAACGCCGTTTTTACCAGTTGACGAAGCGACCACAACCACAGCGGTCGAACAGCCTGCGCAGACATCTACGCCCAAACCGACCAGCCCCTCCTGCGCCATCCTCCAGGATTTGAACCTGCGCAGCGGCCCAGGGACAGCCTACCGGCCCCCGATTCTCGTCCTGCCTGGTAACTCCGTCGTCACCCCGCTCGGATTCAACCCGACCGGCATCCCCGGCGGGAGTTGGGTTTATGTGGAAGCTTCGCCCGGCGGCCAAAAGGGCTGGGTGAGCGCCGGAAACCAATTCGTTTCCTGCGACCTTAACCTTGCCAGCCTGCCGTCCATCGTGGTTGGCACGCCGCTCCCGCCGCCGCTGCCGCGCAGCGCCATCAGTTCCACCCCGGAGGGCAGTTGCGCCGATAAAGACCTGCAATATGTCTGCGAGGTGGTTTTCTCAGACGAAGCCTGGATTCAATTCAAAGTCCTGCAAGATGGCCGGGAGTTAGGCCAGGCGGACGGCGTGGAACAGGTCAGTTTTAGCGTAATCCGCGACGGGAATGTCGTTTATGAAATCACCGAACTGACCAAAGACTACTGCATCTTTGGCGGCAACGGCCCCTGCAATCCCTGGGTGGTCGAAAATTACAACTACCAGTGGAAAGCAGGCGGCCCGGCGGTTCAGCCAGGTGAATACCTGGTTCGTATCGAAGGAACCGTCAACGGCATCCTGCTGACCTGGCGCGCTACTTTCAATCTGGCCCTGCCGTAACTGCCGGTTATTTCGCCAGGGTTTCGTACAAGGCGTGGGTTTCAGGCGCGGGGCTGACATCCAGTTCCTCGCGCAGGGACTGAACGGGCTATCCTTTTACCACCTGCAACGCACCCGGCAGGTTTTCAAAAGTCAGGCCGCGCAGGTTACTCCCAAAGCTGGTGTAGATTTCGCCATCGGCGTGAATGTAAAGGGGCCGGTCGGATGTGAGCGAGAGTTTTTTGAACGTGCCAAGACGCACCTGTTTGAATCGCCCGTGCGTGCCTTTCATCACTTCAGGCACCAGCCGGAACATGGTTAATCGGCTGCATTGGGTGACAGTCGCGTAGTTCAAGATTCCGTCCGTGTTTTTTGCGCCCGGCGCAACCAGAAAACCGCCGCCCTCGCGCGGGCCGTTGCAGACCGTCAACATGATGGTATCCTGCTGCCAAGACTCGGTATCGGTTTCGATTTTGAGAAGCGCCGGGTCATGGTTCAAGATGATAGTCTGAATAACGGCGGTCAGGTACATCAGGAATCCACGCAGGATGGGCAGTTGATGCGAGCGGATGGTGACAACCGCATCGAACCCGATTCCGACTGTGTTGTCGAAATACTCCCGGCGTCCGTTTTCGACGGTCATCAGGCCGATATCCACGCTGGAGGGTTCACCCTTGAGCGCATGTAACAGGGCATGGTCTGATTTCATCGGGACGTTGATGGAGTGGGCAAAATCGTTCCCCGACCCGACCGGCACGACCCCCAAGATAGGGCGTTTCTCGGCTGGAGCCTGCATCAGGCCATTGACCACTTCATGCGCCGTGCCATCGCCGCCGATGGCGATTACCATCTCGTAGCCATCCAACGCGGCCTGGCGCGCCAGTTCGACCGCGTGGCCGGGATAGACTGTCCCGCTCCAATCGGCATGACCATATTCCGCAACGATAGGTCGCAAGTCGTTGGCAACCTTCCAGGCGCGGCCCATATCGGCAATCGGGTTCAAGATGAGTTTGGCTTTGCGCGGCATACTATTCTCCCTTTCCTTAGGACAGGTCTCTAACCTGCCCGGCACGGGTGGCTTGACCTTTCCGGCGCAGGCGAAACCGGCATGCGCGGTCAGGGACAGACAAAACGTCTGTCCTACAATCTAACACCAAACTTTATTTGAGGTTCTTAAAGGGATGCAGTTCGCCGGTCCCGATGCGGGCCGGTACGAAAGAACCGCGCGCATGACGCTTGGCGCGGTACAGGGCTTCATCCGACGCGCGCAGCAAATCGGAAGCGGTTTTAGCATGATTCGGGTAAACGGCAATCCCGCCCGAAATCCCCAAAAGCGGTTTTGCGCCATCCGGCAAGACAGGAACGAACTTTTCCATGCGCTGCTTAATCAACCCGGCCAGTTGCGCGGCAGAGTTGCCGTCGGTTTCGGGCATAATCATCGTCATTTCATCGCCGCCGTAACGAGCCAGGAAATCGCTGGAACGCTTGCCCTCGGCCAGGAAGCGGGCGAAGTCGCGCAAGACCCGGTCGCCTACATCATGACCATACGTATCGTTGATGGCCTTGAACCCATCCAGGTCCATCATCAAGACGGCAAACTGATGCCCGTAACGCTCAGCGCGCTGGACTTCGTTCTCCAGACGGGCATCGAGCGCGCGGCGATTGGGCAGGCCGGTCAGCATGTCACTCATGGCTTCTCTCGACATGGATTGGTGCAGGCGGGCATTGACAATGGCGACTGCCGCCTGGGAAGCCAGCAAATCGAGCAGGCGTAACTCGGAGGGAGAAAATTTCCGCCCGGGCTGGAGCGACATATTCATCACTCCCACAACCGCCTCTTCACTCTTGAGCGGGATACCGACGATTGCGCCCCGCCAGGAAGCAGGCGCGGTCTGGAACAGGGGATGCCCGTGCATATCATCCACCAGGATGGTTTGCTTGGACCGCGCAACGGTGTAGGTCAGCCCATCCGGGCGCGGCAGCGAAAAAATCTGGTTGCGGTTGCCCGCCGCATCCAACGCGGCCCCAAAGCGGAGCACGCCGTTCTCGTACAGGAAAATATGAACTCCTTGCGGATTCTTGATGAGCCGCATGGCCTCGGTGGCAACCCGGTCGAGTACCGCCTGGAGTTGCAGGCTGGAGGTCAGGTTGACGCTAATGCGCTTGAGCGCTTCCAGTTCAGCGGCCTGCTGCTGGATGAGGGCGAACAGGTTATGATGCCGGGTGACGTTTGCCAGCAGTTTGGTGGTCGCGCGGGCATTTTCTTCGCTTTTTTCGTCTTCCGAAGCAAGTTCCAACAGTAATCCCAACAGGCGCAGGGTTTGTTCGCGCTGTTCCGGGGTATAACGCGCGTTCGATAGTTTATCGCGGGCAATTTGCAGGAGCGCCTGGTTTGACGGATTCATTATCTCTCCACATCCTGGCAATTATACAACCGTAAGGCATATTCATTGATTCGTTTTTCTTGCGCCATTTTCGATTCGCGGCATAAAATGATATAGGTACCCGAAAAATTTTCCCGGGATAGGCACGGAATTGGAAGGAACTTCGTGATATAGTTCAACGTCCATATAAAAAAGCGAGGTCAAAGAATGAAACCCTTTCTGCTATTCGCCCTGTTCTTGCTCCTGCTTTCGAGCGCATGTACGACCACATCGCCTGATGGGCAGCCCAGTTACCCCAACGGTTACCCCTCGTATCCATCCAATGCGGGCAAGCCCGTTCAAGAATATCTCCCGCCTGCCCAGCCCGCTGACCCCAATAACCCGTATGCGCCCCTGCCTGGGGATGCGCAACTGCAAACCGATACAGCCTACCTGGATAGTTCGGAACTGCAAACCGTATCCACCTTCCCGCCGGAATACCTGCTCGTCCTGCAAGGTTCACTGCCCACCCCTTGCCATGCGCTGCGCGTCCAAATCTCCTCATCCGAGGAGACGAATACCCTGACCATCGATGTCTATTCCGTCACCGACCCAAATGCAGTTTGCACGCAGGTCCTACAGCCGTTCAACGCCGAAGTGCCCATTCGCAATCTCATCCCAGTCCGGTATAAGGTGTTGCTGAACGGCGAGCAAATTGCCGAAATCGATGGATAAAACCAATTCAACAAACAATCCCCGCTTGCGCGGGGATTGTTATTCTCTGTTGTTTACTTATCTTCCGCAATGGCCTTGCCGCTGTACTTGAGCGCCGAATGCGCCGCCGCCAGGCGGGCAATCGGCACGCGGAAGGGCGAGCAGGAGACGTAGTTGTTGCCGAT
>DAOUAZ010000012.1:0-2886 GCA_034432975.1 Anaerolineales bacterium | reverse complement strand
TGTGACAACGGATGAAACGGAGAAGCGGATTGTACAACGGATGAAACGGAGAAGCGGATATGACAACGGATGAAACGGAGAAACGGATGTGGTCAACGGATGGCTCACCTGCCCTGGCGGGCGGTGCCAGGGGCGCAAAGCGGAGAAACGGATTGAACAACGGATGAAGCGGATGATTAACGAAGTCAACCGGGAACGGATAAAGATATGAACCTGAAAGACGACGATTGGGACGAGGAAGAAGAAGATTTCACGATGGCTATCAGCCAGCGGACAGAGGAACTGTACCGCGTGCCGAACCATGAGACCGACAGCGATGGGGTATTCGAGGCCCTGGTGCTGCCGATGCGCGACCTGGTGGTCTTCCCGCGCATGGTTTCGCCGGTCTTCGTGGATAACGAGGCCGCGCTGCTGACGCTGCAAACCGCCCAGGAGCGCAATCAGACGGTGATTGGCCTGACCCAGAAGGACCCGGAGCAGGACGCGCCCAAGGCGGGCGATTTCCTGCCGGTCGGCGTGGAGATTGCGGTCGGACGGCTGTTGACGATGCCGGACGGCAATTCTTCGGCGCTGGTGCAGGGCCGGCGGCGGGTGCAGGTGTTGGAGTTTACCCGGCTGGCTCCGTATATCAAGGTGCGGGCGCGGGTCATCAATGAGCCAACCAAAACAGATAAACAAACCCAGGCCCTGATGCGCTCGGCGCTGAATATGTTCGACCGCGTGGTGGAACTGAACCGCTCCATCCCCGAAGAAGCGCATCTGTTCGCGCTCAACATCCAGGAGCCGGGCTGGCTGGCTGATATGATTGCCACCTCGATTTCGGTCTCGTTCGAGGAGCGTCAAAAATTGCTGCTGATGCCCGACCCCAAGGCGCGCCTGGAACGGGTCAACGAACTGCTGGCCGAGGAATTGGATGTGCTGGAACTGGAAGAAGACATCCACAACAAGGTGCAAAGCGAGGTCGATAAGAGCCAGCGCGAGTTTTACCTGCGCGAGCAGATGAAGGCCATTCAGACCGAACTGGGCGAGGGCGACATTTGGACGCGCGACGTGAACGAACTGCGCCAGAAGGTGGAGCAGGCCAAACTGCCCGAAGAAGCCCGCAAGACGGCGCTGAAGGAAATCGAACGCTTGAACCAGATGCCGCCGATGGCCCCCGAGGTGGGAATCATCCGCTCGTACATCGAATGGATTCTGGAACTGCCCTGGTCGGTGTTCACCGACGACAACCTGGACGTTGCCAACGCCGCCAAAATCCTGGACCGCGACCATTACGGCTTGCAAAAGGCCAAAGACCGCATTCTGGAATATATCGCGGTGCGTTCGCTCAAGCCCAAAAAGGAACGTCAGCCGATTTTATGCTTCGTGGGGCCGCCCGGAACTGGCAAGACCTCGCTGGGACGTTCGATTGCCGAGGCGCTGGGACGCAAGTTCGTGCGCGTTTCGCTGGGCGGGGTGCGCGACGAGGCCGAAATTCGCGGCCACCGCCGTACCTACATCGGCGCGCTGCCGGGGCGAGTCATCCAGACGATGAAGAAGGCCGGGAGCGCGAACCCGCTCTTTATGTTAGATGAAATCGACAAACTCGGCTCCGACTTCCGCGGCGACCCGTCCTCGGCGCTGCTGGAGGTGCTGGATCCGGAACAGAACAACTCGTTCAGCGACCACTATCTCGAAATCGCCTTCGACCTGTCGAAAGTGATGTTCGTGACGACCGCCAACACCCTCGCCACCATCCCCGATGCGCTGCTCGACCGCCTGGAAGTCATCGAGTTTCCCGGTTACATCGAAGAAGAGAAGATGGCGATTTCGGACCGTTACTTGATTCCGCGCCAGATGGACGAAAACGGGATGACCGACAGCGGCCTGCGTCTGGCGGATACGGCCCTCCAGCGCATTATCCGCGAGTATACCTACGAGGCGGGCGTGCGCAACCTGGAGCGGGAGATTGGGCGCGTCATCCGTAAAGCGGCCCGCCTGAAGGCTGAAAAGAAGGAGTTCCCAACCATCGTCACGCCGGGCGTGGTCGAAAAATTCCTGGGGCCGCCCCAGTTCCTGCGCAGCGGAGCCGAACGGCGCGACGAAGTGGGCGTGGCGACCTCGCTGGCCTGGACCGAAAACGGCGGCGAGATTATGACCATCGAAGTGGCCATTCTCGAAGGCAAAGGCGGCCTGCAAATGACCGGCCAGATTGGCGAGGTGATGCAGGAATCCGGCCAGGCCGCGCTGACCTACATCAAATCGCGCGCCGACCTGTTCGGCATCGAACCGGACGTTTTCGAGCGGATGGACATCCACGTCCACATGCCGGAGGGCGCCATCCCAAAGGACGGGCCGAGCGCGGGCATTACCCTGGCGACGGCGATTCTCTCCGCGCTGACTGGTCGCCCCATTTACCGCGAAGTGGGCATGACCGGCGAAATCACCCTGCGCGGACGGGTACTGCCGATTGGCGGGGTGCGCGAGAAGGTGCTGGCCGCGCATCGCGCCGGGCTGAAGGTGGTGATGCTGCCCGAGAAAAACATGAAAGACCTGGTGGACGTGCCAAAACGGGTGCGCACCGACCTGAAAATCATCCCGGTCGAACACATGGACCAAATCTTGGGCGTAGCGCTCTACCCCGAACCGGTGCTGCCGCCGCCCCGCCCGCGCCGCAGGCCGGAAGAAGGCCAGGGACAGGAAGAAAATGAGGAGTGAGAAAAAGACGAAAGAGGCGAGAAGGCTCCTTCGTCTTTTTGTAAAAAAGATTGTTTTCCTCTTCTTATTCTCTGTTGTTTACTTATCTTCCGCAATGGCCTTGCCGCTGTACTTGAGCGCCGAATGCGCCGCCGCCAGGCGGGCAATCGGCACGCGGAAGGGCGAGCAGGAGACGTAGTTGTTGCCGAT
>DAOUAZ010000011.1:0-6713 GCA_034432975.1 Anaerolineales bacterium | reverse complement strand
CGGTTGCGCTGGCGCTGGCCGGACAGGTGATTGCGGCCTCCGGGCTGGGCGTGCTGCTGATTTCATTCGTCAAGACCAGCAAGCAGGGCGGCCCGGTGCTGGGTGGCGGACTGACCGCGCTCGGCATGCTGGGCGGCCTGTTCACGGCCAATATCCCCGGCGGGATGCCGGCGGCCTTCCAGATGCTTGCCAACTTCACGCCGCAGGGCTGGGTGCTGAAGGGCTGGAAACTGGCCCTGGCCGGTTCCGCGCCTGCCGATTTGGTTTTGCCTTTCGTTATTTCGCTGGCGCTGGGTGTGGCAATGTTTGCTTTCGGCGCGGCGATGTTCAAGAAGCGGTATGCGTAATTGAGTAGGTGCGACCCTTTAGGGCCATCCGATGTGCGTTTTGGCAAGACGATTTTGCCAGACATGACGAAATTTATGTGCTGGGCGGGTCGCCCCAACAAATGGAGAAATGAAATGAGAATATTCGATTTAGCTCTCAAAGACCTATCCCAAATCCTGCGCGATAAGAAGGTGCTGTTGTTCCTGGTTGTCATGCCGATTGTGTTCACGCTCTTTATGGGATTTGCCTACAACGCCGGGGAATCGGGCGGCGAAAACATCGATTCTCGGCTGGGGCTGGCTTATGTGGACCCGCAAGCGGAGTCCCGGCTGAGTCAAATGCTGTTCGCGCGGCTGGAAGAATCAGATACGGTGAAAGTTATCCGCCTGGAACAGGCCGAAGCGCTCGACTCGCTGCGGCGCGGGGAAGTGGCCGGGGTGCTGGTACTGCCAGGGGATTTCGACGAGCAGGCGCGTGCCGGGAAGGTTCCGCAGTTGACGCTCATCGCCGAATCAAATTCGTCGGAAGGGCAATCGCTCTACCAGCTGCTCAGAGTCCCGATTTCCCAATTGATGAGCGCGGTGGAAGTGGCGAGTATCTCCGCTGATGCGCAGTCCGACCCCGCCGAGTTTTCCCCGGCGCTGGAAGTGGCCTGGGCCAAATGGGACGAAAACTCGCGCCTGGAACGTGTCCGCCTGGAGCGGGCGACCGCCCGGGTGGAGGAGAGTTGGTTTGGCGATACCCCCTACAACCAGGCCTCGCCGGGGATTTTGGTGCAGTTTGCGATTATGAGCCTGGTGACGTCGGCGCAGATTTTGGTCAACGAGCGCAAGACGCGCACCCTGCAGCGCCTGATGACAACCGCCATGCGTCCCTGGGAGATGGTGGCCGGGCACCTGCTGGCGATGTTCGGGCTGGTCTTCCTGCAAACCGCGCTGCTGGTGGTTTTTGCCCAGATTGTTTTGGGCGTCAATTACCTGAGCGAACCGCTCGGCGCGCTGCTGGTGTCGGTGGCGCTCTGCCTGTGGGTGGCCGCGCTGGGCCTGCTGATTGGCGTGCTGGCGAAGTCGGATGACCAGGTGGTCTTGTTCTCGCTGGTTTCGATGTTCCTGTTCTCGTCCCTGGGCGGGACCTGGTTCCCGCTGGAGGCTTCGGGCGGGGAGTTTGCGGCCCTCGGACGGCTGATGCCCTCGGCCTGGGCGATGACTGGCTACCAGAACATCCTGATTCGCGGGTTGGATTTGTCCGCCGCCTGGCTGCCCGCCGCAATTTTGCTGGCGTATGCCGTTGGGTTTTTCCTGCTGGCAGTCTGGCGGTTCAGGAAGATGGAGATGTAGTTGGTGACAATCGTCCCGAAGGCTTTTCCGGCAAATTTTGACGCGTGGTGAAACCTTCGGGACGTTGCTGCTTGATGTGTTTTATATCATCCCCAACGCCCGAATAAATTCGACCGTCATGCGGGCGGTGGCGCCCCACAGCAGTTCGCCATCGTAGGGGATGTAGGCAATTAACGACCGGCCTGTTTCCCTGCGAACAAATTCCATCCGATTATTTGGGTCGGCCAGCCAGGGCAGGGGCATGGTGAAAACCCGCCCCACTTCCACCGTGTGGACTTTGAAGGTGTAGGTCCAGGGAAATACACCCACGATTGGCGTAACGAGGAAGTTGGTAACAGTCAGCATCTCGCCCAGGCGGCCCAGGATACGCACATCGCGCCGCAACAGACCGATTTCTTCTTCGGCTTCGCGCAGGGCGGTGTCTTCGGGGGAATTGTCATCTGGGTCGGCGGCCCCGCCAGGAAAGGAAACCTGCCCTTTGTGATGTTCCACCGTATCGGCGCGGCGCGTGAACAAGATGTGCCAGCCGCCATCGGCGCGGGTGAGCGGAATCAGGACAGCCGCCGGTCGGGCCGGGCGGCTGTCAAACTCAGGAAAGGGTTTTTCGTGAAACGATTGGTGTTGCGCTGTTTGCAGCCGGAAGATGATTTCCGCTTCAGAGGGTGTCTGACGCATGCGAAATTACATCGCCCGAATTGGGCTGCCACAGTAGGGACATTCGGCGGTGCGCGCATCCAGCCATTCGACTTCAGGGGAACGGATGGGGCCGCTGCACGATTCGCAATGCGAGGGCAGGATAATCTTTGCCATATCGGGGCCGCGCTCGGTGGGCATCTCGGCAATGGCTGGGACGTTCGCCCCAACCAGGGCAGCAATTTCACGGGCTTCACGTTCCAGGCCGCGCAGTTTGAGTTCCTGCGCAATGCGATGACCGACTTTGTATAACTGGGTGTAACGCCCATTGGTAACAAGGAGTTCAAGCCCTCGCTTCAGATGCGGCAAGGCGGCGGATGGCTGGTTGTTCAGCATTCGCGCCCGCCCGGCCTGGAAGAGCAGGTAGGGCGCGCGCGGTCCGTCACGCATTTCGGCGGCGTGCGCCAGCTGCTCGAAGGCCGTTGCTGCGTGGGCATATTCACCCATGCTCATCATTTCGTGAGCGCGCCGCAGTGCCGGGGAAATCACCGGGGAAGCGGGCTGTTGGAAAAGCGTGCCAAAACCTTGTCGCATACAGCATTCTCCTGGGCAAAACTTGCAAAATTATTCCTGTTCAGGCGGGTCAACTGGTGAATCTTCTTCCGCTTTTTCGAGCAGGCTGACCATGCCGGCCTCGGCCAGCAAATCGGCGGCGCGCGGGTCGTCGCTGGGTTCGATGCGCCGGGCGAAGATTAAAAATCCGGTGTGGGCCACCATCCGGTCGGTGGGACGCAGGCGCATCGGCTCGGGTTTGTAATAGCGCAGCATCACCTCGCACATTTCGAGGAAGGCGAATTTGTTGCGGCGCAGTGCGTAGAGCAATTTTTCAGCCTGGTTGAAGGTCGGGACAATGGAAGAAAAGAATCCGCCGGGCTTGAGCGCGGCGCGTACCTGGGCAATGTAATCATACGGGGTGGGGACATCCAGGAAGAAGGCGTCCACATTGGTTTCATCTAAACCTTCGGTGATGTCCTTGAGTTTGAATTCGACGCGCTCCTCCATCCCCAGCCGCGCCAGGTTCTTGCGGGCCAGGTTCTGCATTTCGGCGCGGCGCTCGTAAGAATAGACTTTGCCTTCCGCGCCGACTGCAAACGCCAGGGCGGTGGTCATGGAGCCGGAGCCGGTTCCCGCTTCGATGATGCGCTGGCCGCTGCCAACCCCCATCGTGACCAGGATGAAGCCGATTTCTTTTGGGTAAAGAATCTGTGTGTTGCGCGGCAGTTCGGTCAGGATGTCGCCCAGCATGGGCTGGAGCAGGAAGAACGGGCTGCCCAGGTGGCTGAATACCTGGCTGCCCCAGGGCAGGCCAATCAGGTCATCGTGCTTGATGATGCCGCGATGGGTGGACATGGTCCCGCCCGGTGTGAGCGTGATGATCAAGTGTTTGTGACGAAGGCCGACGAGTTGTATCAGGTCGCCAGCCTGGGCGTGGGTGGTGGTCAGGTTCCAGGGCATGAAGTTTGTTGGTGAGCCTTTCACAGATGCCGTTCTGAAGGTTTTGGGCAGGTTCCACGCCTTGCGGCAACCTTCAGGACGATTATGTTTCCCTTGCTGCTATTATGCCAGATTTAAGGCTGCAAGTGCTTTGCAAAAAAGTCGGTAATGGCGTTGTAGCAGGTCACGCGATTTTCGTATTTGAGGACATCGTGGCCCTCGTCCTCGAAAATGAGCAGTTCGATGTCCTTGCCCTGCTGGCGCAGTTCGTTCGCCAGGTCTTCCGATTCGGTCGCGACGACGCGCGGGTCGTTGCGGCCCTGGATGACCAGCATTGGGCAGGTCATTTGATGCAGGTGGGTTTTGGGGGAACGTTCGATGAGAAATTCGCGCTCTTCCGGTTTATCCGGGTCACCCAGCGCAATTTTGAAATAGGGCTTCCAGGTGGCGGGGATGCGCTCGCAGAAGGTCAGCAGGTCGTAGGGGCCGAACATATCGCAGGCGGCTTTCCACAGGTCGGAGTGCATCCCGGCTTGAATCAGGGTCATGTAGCCGCCGTAGGAACGCCCGACAACGGCGGCGCGGCTGGTATCGAGTCGCTCGTCTTTGGGCAAAATTTCAGTCATGGCGTGGACGTGGTCGAGGCGGTCCTGGCCGCCCCAGTCGCGGTCGACGTGTTTGGTGTATGAGAGTCCGTATCCGGTCGAGCCGCGCACGTTCGGTACGAAGACCGCGAACCCGCGCAGGGTCAGGTATTGGATGAGCGGCATCGAGAACCAGGCGAAGTTGGGGCGTTCCTGGCCCTGCGGGCCGCCGTGTATGTAATAAACGACCGGGCGCGGGCCTTCGTAGCCAAGCGCCTGGGCGGGCAGGTAGAGCCGGGCAGAAATGCGCAGGCCGTCGAAGGAGGTGAACGAAGCGTCCTCGCCTTTCGACAGGTGTTCTTCGGCGATTCCCAGCACCTTTTCGTTGGTATGGATGATGATAAAATCGCGCTTTTTGCGTTCGATGGAGTAGATTTGGGTGGGGGAGACGGCTGTGGAGAAGGAGACGGTGAAAATGTTGGAGGCTTTGTTGTAGTGGGCGTGTTCCAGTTCGCCGCTGTCGAGCGGTTCCGCGCCCAATACGACCGTCTTGAGTTTCATCGAGCGTTTTTCTTCGTTGAAGGTTCCTTCGTAGAGCCACGAACAGCCGTCGATATTGAAATAAACCGCATAGTGATCATCGTGGAGATGCTCCAGCCCGGTCATCTCGCCCACGCCCTGGTGGACGACGCCTTTCAGTTTAACGGGATGCAGCATTCCGGGCTGATCGAAGGCGATGTAGCCGAGTGAATAGGTGTCCTCGAACACCGAGCAGGTTACCAGCGCGCCGTTTCCGCCGGGGCTGAATTCTGCCGCGCCGAGACCGTTCAGCGGAACCTGTTCGCCCTCTTTGCGCTTTTCGAGCGGCTTGCCGTAGAGGACTTTCTTTTTCTTGCCCTCCAGCAGGTAAAGCACGCCATCGCCGACGGTGTAGCCTTCACCCATCAGCACCCGGCTGTGGTCGGGAGAGGCCGCGCTGACGTAGCCGCCCCATTGCGATTCGTCGATTTTTTTCAACTTGTTGGCTGCCAGGCCGCCGCGGTAGGTCTCGTTGAGCGGTTTATCGCGCCGCTCCGCCGTCAGGTAAATGATGTCTTGTTCGTCGTCGCAGACGGTCAGGTGGACGCGGTAACTGGCAAAGAAATTATCGAAAGCCGGTTCGGGGAATCCGCCTTCGATGGGGATGAGCATGGGCTGGTAGTTTTCGTCGCCGTCCTGGTCTATCATCACCAGGATTTTTCCCAGGTTGGGGAAGACGTGGAAGGAATGCCCGCCAATCAATTCCGGGTTTTGCAGGGCGATATGCGGCGGCAGGAGCGGCTCCGGCACGCTGCCGCCGTAGTTCATGGCATACAGGCTGAGATGCCCGGAAAGGTTGCTGATGAAAAAGATGCGGTCATCGACCAGTTGCGGGAAGAGGAATAAACGCGCTGCGAGCAGGGATTCGATACGGGGGGCCATGAGATGTCCTTTCTGTCAGACGCTCCTGCATCAAAAAAGACATCGATATTTCAGGGAAATTCGCGTCTATACTGATGCAAAAAACGGATATGTTGGGTTTGCCCTAATCTTACCATGACACTCTGAAATTCATTCTTGACATCCCTATTCCAACCTGATAAACTTTTAATGTAAGTGGCACGTGTATTCTTGTTGTAGTCGGTAATGGCTTCACCTGAGCACGAACGCTGCTCAGGTGTTTTTGTTGCCCCTGGCGCAAGGTACCGGCCGTATCACATCCGTTTTTTTTCAAGCAGTAAGGAGTAAAGGCAACATGAGCGAACGTGTAATCGGCGTGGTCAAGTGGTTCAACAGCAGCAAGGGCTTTGGCTTCATCCAGCGTGAAGGCGGCCCGGACGTGTTCGTCCACTTTTCTGCCATCCAGATGGGTGGTTACAAGGCGTTGAATGAAGGCCAACAGGTCGAATTCACCATCGAGCAGGGTCCCAAAGGACTGCAAGCCGCTGACGTACGGCCGGTGTAACTCACGCATCCAAACCGAATCCCCCGCCTGGGCGGGGGATTTTTTTGGTAACCAAGGTACCCGGTATTTACCGATTTTGTTGCTTTGTGGTTGCTTTTTTGAATACTGCCACTGCTGATAGTCTCCCTATTCGGTGTTGATAGGGATTACTGAAAACAGTTCATTAACAGATCAAATGTGGTCAGTCAAGCCAGAAGCCATTGCTGGGGTGCGGGGCAGCCACTTTTGTGGCAAGGCATTGGTCAGTGTCAAGCGCAGGCTTTTGTGAGGATGTACCAAGTTGTAGTAACAATCTTCCAACAACGCAGCGGTTTCATGGAAGAAGACTTCTTTTGAGAATGCCAGTGTTTTTCG
>DAOUAZ010000010.1:0-4080 GCA_034432975.1 Anaerolineales bacterium | reverse complement strand
CGGAGCGGGGGGATTGGTAATTTGTTATTCGTCACTCATCGGGAGGATGTCGAAGAATTCAGATTTGGTCTGGGCGAGGGAAATTTCTGCCTGGCGGTGAACTGCTTCCAGCAGGGGGAGCATGTCCTGGCCCAGGCATTTTTTTACTGTTTCATCCAACGTTTCGACGCTCAATTCCTCCACCGGAATCAGGACCGGCCAGCCGAGGGCGTTGGCCTGGGCGCTGACTTTTCCGCCCCCAGCGACCGAATCGACCGCCGCCACTGGCACGCTGTTTTTCAATCCCAGCACCAGCCCATGCAGGCGATTGGTCATTAACACATCCACTTTGCGCAGCAAACTCTCGAAGGCCGCGCCCGATTCCAGCCCGGCCTGGTTGCCGAAGATGACGGTATCGAAATGCAGGGGGACGACTTTTCCGCTTGAAAGATACTCCTCGAACACTTTTTTGACGTACAGGTGGCGCTGCCTGCTGCCGTAGGCGGCCTGCCGCTCGACCAGCAGCACCCCCACCACCGGCAGGCGTTCCGGCTGACGGGCAAAGGCCAGGTCGGCGCGATGTTCCTGTGGGTTGTCGCGCGCCAGCAGGGCGTCGAAACCGGCCAGGCCCGGTTCGGCGACGGTCAGGTTGACGCCGATTTTCAGGCAATGCTCGAATTGCTTGAGCAGCAGGGCATGGATTTTCTTGCGCGGATACCAGGGGCCGCATACGAAGATGAAAATGCTGTATTGCACCGGGTCGATGTCGAGCAGGCGCGGGCCTGTTACGCCGTCCTCGTCGTTGGAGGCCACATCGTAGGGGATACCGGCTTCCTCCAGCCAGGCGCAGACCGTCTCCATCGCTTCGACATCGCCGAAGGTGGCGCGTCCGCCGGGGAAACTGAAATGCCCGGCGACGAGGGCGCGCGGGCGGGCGGGGGATGATATGGGGCGGGTCGTTTTTCGGGCGCGTAGATTCATCTGGAACTGGAACCAGCGTGTAGCCAGTTCTTTTTGTGCCAGCAAGAACCAGTTTCCCGAAGCGGCGAGCAGTTTCAGGTCCAGAAGCGCCTGCCGGAAGTCCGAGACAAAGTATTCCATCTCCACGCGGGCTTCCAGCAGATTCCCGTCTTCATCCCGGATAATCTCCTGTTTTTGCGCGGCGAGGCCGAGCAGACGCATTCCGAGCGCGGCGGCGGTATTTTTTGCATTCGCCTCGGCTTTTTGGGCGGCCTGCTGGATGCTATGTTCAAGCGGTTGGTTGCCGGTTCGTTGCTCGGCGATGACGCGGAGGGTGTTTTGGGGTTTATTCAACGGGGATTCCTTTGGGAAAGTCAATCGCCCCTATTTTACCTGCAAGCGCGGCTCAAAAGAAACGTCCCGAAGGCTTCGCCACGAGCGTTCAGTCGAGCGGTTTAGGGCGCAGGTTTGACTATTTTAAGGCAACCTTCGGACGGTTTTGAGGTAGACTGGTATTTCAAAAGGAACGTCCCGAAGGTTTGGGCGAAGGTTTGAACGTTTCAAGGCAACCTTCGGGACGGTTTCAAAAACTGTTGAAGCGAGGAAATCGATATGCCCGAATTTGCAAAGCGCATGGCCTATACGCAGTCTACATCGGATGTGATTCGTTACCTGTTCGAGTCGATGACCGACCCCGATACCATCTCGTTTGGCGGCGGCGCGCCGGCCCGCGAAGCGCTGCCGGTGGAACTGGTGCATGAGATTGCCGGGGGGATTCTGACCCGCGAGGCGCGCGGGGTGCAGGCTCTCCAGTATGGCAACCCGATTGGAATCCCGGAACTGCGGCAGGCGGTTATCGAGCGGCTGCTGGCTCCCAAAGGACTGAAGGCCCGGTTGGAGAATGTGATTATCGTGGCGGGCGGTATCGAGGGCCTGAACCTGCTCGGCCAGGTTTACCTGGAGCCGGGCGATGTGGTTTTGGTGGAATCTCCCACCTTCGTTCACGCCGTCCAGGTGTTCAAGATATTCGAGGCGCGCTGCGTGGCCTGCGAGACGGATGATAACGGGCTGGTGCTGGCGGATGTGGAGGCGAAAATCAGGCAGTATGCGCCGAAGATGGTTTACGTTATCCCTACCTTCCAGAATCCGTCCGGACGCACGCTGAGCCTGGAGCGCAGGCGGGCGCTGGCGGAACTGGGCAGCCGTTATGATGTCGTCATCCTGGAGGATGACCCGTACTGCGAGATGCGTTACAGCGGGCAGGCCCTGCCGCCGGTCAAGTATTTCGATGAGACCGGGCATACCATTTTCGCCAACAGTTTCTCCAAGATTTTTTCGCCGGGCTCGCGCCTGGGGTATGTGTTTGCCGAGGAACCGGTTATTCGAAAACTGTACGAGGCGAAAATGGCGACCAATTCGCATACCAACGTGGTGACGCAGTTGCTGTGCGCCGAATTTTTCAACCGGGGACTGTTCGAGCCGCACTTGCAGCGCATTCGGGACATCCACCGCGAGCGCCGGGATGTGATGATGGATTGTATCCAGTCGATGCTGCCCGGGGAGGTCCAATCCGTCTACCCGGATGGCGGCCTGTTTACCTGGGTCGAACTGCCGGGCCAGGTCGATACGACTTCCATGCTGGCAGATGCGGTGGCGCGGAAGGTGGCTTATATGCCGGGCCGCGAGTTTTTTGTCGAAGGGCAGCCGATTCGTGAGAATTGTATGCGCGTCAGTTTCGGCGGCGTGACGCCGGAGAAGATTCGGGTTGGGATGGAGCGGCTGGCGGGGGTGATTCGGGCGAAATTATGAATCAGTTACTTTGTTGATAGCGTTCCCTGCCCTGGGTGGATTGAAAATAACCGCGCAATTCCGCCCGGTTGCCTTGGCCTGGTACATGGACTGGCCGGCATAGGTCAGCAGTTTATCGAGTGAGCGGCTTTCAGCGGTTAACATCGCCCCGCCAATGCTGATGGTCACAGAAATGTTGAGGCCTTCGTATTCGACCGGCCGTTCGCAGATGACGGCGTTGAGACGGTGGGTAATTTGTGTCAGGGTGTCGAGGGGCGTGCGCGGTAAGAGGGCAACGAATTCCTCGCCGCCGTAGCGGGCAATGATGTCTGTGGGACGCAGCCTATCTCGCAGGCGGGCGGCATTTTCCTGCAAAACGACATCGCCTGCCTGGTGACTATAGCGGTCGTTAACCGTCTTGAAGTGGTCAATAGCCATCATCAGAACGGCCAGTTCGTAAGGAGGGTGCAGGCTGCGAGCATACACTGTTTCAGCCTCTAAAAAGAACCCGCGCCGGTTGAGCAGGCTGGTCAGCGGGTCGAACCGGCCTGGTAGGCGTGCCGCACCTGAGCATTCTCGAAGATGGCCAGACCAAAAATGCAGATCGCTAACGGAATGCCACGTTCGTCCACCAGAACACAGGCAAGTTTACTCTTTCGCGGCTTCGGCAGGCGCTTCATTGCCGATCGCTTGCAGCGCCAGGTATTGCTCGCCGAACTTGTTGATTTTCTCCAATTCGAGATCGTACTGGCTGTAGTGGCGTTCCTCGTCGTCAACCAGTCCTTCGAATATTTTCCTGGAGCCAGAATCGGCGTTTGTGGAGCATTCGTTGGCCCACAGGTTGTAATCGCGGACGCTGCTTTGTTCCATGGCGCGGGCTTTATCGAGCATGGTCTTGACGTCGTGAATCTTTTCCACGCTGCCAGATGCCATCATTTCCACTTCGCCGCCCAGGAACAGGATGCGCTCAGCGCAGCGTTCGACATGGCCCATTTCCTCGATAGCGGTTCGCAGGAATAGTTTGGAGAGTTTTTCATAGCCCTGGTTTTCGCAATGGAAATGGAAAAACATGTACTGGTGAACGGCGGCCATTTCGTCGCCGACTGCTTTGTTCAGTAATTCGATGCTTTTTTCATGCATGGCAAAGTCTCCTTATTGAATTGTGAAATTAGTTGCAAAGTAATTTTATACCAAATTTGGCTTTACTGGATAAATGTCAGGTGCTGTTTTTCATCAGTGGTGTGGGTTTTGTGGAATACCTTCCGGTTTTGCTTTTGCATTGCATCGAGAATTGGCGACGGCTCGAAGCTGGTCAGGAGCAGGAGGAATCGTCCCGGTTCCAGTTTGCCGAGC
>DAOUAZ010000009.1:0-5868 GCA_034432975.1 Anaerolineales bacterium | reverse complement strand
GAACCCTCCTCCAGGTGGATTTCGCGGTTTGCCAGCGGGGAGGCGGCCAGCCGCTTCTGGAGGAAGTCGTCAATCATGGTGACGATGGAGGGCGGCCTGGTATTTTCTATCACTTTCAGGTCGTTCGCCATCAGGCTGCGGAATCCGCGCCCGATACTGAGTTTGGTTTTGTCCTTGTCTTTGTCATTTTCGGCGGGGGGCTTTGCCGAAACGGGAGCAGCAGCCGGTGGGGGGGCTGCCGCCGGGACAGGGATAGGCGCCGGAGCTGGGACGGTCTTCCCGTCTATCCAGGGCCGGATTTGTACGATGATGTTCACCAGCCGGGCGCGCTGTTCGGCGGTCAGTTCGTCCGGCGCGACGCGCGCGCCATCCACTTCGAGATGCCAGGCCAGGTTTTTATCGAGCATGACCTTGAGCGCGGTATGCTCTTCGGGGATGGCTGGTTTCCCTGCTTCTGGCGAGTCGGCGGCCTGCGCATCAGGTTTTGGCCGTTCCTCGAACATGCGCGCGGCGTATCCCGCGACGAGCGAGATGAGGACGGTGACTGCGAGGATAATCAGGAACGTTCCGGGGGCGATTGTTGTTGTTTCCATTACTTCACCTGGCATTGCGGGCAGATGTGGGTGCTGCGCTGTCCTACGATGAGCCGTTCGATGGGCGCGCCGCAACCAGGGCAGGGTTCCGCCTCCCGGCCATAGACCCGGAAGTAGTTCTGGAAATCCCCGCCCCGGTAGACCCAATCGATGCTTGCGCCATTATGCTCGATTCCGGCTATCAAAACAGTTTGAATTGCGTGATAAAGCCGCGCGGCTTCCTCGATGGTGATTGTATCTGAAATCCGCAGCGGATGCAGCCCCGCCAAATGTAATGCCTCGTCGGTATAAATGTTCCCCAGCCCGGCCAGGAAAGATTGGTCGAGCAGGAGCGGCTTCACCTGGCGGCGGTGCCGCAACAGACGGTCATGGAATTCCTGGGGGGTGAAGGCCGGGTCGAACGGTTCCGGGCCGAGGCTGCCAATCACGTCTCCGGGATGCGCCGTCAGCCAGGCGCGCCCGAATTTGCGGGTATCGTTGAAAACCAGCGCGCGCCCGTCTGAAAGTTCCAGAGTAAGCCGGTCGTGTTTTTCGGGCTTGTAAGGCAGGGGGCGCAGGTACAGGTCGCCGCTCATGCGTAAGTGGATGAAAAGATGCAGGTCGGCGAGCTGGATATCGAGGTATTTGGCGCGCCGCCCAACGCCGGTGATTTCGCGCCCGCTGATTTGGCCGGCAAAGCCTTCGGGGGAGGGAATCGCCAGGGTTCGCCGCCACAGCAGATGGACAGACTGAACGCTGCGTCCGGTTAATTCCGGGCGCAGGGAACGCGCAATCGTCTCCACTTCTGGCAGCTCAGGCATGTTACTCGTTGAACATTTCACCCACGCTGCGGCCCTGGTGCGCCCGCAGGATGACTTCGCCAATCAGACCGCCGACCGAAATGACCCTCAACCGGTCTTTGAGAAGCACCTGTTTTTCTGCCGGAATGGGGACGGTATCGGTGGTGATGAACTGCTTGACCGGCAGGGTCGCCAGCCGGTCGACCGCGTTGGACGAGAAAATGGGATGCGCGCAGACCACGTACACATCGCGCGCGCCTTTTTCTTTCACCAGGTTCACGGCCTGGATAATGGAGCCGCCGGTATCGATTTCGTCATCCACCAGGATGACGTCCCGGTTTTCCACCTCGCCGATGACGGTCAGGGCCTGGGCTTTGGCGTCGTTTGCCACGCGGCGTTTTTCGATGAAGGCAATCGGGGCCTCGATATCGGCAGCCAGGTTGCGGCCTTTTTTGGCAAATCCCAGGTCCACCGTCACCACAACCGGGTCTTTCATCCCCCTTCGTTCGCTGCGCAGGTAGTCGGAGATGAGGTAAAACCCGGTCAATACGTCGCCGGGGATGGAGAAGAACCCCTGCACCTGTCCGGCGTGCGGGTCGAGCAGGATGTAGCGGTCGGCCCCGGCCACTTCAATCATGTCGGCCATCAGGCGGGCGGTAATTGGCACGCGCGGCTGGTCTTTTTTATCGGAACGGCCATACGCCAGGTAAGGGATGACCGCTGTGACGCGCCCTGCCGAATCAAGTTTGAGGGTTTGGAGCAGGATGAGCAATTCCATCAGGTTGCGATGCACCGGGGAGGAAGTGGTTTGCACTACATACACATCCTGCCCGCGCACGCTGGAATGTAACTTGATGAACAGGTTTTCGTTGGGGAATTGGATAATATCCCGTCCACAGAGCGGCGCTTTGACATAATCGGCAATTTTCTGCGCCAGGTCAGGAGAACCCGTGCCTGCATACAGTTTGATGCCGCCAAAGACTTTCATGTCATGCTGGTCGATACGAGCCATGCCTGGAACCTTTCAATTTTTATTCTCGTTCAACAATCGCTCAACCGCTTCTCGCGGTGAGATTTCCCGGTTTTGGATGGATTCGAGCATGGAATCCATGCTTTTGGGATGAATTTGGGAGAGGAAGCGAGCGACGAGCGTTCCCTGGAGCATCAGGTCGAACTCGGTCTCCAGCCGGGCGCGCTCCCGACGGGACCAATCCCCGCTGGAGCGCAGGTGCGCCACATGCCGCTCAACCGATTCCAGCAATTCAGGGATTCCCTTCCCTTCGGTCGCCACCGCGCGCTGCACAGGCGGAATCCACAGCCGGGCATCGGGCGCATCGGCGCCGTTCAGTTCCACGACCTGGCCGTGATGCCGGAACACCTTGCGCACCGGATGCGCCAGCTCGAGCATGGTTTTGAGCGCGCGCTCGGCCGCTTCCACGCCGGGGCGGTCGGCCTTGTTGATGACCAGGATATCGGCAATCTCCAAAATTCCGGCTTTAATCGCCTGGATGTCGTCTCCCAGCCCGGGCGCTTCGACGACCAGGGTGGTATGCGCCAGCCGGGCAATCTCCACCTCGCTCTGTCCCGCGCCGACCGTTTCGATGAGAATCACATCGAACCCGGCCGCGTCGAAAACCTGGGTTACAGCAGCGGTGGCGGCAGCCAGCCCGCCCAACGACCCGCGCGAAGCCATCGAGCGGATGAACACGCCGGGGTCGCCCGAGAGGTCGCGCATCCGCACCCGGTCGCCCAGCACCGCCCCGCCGGTGAATGGGCTGGAGGGGTCTATCGCCACAATGGCGACCCGTTTGCCTTGTTTACGAAACTGCAAGGCCATCTGGTTGACCAGGGATGATTTTCCGGTTCCGGGCGCGCCGGTCACGCCAATCAAATGCGCCCTCCCGGTATGCGGGAAGAGCGCATCCAGGGCCAGGCGGCCCTCAGGCGTATCGTTTTCGACGCGGGAGAGCAGGCGCGCCAGCGCCAGCCGGTCGCCGTTGAGGACGGGTTGTGCCAATTCCATGAGCAAAATAAGATTCGAGAGAATTCAGGCGGCCACGCCAGGCAGGGCGGCGCGAATATCGGCGATGATTTGTTCGGTCGGCGCGCCAGGGCCATATACGCCGGTTACACCCAATTCTTTCAGCCGGGGGGCATCTTCATCGGGAATAATCCCGCCGATGAACACCCGCACATGCTCCTGCCCGTTGGCTTTGAGCAGTTCCAGGATGCGCGGGACGAGCGCCATGTGCGCGCCAGAAAGGATGGAAAGGCCGACCACATCCACATCTTCCTGCAAGGCGGCCTCGGCAATCATTTCTGGCGTCTGGCGCAGGCCGGTATAAATCACTTCCATCCCCGCATCGCGCAGGGCGCGGGCAACCACTTTGGCGCCCCGGTCATGTCCGTCGAGACCTGGTTTGGCGACGAGAACACGGATTTTTTGTTCGGGCATTCTTCCTCCGTCAAACGGAATTTCTTCGACAGAAATTATACTATGCCAAATCCACCAAATGTACCGCTTGTCGTTGCAATGCAGGCGATATACAATATTATGACGCCTGTTCTATAATTTATGCTATACTTTGTCTATGGACTCGACGCAAGCGCACTGGCCCACCTGGATGGATTCCCTGCGCCGCCAAAAACTGGACGGGCTCGTCATCTGGCTGCTTGAAGCCGCCGCGCCCCTGCACCTCCTTACCGCGCAACTCCTCTACATCGGTCAACCGCTCGCCTCATCCCAGGCAGGGGCGCAGATGAATGCCCTTGCGCGCCTGCTGGAGCAGGGAGAGGAAGTCCAAACCTTTGCCGCCTACCTGAAAGGACAGCAACAATGACCCCCCAGACTGCCGGGATGCTCGGAATTGGCATCGTCATCTTTGCAGGGTTGTTATTGACGTTGCTGACCCTGTTTTACAGGCGTTCCCCGTTTTACTTCAGAAGTATCCTCGCATTCCTGCGCGTGCGCCGCGCTGCCAGCATGGTAGTGGAAGACGGCACGCGCCTGCATGTTTCGATTGGCAGCGCCAACCTGCTCACCCCCTCGGCTGCATCCGCGCTGGCGGGGCTGGCGCTCATCCGCCACCTGGGGGAGGTGACCTCGTTGAGCGACCACCCGCCCATGGCCACCACCGGCAGCCCGACCCTGAACCTGCTCGCGCAGGATACCTTGCGGACGGCGCACGAATCGGTGGCTGCCGAACAGGCCTTCGATATGAACAATGGCCGCCTGGCCGGGTTGACGCCGCTCTCCTACATGGCGGGCGTCATGCCTTCCATCCGGGACGAGAGAATTTCGACGAATGTCCTGATTGGCAACTTTGGGCCAGAAGTGGGGCTGCTCACCGAAGCCGCCGACCGGCAAAAGACGCCGGTGATTGCCGCCAGCGACAGCCTGCCGGCCCAGGCGGTGCTGTATGCCGCCACCCAGGAGCCGCTCATCGGTGAAGAACTGTTTGCCGCCGGGGCCTATACCCAGGCTGGGCCGGGTCACGCCGCCAGCCTGCTGGTGCAGGACATCCTGCGCTGGTTCATCATCCTGATCTTGATTGGCGGCGCATTATTGAAGATGGCAGGGCTTCTGTGAGACGCATTTTCCCCATCATCAACGCTGTGGTCGCCATTGGCGCCGGACTGATTGTCCTGATTGGTTATTTTGTCGATGCGCAGGGCATGATGGAAGTTCGCCTGCTCCTGTTCCAGTGGGCGGTTATCGTTGGCGGGGTGGCCGTGCTGGTAGGCATCTGGAACCTGTTTTCGGTTCACCTTCAAAAAATTCGCGCCAAAAAGCCAGGTTCGGTATACAGCCTGGTCTTGCTGTTTTTCCTGCTGCTGACCTTGTTCTTGCTTATTTTCCCGCTTTTGTTACAGAGCCTGGTGTCGGATGACCTGACCCAGTCGAATACGGCCAGCGCGGCCAATGCAATCATCCTGGATGGCATTATCATCCCGGCTGAGGTCAGCCTGATGGCCGTGCTGGCTGTCACGCTGATTGTTGCGGCCATCCGCATGTTGCGCACCCGCGCCGACCTGCCTGTGATTGTATTCCTGGCAACGGCTTTCATGGCGCTCTTGGGGATTGGGCTGCGCTCCTTCCTGGGGCAAATCCCCGTTCTCAGTGACCTGGCCCAGTCCCAGGTCGTCACCAATGCCCTGGCGCTGGGCGGCGCGCGCGGCATCCTGATTGGCGTCGCGCTCGGCACCCTCACCACCGGCCTGCGAATCCTGCTTGGCGTCGACCGTCCGTATGGAGGCAAGTAGTGGCCGACGTCAAATGCCCCTCCTGTGGAAAGACCAATCCCGAATCGCTGGAAATTTGCCAGTTCTGCGGAGCCTTGCTCAAAATGGCTGGTACCGAGCCGCTTGCTCCCATCTTGCCGGGGCAATTCCCGGAGAAAAAGGTTACTTCTGACCTGGAGCGCACCCTGCCCGGCTGGCTGCGTGATGTCCGCCGCGCCGGAAATGAACCCGTGACATCCCCCATTCCGCAGGCC
>DAOUAZ010000008.1:0-12748 GCA_034432975.1 Anaerolineales bacterium | reverse complement strand
AAAATCAAGGCGGCGCAGGCCATCCTGAATGAAAAAGACCAGCAAGGGGCCTCTCAGGATTCTCTTTTTGCTGCTCTCGGACGCTTCCTGGTGAGCTGGCCAGGCCCTCGACCGGCGCATACCCTGGTTGTTGGTTGTTAAAGTTCGGCTTTTTGCAGAAGACTCAAAAGTGCTAAAATTTCTGTCATGGGCTTTTCCTGGGCAGGTTGATGTTGTGGAAGACAACAACTTTACCCGAAAAGCCCTATTTCATTCGCCTAATTTTGGCGAAGGTATTGTAATGAGTTAAGAGTTGTGCGGGCGCGTTACTGTTCCGCCAGTCACGGATGAATGCGCACCCGCAAGGCAGTGAAAAAATTGATGACGGCCAGCCCGGCGCCCATCAGGAACACATATTGGAAGCCGAAGGCGCTCCAAATCAGGCCGCCGGCCAGCGCAGCGGAAATCGAAAAGACATGGTCGATGGTTACGGCGGCGGTCAGGGCCGGTTGGATGTGCCCCGGCTCTTTGGCAATCTTTTTCATGTAGGTTGCGCGCGCCATGCCAACCGAGAAAATCATTTGGTCAACCAGGAAGCAGGCGCAGACGACCAGGAAGGCAATCTCGGCAGGAAAAATGAATTTGGCAAAACCATAGCCAAAACAGACAAAGACCAGGATGACGGCGTCCGCCGCCAGCACAAAACGCTCGCCGAATTTGTCAATTGTCCAGCCGAGCAGGGGCTGGAAGAGAATTCCAATCAGCCCGCCGATGGTAAACAGGGTTGCCATAATCTGGGTCGGCTGCTCGAATACCTGCACGAGCACCCAGGGCGCGAAGGTAATGAACAATTGCTTGCGCGCGCCTGAAATAACGTTCAGGGCATAGTACAGCTTGTATTCCTTGTGCAATTGCAGGTAGCCGCGCCGCTCGACAGTTTTTTCAGGGGTCATGCGGTAGAGCAGGAAGGCTGCCAGCAGGAGGAAGGCCGCAGCAATGGTAAATGTGTGCAGGAAAGAGAAGCCCAGGTAGCGAAATCCCAGGAAGACGAGGAAACTGCCCAGGATGGTGGCCGCGTTACGGATAGCGTTAATCTGCCCCAGGCGGCGGCCATCCTGCCCCGCGCGCGCCAGTTGCATCCCAATGGTGGATGCAATTGGCATGAACAGGTGGTCGCCCATGCTGTAGATGAATAACCAGACCACCATCACCCAGTAGCCGGGCGAGGCAAACCCGATAAGGAATGCTCCTGCCGCAGCCATTAACAGGGAAACCGCGCCCAACCGGCGCGCATCCAGGAACCAGAGCGCCGCCGAGACGAAGACCACCAGGAATCCGGGAAGTTCGCGCGGGAACTCCAGGAAGGAGCGCTCGAAACCGCTCAATGCAAAACGTTCGTTGAGAAAATTATTGAAAGTGGCATTGACGATACTGAGCGCCATGCCCAGTACAAGCGCGGCGCTGGCAAACAGAACCAGTTCGCGCGAAGCGTTTTTGAAACGAGTCAGGATGTTCAACGGATGACCTTTCCAAGCAATATCCCGCTATGATAGCATGGGGGAGGGATTTGGTGTCCTTGAACTATCCCAAAATGATATGATATTCACTCTTATTTTGCGGGGAAACCGTGGAAAATAAGGGCAAATCTCTGTAAAGGAGTGGATATGCCCATTCACGCCAAACTCGAACGCACCAAAGTGGCCGACCGAACCTGGAACTTCAATCTCCTTTTGAGTGGGGATGTCGAAAAAGTGCTATACCTGGCCCGTATAAAAAATGGCAGCATGACGCTGGTTAACTACGAAGTCAGCCAGGATGACGGCGGGCGGAACATCCTTTCAGCGTTTTTTTACGTCAACATCATGGGACACGACCTCGACCAATGGATTCATTTCGACCTGGCGACGGGCGAACAGGTTCCTAATTACATCGGTCCCCGCCAGAAGACTGGCAAAAACCCGGAGTTGGACCCATTCGAACCGCGGCATGATAAACGCCCGGTGGCAGCAAAATTGCGCCAGAGTGTGAAAAAATGGGAGCAGGGCAAATAAATTTGCCATCAACCGGCAAGGGCGCAAGCATGTGCTTTCGGCGTATTTTGTAATCAACAGCCTGGGACACGACCTCGACCAGTGGGCGCATTACGACGTGGCGAGCGGGGAAAAACTCAAAGGGTTCAAGGGCGCGACGGAGTTGGAAGAAGAAGAACGCCAGCGCGCAGCGGAAGAAGCCCGAAAACGCGATCAAAGGCCAAAGAGTGTGGTCAATGCCAGGGGCGAGGAGAAACGGGTCGGCGAGGAACCGGTTCGTTTGGCAGGAAACAGGCGACAGCGGGGAAAGTCGGGATAAATTTCGTTAAACGGCGTGATGCTCATCGCTGTCAGGAATGCCGGGGAAACGGTAAAATACTCCCGTTAGAACATCTGGAGATTTTCGAGTCCACGAGGAAATCATGACCCTTCAAGACCAATATTCGCGCTGGAAAGAAACCACGCGCAAGAAATCCATCGACCGCTTCCCCGAACGCAAGCCGAAATTCCAAACATCCTCCGGCATCGAACTGCCGCCGGTTTTCGTTCCCCAGGATGACGACCCCGACTACGCCGATAAACTCGGCTTCCCCGGCGAGTATCCATTTACGCGCGGCGTGCAGCCGACGATGTATCGCGGGCGTTTCTGGACGATGCGCCAGTACGCCGGTTTTTCGACCGCCGCCGAATCGAACAAGCGTTACCGCTACCTGCTGGGCGCGGGCCAGACCGGGCTTTCGGTGGCCTTCGATTTGCCGACCCAAATCGGTTACGACGCCGACGACCCGATGGCGCTGGGCGAAGTGGGCAAGGTCGGCGTTTCGATATCGTCCATCGAAGACATGGCGGCGCTTTTCGACCAGATTCCGCTGGATAAGGTTTCCACTTCGATGACCATCAACGCCCCGGCGGGTGTGCTGCTGGCGATGTACATTGCGGTCGGCAAACAGCAGGGAGTCGAGCCGAAGGCCCTGCGCGGGACGATTCAAAACGACATTCTGAAGGAATATATCGCGCGCGGAACGTATATTTACCCGCCCGCCCCGTCGATGCGCCTGATTACGGATATTTTCTCGTACTGCGCCGCCGAAGTGCCAAACTGGAACACGATTTCGATTAGCGGCTACCACATCCGCGAGGCCGGTTCGACCGCCGCCCAGGAAGTTGCCTTCACGCTGGCAAATGCGATTGCGTATGTCGAGGCCGCGCTCAAGGCCGGTTTGCAGGTCGATGATTTTGCCGGGCAGTTGTCGTTCTTCTTCAACGCCCATAACAACGTGTTGGAGGAAGTCGCCAAGTTCCGCGCCGCGCGGCGGATGTGGGCAAAAATCATGCGCGAACGCTTCCAGGCGCAGAAACCATCTTCGTGGCAGCTGCGCTTCCACACCCAGACGGCCGGTTCGACCCTGACGGCGCAACAGCCGGAAAATAATGTGGTGCGCGTCACGCTCCAGGCGCTTTCCGCCGTTTTGGGCGGGACGCAATCGCTGCATACCAACTCGATGGACGAGGCGCTCTGGCTGCCGACCGAAAAGTCGGTGCGGGTGGCGCTGCGCACCCAGCAAATCATCGCCTGCGAATCAGGCGCGGCGGATTCCATCGACCCGCTGGCCGGTTCGTATCTCATCGAACACCTGACCGATGAAATCGAGCGGCTGGCGTCTGAATACATCGCCCGCATCGACAGCCTGGGCGGCGCGATGAACGGAATCGAACAGGGCTACCAGGCCAACGAAATCCAGAATGCGGCTTACGAAGCCCAAATGGCAATCGAACATGGCGAGCAGGTGGTGGTCGGCGTCAACCAGTTCCAGGTCAAGGAAGAGATGACCCTCGAACGCCAGGTCATCGACCCGGCCATCGAGGCCGAAGCGCGCGCCCGGCTGGCAAAACTGCGCAACAACCGCGATAACGCCAAAATTGCCGAACTGCGCGCCCGGCTGGAATCTGCCGCCCGGGGCAGCGAAAATCTCATGCCGCTTTTTGTGGAATGCGTCGAAAACAAGATGACCCTCGGCGAAGTCTGCAATACGCTGCGCGGGGAGTGGGGCGAGTACGTCGCGCCGGTGTTTTAAGTGGTGTCAGGTTCCAGGTGCCAGGTGTCAGGGATGGCCGGGGGCTGTCCCTGTTTTATTCTTGCCGATTTGCTTCCTTGTGCCCTTGTTTCCTTGTATTCCTGCTTCCCTGCAACTTTTCCATTCCCGAATCATCCAAGAACGTGACAACCCAAACGAACTCAAGGAGATTCAACCATCATGGAAATGCTCATCGACTTCCCCGGCGGCGCGCGCGTCGACGCTCATTTTAGCTCATTCACCGTCCACACCGACCAGCCCCCGGCGGCTACTGCCCCCACGCCCTTCGCCACGTTCCTGGCATCCATCGGCACCTGCGCCGGGATTTACGTCCTGGGCTTCTGCCAGCAGCGCGGACTGCCGACCGAGGGCATTCGCATCCTCCAGCGCATGCACAGCAACCCTTTCAGCGGCATGGTCGAGAAAATCGACCTCGAAATCCAGGTCCCGCCGACCTTCCCCGAAAAATACCGTCCCTCGCTGATTCGCTCTGCCGAACTGTGCGCCGTCAAGAAGCACTTCGAGAACCCGCCCCAAATTGGCGTCACCACCAAAGAAGTTGCCGCGGCCTAATAGAAAATTTTCTGGCATCAGCTCCTCTTTCATCCTTTGTCACAGGTGAAAGAGGTTTTTTATTCCTGGTGAACATATCTGCGGCGAACTTGTTATAACTTTAGTTTCGCCAAAGATGAAATTTGTTCATCCTTCACCTGCCAGGTCAGATTTTGGCAGAGTATACAAAAATAACTGTTTCCGGTAAAATCTAACGCCCACGAGTCAGCCGACAAACTACCCTGCCGGGTAAGCCGCTTTCTGGTTTTTGGCTGCTTTCCTGGTCGATGCGTTATTCGACAAAGTGTTGGAGCGGGCGGGGGAATAACTTAACGTCCATTAATCCCTGAATTGACGCATACCCATTTTGCGGGTATCCTTTGACCCTATGAATTTTTTATGCCGGTGATAGAATAACCCATGACCCTTTCACGACGCGATTTTCTCAAACTGGTTGGCGGCGCGGCCGGATACCTGGCGTTTCGTCCCTTCAGCCGCGTTTTGCCCCTGCCGGAATTTCCCCAGGGCGAGCGGCTGGGGCGCCTGGTCGCCACCCTCGACCTGGCCTCCGCTCCCCGGGCCGATTATCCCTCCGTGGGCCGGCTCTATCCCGATACGGTGGTTCCCTGGCTGCGCGAAACGGTCGCCCAGTCCAATGACCCGCAGGTCATCAACCAGCGCTGGGTCGAGACGCCGCAAGGGTACTTGTATTCGGCCTATGTCCAGCCGGTGCAGAACCGGCCCAACGTTCCCTTGCAGGCCATCCCTGCCGGGCAGGGCGGCTTTTGGGCGGAAGTGACCGTTCCTTACGTCGATTTTGTGGTGGAAAATGCCGCGCCGGCCTCTCCCTGGCTCAAGAACGCGGTCGAATTCCGGCAGCCCACCCGGCTCTATTACAGCCAGGTGATGTGGATTGACCAGATTCGGGTCAGCGATGTGACCGGTAATATCATCTACCGGGTCAACGAGCGCTATGGCAGTTACGGCGATATCTTCTGGGCCGAAGGGGCCGCCTTCCGCCCGCTGACCGCCGAGGAGATTGCGCCCATCAGCCCAAATGTCGACCCCGCTCAAAAGCGCGTCGTCGCCAACCTGACCTACCAGACCATCTCCTGTTACGAGGGCCAGAGCGAAGTCTATTTCTGCAAGGCCTCCAGCGGGCGCAAAGTGGATGCGCAAGGCAATGAAACCGCCGCCTGGTCAACCCCGGTCGGGGATGGGCATCGCACCTGGCGAAAATTGATTTCCGTCCACATGGCGGGCGGCACGGTCGATGCCGGTTGGGACACGCCCGGCGTCTCGTGGAGCGTGTTCTTTTCAGGAAATGGGGTTGCCATTCACTCGACTTTCTGGCACAACAACTTTGGCACGGCCCGCTCGCGCGGCTGCCTGAACGTCCTGCCCGAAGACGCCAAATGGATTTTCCGCTGGACGACCCCCATCGTCGAACTCGAACCGGGCGATGTAACCGTTGGCATGCCCGGCGGCACCCAGGTCGATGTGCGCGAGAAAAAGTATTGATATGGAATGCGGAAGCTTGCTTCCGCATGACGAAAGATTGCTTTTGCAATTTTGGTTGAGCCGGGTCTCGATGCGCAACAAATATCGCTGCTGCGCGACCTTCGACATTTTACGAGGTGCTGCATGGAATTGAACGTATCGTTTGGGCTGGCCTTCCTGGCCGGAATTGCGTCGTTTCTCTCTCCCTGCGTCTTCGCGCTGGTCCCGGCCTATGTCGGCTACCTGGGCGGGCGCGCGGCGGGCGGCGAATCGGACGCGAACAACCGCTTCATCACGTTTACGCATGGCGTGGCCTTCGTGCTGGGTTTTAGCATCGTTTTCGTTTTGCTCGGCGTGGCCGCTTCGGCGCTGGGCGGGCTGCTTTACGACCTGCGCATCTGGCTGGCGCGGCTGGGCGGGCTGGTCATCATCATCTTCGGCCTGCACATGATTGGCGTCTTCCGCATCCCGCTGCTGGAATACGATACCCGCGTCCAGAGCCTGCCCGACCCCAAGATGGGGTATCTCTCCTCGGCCATGATGGGCATTTTCTTCTCTGCGGGCTGGTCGCCGTGCGTGGGGCCGGTGCTGGGCGCGATTTTGACCTTCGCGCTGAACGGCGGTTCGGTTGCTTATGGCGCATCCCTGCTTTCGGCTTACTCCGCCGGGCTGGCGATTCCGTTCCTGATAGCGGCGCTCGGCATCGGCTGGGTCACAACCACCCTGCGCAAATACGGCAAAGTCATGCGCTATGTCGAAATCGGCATGGGCGTTTTATTGGTCATCGTTGGCGGGATGCTCATTTTCGGTGTCTTCAACCTGCTGGCCCGCTACGGTCTGTGGGTCGATTTTGGTTTATAACAACGAGCCGCAATGCTAACCGTCACCCTGCTTTCCCGCGCCGATTGCCGCCTGTGCGAACAGGCCAAAACCGACCTGCAATCGCTCCAGTCCGAAATTCCCCATGCCCTGTTCGAAATCGACATCGACAGCGACCCGGCCATCCAAAAAAAATATTTCGACCAGATTCCCGTCGTCGAAGTGGGCGTCTACAGCCTGAAAGCGCCCTTCACCCGCGCCGATTTGATGATGACCCTGGGCGCGGCACGCGATGCCCGCAGCCAGAACCTGCGACTCGCCAGGAATCCACCCCCCGCCGCCGTCACCGGGGCCGACCGGCTATCCTATTGGATTGCCAATCACTGGCTGGCGGCGGTCATTGGCCTGTTCATCCTGTATCTTGGCCTGCCCTTCCTCGCTCCCGTCCTGATGAAATCCGGCGCAACCACCCCGGCACAAGTCATTTACACTGTCTACAGCCCGCTTTGCCACCAACTTGGCTTCCGTTCCTTCTTCCTGTTCGGGGAGCAGCCCTATTACCCGCGCGCTATCGCAGGCGTCGACGGCGTGATGACGTTCGGCGAAGCCGCCGGCATCGACGAGAGCAACAACGGCCTGCTGGAAGCCCGCCGTTTTGTCGGCAATGAACGCATGGGTTACAAAATCGCCCTGTGCCAGCGCGATGTCGCTATTTATGGCGCGATACTCCTATTTGGGTTCGTGTTTGCGCTCACCGGGCGTCGAATCAAGCCCCTGCACTGGGCGGGCTGGCTGTTCATTGCCATCGCGCCGATGGGACTGGACGGGTTCTCGCAATTATTCAGCCAGTTGGGGCTTTCGTTTGTCAATACCCTGCTGCCGTTCCGCGAATCCACGCCCACCCTGCGCGTCATCACTGGATTCTTGTTTGGGTTCGGCACGGCCTGGTTTGGCCTGCCCTACGTCGAAGAATCGATGCGCGAGACGCGCGATTCGCTCGTCCAAAAATTCGCCGCCCCGGTCAAAAAATAGCGGCTATGGAATTTCGCAATTCGGACGGAATCCGATTCCTGACCTTCGACATCTTCCCGCCCGAGGTGGTTCACGCCGTTTTCACCCGCCAGGGCGGGCTGAGTCCTGAACCTTGGCGTTCCCTCAACGTTGGCGGGACGGTTGGCGATGAGCGTTCCCGCGTCCGCGAGAATCGCTATCGTTCCTTCCGCGCCCTGGGACGCGAGACCGGCTCGATGTTCGATGTCTGGCAGGTGCACAGCGCGGATGTCGTCCTTGCCAATGCCCCGCATCCGCGTTTCGAGAATCCGCCTGAGTTCAAGGCCGATGCCATCATCACCGATAACCCTGCCGTAACCCTGTTCATGCGCTTTGCCGATTGCACTCCCATCCTGCTCTATGACCCGGTAAAGCGGGCGATTGGTATCGTCCATGCTGGCTGGCTTGGCACGGTGCGCCGCGCCGCGGGCGAGGCCGTCAAATCGATGAAGGCGGCTTTTGGCTCGCAACCGTCCGACATCCTGGCCGCCATCGGCCCCGCCATCGGCCCTGACCACTACGAAATCGGCCATGATGTGGAAGAGCATGTGCGTTACGCCTTTGGGAAAGACGCCGCTTCGCTCCTGCATCGCAATCATGGCCCCAGGGCGCATTTCGACCTGTGGGCGGCCAACAGACTCGTGCTGGAGCAGGCTGGCGTCGAACAGGCGCAGGTGGCCGGGCTTTGTACCGCCTGCCACCCCGACGATTGGTTCTCGCATCGCGCCCAAAAAGGCAAAACCGGCCGCTTCGGCGCGTTGATTGCGCTGGCCTGAGAGTGAAGGTCGAGCAGCCCGGTTTTGGCGTATCGAGACCGGGTCGCCGAAAATAACGCGTAGCCAGAAGTATCTTCTCAAAAATTGGGAAAACGTCCCGACACTTGCGCCTGCGCGACAAGCGCAGGTGAGGTTTGCTTGAAAAACCCGGTTGAGCCATTCCAACCGCTCGGCTGAGCGCTCGCGGGACGGTGCTTCTCTCCCCAAAATATTGAGAAGATACAGCCAGAAAAACTTGAGAGTGAAATTGCAATGGATTCCGTGGATTTATCCCTCGTAGAAGCCATCCGTTCCCGTTACCAGGCCATCCGCGCCCAAATCGACGCGGCGGCGATGCGCGTGAAACGGGAGCCGGCTTCGGCGCGGCTGGTGGTTGTCACCAAGACCCACCCCGTCGAAACGGCGCGCGCGGCAGTCGAGGCCGGAATCCGTGATTTCGGTGAAAACTACGCCGAAGAAGCGGTCGAAAAAATCCGCGCGCTGGGCGAGGTCGAGGGATTGCGCTGGCACATGATTGGACACGTCCAGAGCCGCAAGGCCGACCTGGTGGCGGGACATTTCCACCTGATGCACTCACTCGACAGCCTGAAACTCGCCAACCGCCTGGAGCGTTTCGCCGCCGAAGCGGGGCGGCCCCTGCCCGTTTTGTTGGAGTGCAACGTCGGCGGGGAGGCCAGTAAATTCGGGTATCCGGCTTCTACGCCGGAAGACCTGCAAGCGCTCTGCCGCGAGATAGAGCAAACCGCCCTCCTGCCCCATTTGCAGATTCGCGGCCTGATGACCATGCCCCCGCTTTACGACGACCCGGAGCAGACGCGCCCGTTCTTTGCGAGACTGCGCGAATTGCGCAACTTCCTGGCCGGGAGATTCCCCGCCATCACCTGGGACGAACTCTCGATGGGCACCAGCGCCGATTTCGTGGCCGCCGTCGAGGAAGGCGCGACGATTGCGCGGGTTGGCACGGCGATACTTGGCTCGAGGCCGCCGAAGGGTTGAATCATTTTTTGAAGGAGAAAATCGCATGAATGTCGTTTTGGCCCAGGCCATCAGTTGGTTTTCGCAACTCGTTGTGATTTTGGTATTGACGCATGTCATCCTGTCGTATTTCATGTCGCCTTATCATCCCATCCGTTCGTTCGTCGACCGGATGGTCGAGCCGCTGCTCGCGCCCATTCGGCGGGTGGTACCTTTGGTGGGGATGTTCGATTTCAGCCCAATCATTTTGATAATTCTGGTACAATTAATTGCGCGAGTTGTTACATCACTACTGTTCCTGTAATGAGGTGATTATGGAAGCCAGGAAATTTCGTTTGCACGATGGCCGCCGGGGGGCTGCGCTGGCCGTGCGGGTGACGCCGCGCGCGAGTCGCAATGAAATTACCGAAATCCAGCCGGATGGAACAGTCAAAGTGCGCCTGACCGCTGCTCCCGAAGTGGAAGCCAATGCCGCATTGATTGCCTTCCTGGCGGGCGTGCTGGGCGTAGCGGAGAACAAAATCGAAATCGTAGCCGGGCAATCGGGGCGCGATAAACTCCTGGCGGTACAGGACATCGAAAAAGACGAAGTCCAGCAACGGCTGCTGGCCTACCTGGAATAAACCGAAACGACCGGCTCAAAAAGCCGGTCGTTTTTTATATCGTCCCGAAGGCTTCTTCCGGTTCAGCGCAAGGAACCGAGTTAGCCTTCGGGACGATTCTGTTTATTGCATCGGGCTGTACAGGGCGCGGTACAGGGTATAGGCCTCATAGATAAAGCGAATGTAGTTGCGCGTCTCGGCAAAGCGGATGACTTCCACGAACAGGTCATGGTCGCCGTTGGAGAGGGCTTGCCAGGCGGCTGCGTTGCCCGGCCCGCCGTTGTAGGCCGCTAGAGCGGCGCTGGTATCGCCGTTGAGCAGGCGTCGGTTGGCGCCGAAGTAATGCGCCCCCAGGCGGATGCTGACCGTCGGGCTGTAGAGGTCTTCCGCATCGTAGTTGGGCGGCCAGCCGAGTTGTTCGGCCACGCTTGCCCCGGTGGAGGGGATGATTTGCATCAGCCCGCGCGCGCCGGCCGAGGAGCGCGCGAAACCCTCGAACAGGCTCTCCTGCCGCATCATGCTGGTTACGAAGAGCGGGTCGAGGCCGTTTTGGGCAGCGGCCGGCCAGACCAGGTCGGAATAATACAATCCATAACGGACATATTTGAAGTAAGCGGGGGCGTTGTTCAGGCTGTCGGCGTGTTTTTCCAGCCCGGCCAGGGTCAAAACCTGGCGCAGGGCAAAGATGGCCGGGCGGTACGCGCCCAGGTCGAGCAGGTAATTTCCCAGCCGGAAGGAATCGGCCGCGTCGCCGGCGACGGCCTCGCGCAGCGACTCGAATTCGACGCGCGCCAGGTTGTATAGTCCCATCTGCCAGAGTTCCGCGCCGCGCCGCAAGCGCGGGTCGTTGGCGAGTTGGCCGGGGCCGCGCAGGTCGGTTTCGGCGGGCAGGTTGAACTTAATCCGCAGCCAGGCTTCGGCTTCCATCCGCCCGGCAGCCAGGTCATAGTCCGGGTTCATCAAGGGCGGCGGGGCGAAGGGGGCGCGGCCTTCGAGCAGGTCGCGCGCTCGGACGCTGTAATATTCAAAGGAGTCAATGGCTTGCGCCTGCATCCAGGCTTTGCGGGCGTTTTCCACATCTCCGCTGGCCTGGTAGGTTTTGCCGACCCACAGCAGGGCGCGCGCCCGTTCGGAGGGGGCGGTGACGAGTTGCAAGGCGTTCTGGAAGTTCTGGTTGGCGCGGGCGTAATCGCCCAGGCGGTAGCGTAAAATCCCGGCCTGGAACAGGGCATCGGCCATGCGGTTGTCGGAGGGGTAACGGTTGGGGAGCGATTCCCACAGGTTGGCGGATCGCTCCAGTTCTCCGCCGCGCTCGTAGATGCGGGCAGCTTCTATCAGGTAGGGCAAGGCCGAGGGCGAGGCCGAAACTTCGCGGGCGAAGGTCTCCAGGCTTTCGGCGGCGGCGGCGTGCTGGCGCAGGTGCGCCCATTGGGTATAGGCGCGCTCGCCCCAGGCGGCGGCCCAGAAAGCGTTGTCGGGATATTTCTGGATGAACTCGTTCCACAGGTCGAAGGCGGCCTGGAATTCGCCCATTTCGCGCAGGGTGAGGGCTTTGTAGTGCAGGGCTGTGCCGTCGTGGGATGGATTTTGGGCGATATAACGGTCGAAGGCGGCCAGCGCCACGCCGTATTGCCGGGCGAAGTAATCGACCAGGCCGCGCTGGAACTCGTTCACCGTTTGCCCGGCGTCGACCAGCCCGACCAGGGCGTAATACGAGTCGATATAGCGGAAGTAGTTATCGACGGCGTTTTGCCAGCGGTTGTAGGCTTCTTCCTCACGGTTCATCTGCATCAGGGCGCGTCCGGCCAGCAGGCTCATGCGGGCCTTGAGATAATCCTGGCTGGCGGCCGCGTAAATCTGGTCATACATGCCCAGGGCGATATCGTATTCGCCCGCCGCGTACGTGGTGTTGGCGATTTTGATGCGGATGTTGAGCGGGTCGGGCTGTTCGGGCGCGGCCAGCGCGGCCTGGTAGGCGGCCAGGGCATTGCTGGTCTCGCCCAGGTTGAGGAAGGCGTCGCCGCGCCGTTCTTGCGCGTAGGCGTCGAGCAGGCCGGGGCGGGCGGTCAGGTATTCCTGGTAGGCGGCGGCAGAATCGGCGAAGCGCGCCAGGTTGAAATAGGCCTCGCCGAGCAGGAAATGGGCTTCGATGGCCTCGTCGCTGCCGGGGTAGGTTTGGGCCAATTGGCGCAGCGGGGTAAGCGCGGCGAAGTATTCCCCGTCGCCAAATTCAGCGCGCGCCTGGCCCCATAAGGCCTCGCGGCGGATGGCGTCTTCGGCGCTGACGGCCAGCGCGATGGAATATTCCTGCCGCGCCAGGGCGTAATCGCCGTTGAAGAGCGCCTTTTCGCCGCTTTGAATGCGCGCCGCCGGGAGCGGGGTGGGCGTGG
>DAOUAZ010000007.1:0-4272 GCA_034432975.1 Anaerolineales bacterium | reverse complement strand
TTCCTGAGTTCGTCCACTTCGGGGATGTAGTCGCTGAACGATGCGAGCAGGTGGTCGAGATCGAATTCTTTCCCAGACACCAGCCGGGGCAGGGTATCCAGCGCAATCACAGTAACTGCTTTGCGGGTGGCAGGAGTCCAGACCTGCCAGATGTCGCGCAAGACCTGGCAGGCGGATTCGTGCAAGTCGCGGGCGGCGCTTTCCCAACGGACAAGACCGTCCGGTTCGCCGTCCTGGTAGGCATCCCACAGGGCGCTGGCCGCGATTTGCAGCAGGTACGGATGCCCCCCGGCGATGTGAACCAGGAATTCGCAGTCATCCGGGCTGAAATGGGCCTCGCCCGCCTTGAGCAGTTGCAGGGCGTCTTTCTTTTCAAGCGCGCCCAGCACCACCGGGGTCATGAAGTTGAAGTAGGGCGAGCCGAGTTTGCTGTATTCGCGGGTGGTTTCGTTGAGGGCTTCGAGCGGCTGGCGGCTGGCCGTGACCAGGGCCAGCGATTCGTAGCGGCTGGCGAGCGAACGCAGGCCGCCGTAGAACTCGGCCTGGTGCAAAACGGGATGGTTGAGCAGGTTGTCGAATTCATCCAACAGGATGACCAGCCGCCAGCCGAGGGATTGCATTTGGGCCAGCACGCGCTCCAGACCAAAGACACCGAAGCCTTCGCGTTTGCAGGTGTCGCAGGCGGCGAACAGGGCCGGATGGCGCGTTTCTTGCAGTTTTTCGGCCAGGGGCTGCAGGGCGGTTTGCCAGAACCGGGACTGGTCGAAGGTCATGCCGAAGGTCTGGGCGTCGATATACTGGGTCAACAGGCGCGAGGCCAGGCCGCCGAACAGTTCGGCGCGCCGGGCGGGGTCATGCAGGTAACGCAGCAGGCTGGTTTTGCCCATGCGCGGCTCGCCGGTGATAGCCACCGATTGCCCGCCATTCGACAGACGGCTGACAATGCGCCGGATTTCGCGGGCGCGGCCAATAAAAACGGGGGATGGGGATGATGAGTTCATGGAGCATTTCTCCGGTAGAAGGATGTACCACAGGCTTCAGCCTGTAAATCGCCACCGAAAGGCAACGGTACGAATGCACCACAGGCTTCAGCCTGTAAATCGCCGCCTGAAGGCGGCAGTACGGAGGTGCCACAGGCTTCAGCCTGTATCATTCAAAAACGCATACGGGTAATCTTGCCAATTTTCAACCAATCCCGCTTTGACCGGGTTGTTGAGAATATACGAGACTATTCGTTCATATTCGCGTTCATCGCGCACAACATGGTCGTAGCTCTCGCGCCGCCAAAAAGCACCCTGCCGATTAAGCGTCAGATTGGCCTGGCGCGCGGTTCGTCCTTTGAGCAAAAACAAGGCGTAAGAGAGCGGCGTTTGCTGCTTGCCGTCTTTGGATGGCAGCGGGAGGGGAATATCTTGCGTATCTACCAGTAGATGGACATGGGTGGACATGACGCAGTATGCGCGCAAGTGATATTGTTCCGGATGAAGCAGATGGATTTGCTCGCAAACCATCCGCGCAATTTCTGCTTGCGCAAGCCACCGAGTACCCTGACCCTGGTCGAGATAGTCGTCATAGCGCTTGAACAGTTGTTTGGATAGCCGATACAATTCTTCGCGGCGGTTGGGCTGTTCTTCGGCTTGCAGTTGACGGCGTACAGATTCATAATCCGCCTGAATTTGGGCAACGACCGGTTGGGGCAGGCTGCCTTCCAGTCCAAACGTCACAAAGAAGGTGGCATTGGCAAGATGCCAGTGAGGCAAGCGGCGGACAAAGAATTCTTTTTGGGTCATAAAGTAATATACCACAGGCTTCAGCCTGTAAGCCACCGCCTGAAGGCGGCGGTACGGCGCGGCCAATGAAGGGGGATGAGACGAAAAATTCCTGGAGCATTTGTCCAATTTAATGCTGCCGGGCATCAAGGCACGGGGCGCAGGATGCCCGGCTTTTGGATATTTGCCACCCCGCAAGCGGGATGACGGGAATGACCGGCGCTCGATTTCAAAACACGCCCGGGCAATCTTCACTTTTGGCTGCAACTGCCCGGATTCTGGTCGTGAAATTACAAAGAAATCGGTCGGAGGCAACGGAAGCCGATGTTGTTGTTGGTATTGTCTGGCGTGTTCCTGTTGCGATTCGAGACGCGCAGGTTGTTATCGTTGTTGTTCCACGAGCCGCCACGCAGAACCCGTTCCGGCATTCCCAGGATTTACGGCAGGGAGGGCAGGCTTTTCAGCCAGCCGCCCAACAGCCTGCCGATTTCCGTCAAAGCATTGACAGCATACTCATATTGTTTCGCTTCCAACAATTTGCGCGCATGGCTCAGGCGAATATAAAAACGGGCTTTGTCCAGTTCCAGGTCAGCCTGGGCCAGGGCCGCGCGGGTTTGCGCGGGCCGGGTGGCCGCCAGAAGACACTCATGAAACCCAAACAGGCTGTCTTCCAACCGTTTTGCCAGCCGAAATCGCTCGCTTTTGGGATAATTTTCGGTGTGGTTCAGCGTCCAGAGCAGGAAATCATAGGTCTTGCTGAAAATCGGCGATTGCTGGGACATGCGAGCCTCCTTCGGGGGACACAAACCGAATTTCATGAAAAATGGACTGGCGCAGCCTCCAGGTATCCCCATGCGCGGCATGGGCAATCCAGGCCTGGACGCGGGCCTTGACCGCTTTTTGCTCAATTTGCCCGGCATGGTAACGCGCGGCCAGCGCTTTCAATCGCCGCCGGGCGTGAACAACTTTACGGCGTTTGAGCCGCCTGTGGTCTGGGAAGACCTGGAAACCTAAAAACGGGATGCCAATGCGGGTGGGGCGCGGCTGGGCGCTGTTTTCATGCACGGTCAGGCGCAAACCGGCCAGAAATTGGATGATCTGCCCGCGCCAGCGATTTAATTCTGCCTTGTCATTTGAAAAAAGCAGCATATCATCGACATAGCGAACATAGCCCTGGCACTTGAGCGTACGTTTGATGAACTGGTCGAGCGGGTTGAGATAGACATTCGCCAAAAACTGGCTGGTGAGATTTCCGATTGGCAAACCACGCGGTTTGTTGATGGCAAACAAATCATCACCGGGAAAATAGACCGGCTCATATTCTTCCTGCAAAACGCCCTCGCCGCTGGCAAGGATGAGCCGGCACAAACCCAGGATTTTCTCGTTTTGGATGTTCTTTTGCAGGTTTGCCAGCAAAACAGCATGGTCAATGGACGGGAAAAACTGGCGCACATCCAGCGGCAGGACGTAAGCAAAACGGCGCATATAGTGGGTGCAGCGGTCGAGCGCGGCATGGGTGCCCTTGCCTTTGCGGTTGGCGTAGGTATCGAAGATGAATTTGCGCTCAAATATGGGTTCGATGATGTTCACCAGGGCATGATGCGCAACCCGGTCACGAAAGGGCGCGGCGGAAATCAGGCGTTTTTTGGGGTCATGCACATAGAAACTGACATACTGGCCCGGCTGGTAACGGCCTTCGCGCAGTTCAGATTGTAATTGGGGCAGTTCGTTTTCGAGGTTGTATTCAAAGCCCGCCACCGAAGCGCGGCTGCGCCGGCCTTTGGCGGCTTTTTTATAAGCCAGCAGAAGGTTTTCAAACGAAACCAGCCGTTCCCACAGCCAGGGGTCTTCGCTTTGACGCCTGTTCACTGCAAAACCTCCTTTCCATGGTTTGCAGGCTAAAGCCTGCGGTACGATTTGCAAAAAAAATAACGCGACCCGCTACGCGGGGAAGACAAGAGCGCAGAAACCCAGAAGCCCAGAAACCAGAATACCAGAATTAAGGCGAGCGGAGGCAACGGAAGCCGATGTCGTCGTTGGCCGTGTCTGGCGTGAGCCTGCCGCGATCCGAGACGCGCAGGTTGTTATCGTTGCCGTCCCACGAGCCGCCACGCAGAACCTTACTGGAGCCGTTTTCCGGCCCGGTCGGGTTTTCGAGCGCGCCGCTGGGATAATCGCCATACCAATCGCTAACCCACTCCCAAACGTTGCCGGCCATGTCGTACAGGCCATAGCCATTGGGCTGGAAGGACTTGACGTTAATCGGCGAATCGGGAGAACAAGGGCCATATTGCGCGCCATTCTTTGCGCCGGGGGCGCAAACCGGGGATTCATCGCCCCAGGGATAAGACTTCCCCCCCAGCCCGCCGCGCGCGGCGTATTCCCACTCGGCTTCGGTGGGCAGGCGGCCACCCGCCCATTCGCAGTAGGCGTTGGCCTTGTGCCAATCGACATAGACCACCGGGTAATTGGGGTTGCTGTTGTAATAGCCCAAGTCAGAAGG
>DAOUAZ010000006.1:0-2616 GCA_034432975.1 Anaerolineales bacterium | reverse complement strand
CTGTGGGCTGGGTCGGCGGCGCGGTCGTCACCGCGAATACCAACATCGTCGTACTCGGACGTCCGCACGTCGGCGCGGAAGTGATGACCTACAGCGGGGTTTCCGGCGGCAGCAGCAGTTTCTACCTGCCCATGTTGTACCGGAACTTCTCGGGCTCGGGCGGGACGTACAACTCCGCCATGTATCTCCAGAACACGGATACGGTGAATGCGGCCAGCGTCGGTTTCCTGTTCCTGGATGAGTCCGGCAGCCTGCACTGCGCCAAAACGGTCAGCCTCCCGGCGGGGGCTACGGTTGGATACTGGCTTCCCAGCCTGACTTGTGCGCCATGAGCGAACAACGGGGCGGCTCGATAAGAGCCGCCCCGTTGTTTTCCGATAGGAACAAGACAGGTCGAAGACCTGTCTTACGCCGGATTTAGCGCATGCAATACGGAAGGTGTACAAGCCTTGCAAATGATGACTGGCGCCCTCGCGGCTTGGGACGTTTACCTGTTCGGGTTCACTCTTCCTTGCGCAGGGCCGGGAACAGGAGCACCTCGCGGATGGAGCGGTTGTTGGTCAGGAGCATGGTCAGGCGGTCGACGCCCATGCCGAAGCCGCCATTGGGGGGCATGCCGTAGCGCATGGCGCGCAGGTAGTCTTCATCGAGCGGGTGTTTTTCTTCTTCTTTGTCATCGTAATCGCTCTGCATGTCGATAAAGCGCTGTTCCTGGTCGAGCGGGTCATTTAGTTCGGTGAAGGCGTTGCACAACTCGAAACCGGCCACATAGCCTTCGAAGCGTTCCACCGTCAGCGGGTCGCCGGGTTTGGGCTTGGCGAGCGGAGAAATGTCGCGCGGATAATCGTACAGGAAGGTGGGCTGGATGAGGGTTGGTTCGAGATACTCTCCGAGCAGGAAATCTATCAGTTTACCGCGCGTCACGTGCGGGTCGGGGCGCGCTTCAGGGTGTTTGCTGATGATGGCCTTGAACAAGGATTCGGCGGTGGGATGTTCCGCGATGTCGATGCCGCTCGTTTCGAGAATGCCCTGGCGCATCTCCAGCCGCCGCCAGGGGGCAGTGAAGTCCAATTCGTAGACTTTGCCCGGTTCTTTCTCGAAGGTGAATTGGCGCGTGCCAAAGACTGTATCGCAGACGTAGCCGACCATCGCTTCGGTCAGTTCCATGACTTTGAGATAGTCGAAATAGGCGGCGTAGAATTCCAACTGGGTAAATTCGGGATTGTGCTTGAACGAGACGCCCTCGTTGCGGAAGTCGCGCCCAATTTCGTAGACCCGCTCCAGGTTGCCGACCAGCAGGCGTTTGAGATACAACTCGAAGGAGATGCGCAGGTACATATCCTGGTCGAGTTCGTTGTGGTGGGTGATGAAGGGCCGCGCCGCCGCGCCGCCGTAGAGCGGCTGGAGGATGGGCGTTTCGACCTCGAGGAAGCCGTTGTCGTCGAGGAAGGTGCGCAGGGCTTTGATGATGCCCGCCCGCTTGCGGAAGGTCTCGCGGATATGGGCATTGACCGCCAGGTCGGCGTAGCGCTGGCGGGCGCGCAGTTCGGGGTCTTCGAGCGCGGCGTAGCGTTTGAGCGTGCCGTCGGGTTGTTCCACGTCTTTATCGGCTGGCAGGGGCGAAACGGCTTTGGCGAGCATCTTGAAGTCATGCGCCAGCAGGGTCGCTTCGCCGGTGCGGGTGCGCATCATCACGCCCGAAGCCTGGATGAAGTCGCCCAGGTCGTACATCTTGTTGAAAAAGTCAACCTTCTCTTGTCCGACTTCGTTGACGCGGAAGAACAACTGGATTTTGCCGTCGCCGTCTTCGATATGGGCGAAGGTCAGTTTTCCCATGGGACGGGTAGCGCGGATGCGGCCTGCCAGGGTGGCCTTGACTTCGGCGGGCGGGTTGCCGGTGGTCGAGCCTGTCGAGACCCCGGCGAGTTGTTCGGACATCTCCAACGCGGCGATTGCCTGGGCGCTGGTATGCGTGCGCTCGGCGCGGGTAGGATAGGGGTTGATGCCCTCGGCCCTGAGTTCTTCTATTTTCTGCAAACGGATTTTTTCGAGTTGGGTATATTCTGTCATACGTTCTCCCGGATATAAAAAGCCCCGCGCCGAGGCAGCCTGCATCCGCAGAGCCAGCGCGAGGCTTGAAGTGACTGCCCCAGTCTCCTAGGTGGTCTTAACGATTTTGACTTTGAACGACCCGCCAGGCGCATCGACGGTGACAACCTCGCCGGGCCGGTGATTGAGCAAGGCTTTGCCAAGTGGGGATTCGTTGGAGATTTTGCCTTCGCGTGGGTTGGCTTCCGCTGCGCCCACGATGGTATATTGTTCTGGTTCGCCGCCTTCTTCTTCGATGATGACAGTGTCGCCCACTTCGACCAGATTCGGGTCATGGTGAGCATTCCCGTCGATGATGTGCGCCGCCGCCAGGATAACTTCCAATTCCTGAATGCGGCCTTCGACGAATGCCTGTTCATTTTTGGCAGCTTCATATTCAGCGTTTTCGATGAGTTCCCCGCCTTCCATGGCTTCATGAAGACGCTCGGCGACTTCCTGACGCTTGGCGGTGCGCAGGTAATCCAGTTCTTCCTGAAGTTTCTGGAAGCCCTCTTTGGTCAAGTACAT
>DAOUAZ010000005.1:0-12723 GCA_034432975.1 Anaerolineales bacterium | reverse complement strand
AACAAGGCGCATTGCGCTACACCGGTCACCTCGACCTGCACAAAATTTGGGAGCGCGCCGCGCGCCGCGCCCAATTGCCGCTGACCTATAGCCAGGGCTTCCACCCGCATCCGCAAATCCAACTCGCCGCCGCCCTGCCGCTTGGGTTTTCGAGCCGCTGCGAAGTGGTCGATTTGAAACTCAACGAAAGCCTCCCGCTGGACGGTCTGGTGGAGCGCATCCAGGGCGCTGTCCCGTCCGGCCTGCATATCCTGTCGGCGGAATCCGTCGATGAACGCTCCCCCGCGCTCCAGACCCAGGTTGCCTCGGCGGAATTCGAAGTGGAGTTGCTCGAACATGCTGACCTGGATGAACTGGCCCAAAAACTCGATTCCGTCATCGCCGCCGAATCCCTGCCCCGTGAGCGGCGCGGCAAGCCGTATGACCTGCGTCCCCTGATTGAAATGTTAGTCCTCACACCTCCCCCCTCTCTCCCTTCGGGAGAGGGGCCGGGGGTGAGGGTGTTCATGCGCCTCGCCGCCCGCGAAGGCGCGACCGGCCGTCCCGAGGAAGTGCTGGATGTGCTGGGGATTCCGCTCGAACATACGCGGGTCGAACGCTCCCGGTTGATTTTCCTGGGCGATTCATAACGCCACAAATCGTGCTATAATCCCCATCCCAACGGGAAAAAGCAACTTCCACCTGTTTTTTGGGAAAGTCCCCAATGGGTTTCTTGGGGAAAGTCCCCCATGGTTTTTTTGGGGATGACAGGCTTCGACGGGAGAGGCTGGCCCCGGAATGCGTGCCGAGAGAGCGCCGAGCTCGTAAAATCAGCGCAAACAATCAAGTGCCAACCGCACTTCCTACGCCGCTATGCCCCTCGCCGCCTAATCGCGGTAGAGAGTAAACGGCCCGTACCCGCAGGGTACGGCGTCTGCCGCTTCCGCTAACTGCCCGGTAAGCGAGCGGGCGTAACAAAGGCAGAGTGCCGCGCCGCCACGTCACTAACGGCGCGAAAGAGGGCCTTCGGGTCTGAGTGAATGGCCGCAGGAGAGTTTTGCCTGTTGAGTTCCCTGCGGCGACACCCTCAACCGGCTACGCATGTAGATTTCCGGCGGACGAATCTTTCGGACGCGGGTTCGATTCCCGCCATCTCCACTGAAAACGCGCTCTCACCCAGGGCGCGTTTTGCGTTGGTCGGACGCGGGTCCCCAAAAGCAGCAAATTGACCACAAAGGGAACGACGGAACACGACGTAAGAGCATTCAAGGTTTTTCGTCGTGACCCGTTGTTGCCGCCTGTCCCGCGTTTTTTGCGGAGTCGTGGTTATTCACTTCCCCTCATCCCCACTCCAAACGCGTCTTTTGGGCGCGTTTGGAGTTATACATGACTTTTGGGGTATGCGCCGCAAAGAATGATTATCAATCTTTAATCTTGAATAAAATATCCGCTGTGCTAAAATGGAGTTCTCTAACCGTGTTTGTTTGCTTTTTTGAGGAGGAAAAGTCATGAAATCAGCAAAGCCGTTTTTGTTCGTCGTCATCCTTGTGATGATTGTAAGCCTTGCCTGTAGTTTTGGCAGCAGCACGCCGTCCGAAGCCAATACGCCGCAACCCATTGTGGACAAGCCAACCGAAGAAAAGTCGCAGCCCAATCCTTCCAGCGGCGCTGTGAACAACCTGGATGACCTGCGCGATGCCGTCGTCCAGATTGAAGCGGTCGGAACGTTTGTAGACCCGCAGGTTGGGTTGCTGGTCAATGCCGGTGGGCGCGGTTCGGGCTTCATTATCGACCCATCCGGTATCGCCGTGACCAACAACCATGTTGTGACCGGGGCTGCCACCCTGAAAGTGTTCCTGAACGGCGAACAGTACAGCGCGCGCGTTCTGGGAGCCTCCGAATGCGCCGACCTGGCGGTTATCAAAATCGAAGGCAGCAACTTCAAATACCTCGATTGGTTCACAGGAGACGCAAAGGTTGGTTCCGAAGTCTATTCGGCCGGGTTTCCGCTCGGCGAACCCCAATTTACCCTGACCAAAGGCATCATCTCCAAAGAAAAAGCCGATGGCCATACGGATTGGGCTTCACTTGACTATGTCCTCAGCCATGATGCGACCATCAACCCCGGTAACTCGGGCGGGCCATTGGTGACGAAAGATGGGCAGGTTGTTGGCGTCAACTATCGCTCCCGCCCTAACTTCAATCAATACTTTGCCATCGATGCCAGGACCGCCCAGAAGATGATTTCCGACTTGCAAACGGGCAAAGATGTGTGGAGCATTGGCGTCAATGGCGTTGCAGTCCGCTCGGAAGACGGCTCCCTCTCCGGAATCTGGGTTATGTCGGTCAAATCTGGCACCCCGGCAGATAAAGCTGGCGTCAAGCCCGGCGATATCCTGTTCCAGATGGAAGGCCTGGTGCTGGCGACCGACGGTACGATGAAGGACTATTGCGATATCCTTCGCTCGCGGAGCGCCACCGATACCATGTCGCTGACCATTATCCGTTTCGCCACCGGTGAAATCCTCGAAGGACAACTGAATGGCCGCGAACTGGCCGTTACCGGCAACTTTAACACAGGCGGCAGCGAGAGCAGCGGGAGCAGCGGAGACCAGGGCGCATACTTCACCGAAGAATTCGACCGCGACCCGCAATGGGGCTACTATGTCGTTCAGGGCAACTCCAATTCCGACCCCCAAAAAGCGACTTACAGTTTCAAGGGCGGGTATATGGTATTCGACATCCTCGACCCGGGATTGTTTGCCTATTACATTTACGAAGCCTTTACCTACAAAAGCACCCGCCTGGATATTGTCGTAGACAACCGCGGCGTGAACTCCCAGCAGGTCAGCCTGGTTTGCCGGGTAAGCGATGAAGGATGGTATGAGTGGGCGGTGCAAAGTGACGGCCTATGGTACTTGTTCTATGCCACCGGAGACGATTACATTAGCATGGCGAATGGCGGCTCGACAGCCATCAAACAGGGAAAAGCAGTCAACCAATACACATTTATTTGTAATGGAGACAAGCTTTCTTTTGCGATTAATGGCGTAGAACCAAAGGGCAGCCCCTACACAGAGCGGAAATATGCGCTGCGCGAGGGTTCCGTCGGCTTCTCGATTTCCTCCCTGCGGGCCACTCCGGTAAAAATCGAAGTGGATGCCTTCCGCATCCAGGAACCGTAAACCCTATTACACACAGGCAAGACGGCTGGCAGGAATACTGCCAGCCGTCTTTTGAATCCTGCTTTCAACTTTTCTATACGTTGTTAACGTATTTCTATCATTCATGGATTATCCTTTGGCGCATATAAGCCCAGAAAAACTATCGAAACAGGAGTTATGAACCATGGGAAAAATCATTGGAATCGACCTTGGCACCACCAACAGCGTCGTCGCCGTGATGGAAGGCGGTCAGCCCACCGTCATCAGCACGGCAGAAGGCGGACGATTGTGTCCCTCGGTGGTTGCCTTCAATAAAAACGGAGAGCGTCTGGTTGGTCAAACAGCCAAACGCCAATCAGTTATCAACTCGGAGAATACCGTTTATTCGATTAAGCGATTCATTGGCCGCCGCTACGAGGAAACTGAAAGCGAACGAAAAATGGTACCATTCCAGGTCATCGAAGGCCCATCGGATGACGTGCGCGTCAAAATCCCGGTTACGGCGCGCGAATATAGTCCACAGGAAATCTCGGCGATGGTGCTTGCAAAACTCAAAGCCGACGCCGAAGCCTATCTCGGTGAAACCGTCACCGAAGCGGTCATCACCGTCCCGGCCTATTTCAATGACTCACAGCGCCAGGCTACCAAGGATGCCGGACGCATTGCCGGTTTGGACGTGAAACGCATCATCAACGAGCCGACCGCTTCGGCTCTGGCGTATGGCCTCGACAAAAAAGCCAACGAAACCATCCTGGTCTTCGACCTGGGCGGCGGTACCTTCGACGTATCCGTGCTGGAAGTCGGCGAGGGCGTCATCGAAGTCAAAGCCACCAACGGCGACACCCATCTGGGCGGCGACGACTGGGACCAGCGCATCGTCACCTGGGCAGCGGACGAGTTCAGGAAACAGGAAGGCATCGACCTGCGCAATGACCGCCAGGCCTTGCAGCGCCTGCGCGAAGCCGCCGAAAAGGCCAAAATCGAACTCTCCAGCATGATGGAGACTGAACTCAACCTGCCCTACATCACCGCCGATGCCAGCGGCCCCAAACACCTGATGCTCAAACTGACCCGCGCCAAATTCGAGCAGATGACCGAAGACCTGCTCAAGCGCTGCGTCCATCCTTTTGAAAATGCCCTCAAAGATTCCGGGCTGCGCGCCAGCGAACTGCACGAAGTGGTTCTGGTCGGCGGCTCGACCCGTATGCCGATGGTCAACGACCTGGTGCGCAAACTGACCGGCAAGGAACCGAACAAATCGGTCAACCCCGATGAAGTCGTGGCCGTTGGCGCAGCCATCCAGGGCGGCGTGTTGGGCGGCGAAGTGCGCGACATCCTGCTGCTCGACGTGACCCCGCTCTCGCTCGGCGTCGAAACCCTGGGCAGCGTGATGACTGTCATGATTGAACGCAACACCACCATCCCGGTCAAAAAGACCGAAACCTACTCCACCGCCGCCGACGGACAGACCGCCGTCGATATCCACATCCTGCAAGGCGAGCGCCCGATGGCTGGTGACAACATGAGCCTGGGACGCTTCCGACTGGATGGAATCCCGCCTGCGCCGCGCGGCGTGCCGCAGGTCGAAGTAACCTTCGATATAGACGCCAACGGCATCCTGCACGTCACCGCCCGAGATAAGGCCACCGGCAAGGAGCAGAAAGTCACCGTCACCGCCTCCACCAACCTGAACAAAGGCGATATCGACCGCATGGTGAAGGAAGCCCAGAGCCATGAAGCCGAAGACAAGAAACGCAAGGAGCTCATCGAAGCGCGCAACATCGCCGACAGCCTCATTTACCAGGTCGAGAAGGCCATGCGTGATTTGGGTGAAAAACTCGACTCCAGTGAACGCGGCGAAGTGGAAGCCAAAATCAACGACCTGAAATCCGCGCTCAACAGCGAAGACGCGGCCCGCATCACCAAAGCCAGCGAAGACTTGCAGCAGTCCTTCTACAAGTTGAGCGAAAAACTCTATGGCGGTCAGCCCCAGCCACAAGGCCAGCCCGGCGGCCCGGCTGCCCCGCCCCCCGGCGGCGAGGATGTCGTCGATGGCGAAGTCAAAGACGCCTAAACGAAACACGCAACATTTTAGGATAACCTGACCAAAGGGCAACCACTCCTTTAGGAGTTTGGTTGCCCTTTTTCGCGTATAATCTCCCCCATGTTCAAAAACCACCCCCACCGTCCCCTCGTACCTCGGGACAAGATCCTGCTCGCCATTATCGGATTCCTGGTGTTGGCTGTGGCAGTGTACAACCTCCCGTTTGTCAACTCGCGCCTGGCCTGGCGGGTGGATAACCTGCGGGCCGCTGTCCGTAACCTTATCAACCCGCCTGCCGAACAGGTTTTCATCCCCGCGACCCTGCCCCCCACCGAACGGGTTTTACCCACCCCGATTGTGACCCACATTGCGCCGCCTGCAACCGACACGCCTGCCCCGGCGCTGCCAACAGCAACCGCCACCATCACCCCGACTCCCCTGCCGGAACGGGTGGACCTGAAAGGCGAGCGATTCTACGCCGACCAAAAAAACCGCTGGAATTACTGCGGCCCGGCCAACCTGGTCATGGCGCTCAAATTCTGGGGCTGGAAAGGTCTGCCCGGTAAAACCGATGACCTGCGCGACCAGGCCGCCAGCATCGTCAAACCCGGCTTCGTTGACCCATCCAAAAGTTTCATCGACCGCGGCCGCCTCGACCTGAACGTCATGCCATACGAAATGGCCGATTTCGTCATCGACCACACCGATTACTCCGCCCTCATCCGGCATGGCGGTGAACTCCACACCCTCAAAGCCTTGCTCAGCGCGGGATTTCCCTCTGTCATCGAAAAAGGCTACTACGAGCGCGACACTCAGGGCAAACGCACCTGGATGGGACATTATCTCTTCGTCACCGGCTACGATGAAGCCCAGGGAGTATTCATTGCGCAGGACGCCTACTACCTGAACGGCGAGCAGCCCCGCAAGAACAGGCGCATTTCCTACGACGAACTGTTAGAAGGTTGGCGCTCGTTCAATTACCTGTTCATGGTCGTCTACCCGCCGGACCGTGAGCAGGAAGTCATGGCTGCATTGGGCAACTGGAGCGACACCAACTGGGCCTACCGTCACGCCCTGGAACTGGCCGAAGCCGACATCCAAACCCAGGCAGAAACTGACCTGTTTTTCTCCTGGTTCAACAAAGGCACCAGCCTGGTCCAATTGCAAGATTATGCGGGGGCCGGCGCAGCCTATGACCAGGCTTTTACCCTGTATGCCGGGCTGACCCAAGACAACAGCCAGCGTCCCTACCGCATGGTCTGGTACCAGACCGGGCCCTATTGGGCCTATTTCTACACCGGGCGATACCAGGATGTCATCAACCTCGCCAACGTCACCCTCTCCACGCCATCCACCGGCCCCACCCTCGAGGAAAGCCTGTACTGGCGCGCGATGGCATCTTACGCAATCGGCAAAACCGGCCCGGCAGCCGCCGATATGCTCGAAGCCGTGCGACTGAACCCCAACTTTGCGCCCGGCATCCAGCGATTGAAGGAATGGGAACTCCGGTAGTGAACCCAGCCTGAGTATGAAAACCATCTCGATTATCGTTCCGGTCTATTACAACGAAGCCAACCTGCCCGAAACCATTCCCCAACTGCTGGCGCTGGCCGACCGGCTGCCCGGCTTGCGCCTGGAACTGGTCTTCGTAGATGACGGCTCCGGCGACCGTTCGCTCGAAATCCTGCTCGACTTTCACCGCCAACACCCCAATTGTATCCAAGTCGTCAAACTGACGCGCAACTTTGGCTCCATGCCGGCCATCCAGGCTGGTCTCAAAGCCGCAAGCGGCAATTGCATCGGCATGATTTCCGCTGATTTGCAGGACCCGCCCGAATTGTTTATCGAGATGGTCGAACACTGGCAAAACGGAACGAAAGCCGTTCTGGCCGTGCGCCAGGAACGGGAAGACCCTGCCCTGCAAACCTGGTTTTCCAACCGCTACTACGCGCTGGTGCGCCGCTTTGCCATCCGCGATTACCCCATCGGCGGCTTCGATTTCTTCCTGGTTGACCGCCAGGTGGTGGACGAAATCAACCGCATCAGCGAGAAGAACACCAACATATTGACCCTGATTTTCTGGCTCGGCTTCCGGCCTGTTCTCATCCCCTACATCCGCCGCAAACGGCAAAAAGGCGAATCGCGCTGGACTCTCTCGAAGAAGTTCAAACTGTTCACCGATACGTTTGTTGCCTTCTCCTACTTCCCCATCCAGTTACTCTCGCTGGTTGGCTTCCTGATTGCCCTGGGCGCTTTCCTTTACGGGGCATTCATTTTCTTCTACTGGCTGTTCGTAGGGATTCGGGTCGAAGGCTGGGTTTCGACCATGATTATCCTGACTTTTACCTCCGGCATTCAAATGACCCTGCTCGGCATCCTGGGAGAATATCTCTGGCGCGCGCTCGATGAAATCCGACGCCGCCCGCAGTATGTCATTGACGAGGTATTCGACTCCTCCCGCCAGCCCCAAGAAACTTCAGCCGACGGCGGATAGTCGCCAATAGAGAACCATGCAACCATCCCTCCCCAAGCCTATCCTAAATTACGCCATCTTGGCCCTGTATCTGCTCCTGCCCTGGGTCTTTTTTGGGCTGGGCATGGATATGTTTCGCCTGCCGCTGGCGCCTGGGGACGGGTATATCAGCGGCCTGCCCACCAAGCTCTTCGGCGCGAACCTTTCCGCCTGGAATCCCTACCTCCAGGCTGGCACCTTTACCTTCAAGGACATCGGATTTCAGTTCCTGTACCTGCCATCGGTCCTGCTCATGGCGATTTTCCCCAATCCGTTTGGGTACAACCTGCTCATCCTGTCGCATTACACCCTGGCAGGCTTCTTTACATTCCTGTTCCTCAAGAAACTGAACCTGGCAACCCCGCCCGCTTTCCTGGCGGGTATCGTGTTCATGTTCTCCGGCTTTGCCTCGGCGCACCTGGCCCATTACATGATTGTCATCACAATGGCCTACCTGCCAGTACTGCTGTACGCCATCGAGACCTACCTCCAGTCGCGCCGTCACCTGCACCTGTTCCTGGCTGCGCTGGCATTTGGGATGAGCCTGTTTGGCGACTATCCTGCCGTTTCGCTCTATATCGGGATGGTCTGCTTTCCGTACATCTGGTTTCGCGCGCTGACCGGTCAGGCGTATCGCGGCGAGCCGCTTTCCGCCCGGCTGAAAACCGCCGCCGCTGCTTCAGCGGTCATCTTCCCCGGCGGCTTGTTGATTGCCGCCGCCCAGGTTTTCCCCATCCTGGAATCACTGCCGCTCGTCACGCGCGAAAAAATCGCCTATGAGTTTTTTGCATCGTTTTCGTTTCCCATCTATCAATTGCCCATGCTCCTGTTCCCCTACCTGTTTGGGGCAAACGTTGCCGGGCCCTATCCTGCCCCCTACTTTGGCGAACCAAACTTGATGGAATTGAGCGGCTATGTGGGTATTTTGCCGCTCTTTTTGGCCGCCCTGGCCCTGCTGCTCCCTGGCCGCGACAGGCAGGTCTATTTTTGGTCCTTCGTTGCGCTGGCGGCCTTCCTGCTCGCATTGGGAGATTCGACGCCCCTCTACCGCCTGATGTACCGCGTGCCGCTCTACAACATGTTCCGCGTCCCGGCGCGCAACTGGCTGGAGTTCAGTTTTGCGATTGCCATCCTGGGCGCATTTGCTGCTCACACGCTGCTTTGCCGGACGGTTGAACAAAAGATATACGCTCGCATCGCCGCCGCCCTATCGATTGCGTTCCTGGCGTTGAGCGGCTTCGTCCTGGCCGGATGGGATAATCTTTTCCCCCAACTGCGCGAACAGGAGGCCTGGCTGCGGAACATCCAGATTTCCTCCCCATCAGTGATTATCCCCCTGTCCTTCCTGGCGCTTTCAATACTCAGCCTGGCCCTGCTCTACCGTTACCGACAGAACATCCTGGCCTGGGGCGGCATCACCCTGCTCATCTTGGCCGACCTGTTCTCTTTTGGGCATTTCTTCGCCGGATATCCAAGCCTGCTCATTTTCGAGGGCCGCCCCAACCCGGCGGCAGAATATATTCTCAAAGACCCCAACCGCCATTCCAGCCGAATTTACTCTCTCAACTTCCAGGGACTGGAACGCGAACTCCAGGTCAATCTGAATATGCTCTACGGCATCCCCGCCATCAACGCCTACTCCAACATCTGGCTCAAAGACTATGGAGCCATCACGACCTTCAACCTGAATGCGCCTGCCGGAAGGAAACGGGACCTTGTGACCAACAACGCGGTTCTATCCGTCCTCTCCACAAAATACCTGCTAACTTCCAGCGAGGAACAGAAAGTGTACATCGAGAGCGTGCGGGCCGCTGGCGAAGAACCCGCAGGCGAAACGCTGGTCAGCGGCTTCTCTAACTCAGGCTGGGAATATCTCTCCCCCGCCTCAGTCATAGACACAGGCCTCACCCTGCAAGGGCAGCAAAAAGAGATAAGCCTGGTACAGATTCCTTTCGAAATCCAGGCCAACTCCCTGTATCAGGTCACACTGGAAGCCAGGGCAGCCGCCGGAACGGCCTCCAGTCCCTTGATTGTCGATTTCTTCGGGAAAAACTACGACAAAGCCGGGCAGGAAAAAGCCATCGAACCTGCTGCCGTCTCTGAAACGTTTCGCGCTTATCGCTTCCTGATTTCCACCGACGAACGCGTTCCCAAATCTGCTCATTTGCGAATCTTCACCTATTCGGAACAGCCTTACGAAATCAGGAACGTCACCCTAACCCGCCTGGAGAGCCAGGACATTTACGTTCCCCTGTGGAAAAGCGATTCGACCGGGCAAGAGGAAACATCCATTTACAAACCGGTGTTCAATACCCCTGACGGAATTACCATTTACGAAAACCGCAACTCCCTGCCGCGCGCGCGCTTCGTCGAACAGATTCTTCCGGTTCACCATTGGGGAGATGTCTTCTACTACTTCTGGTACGCGCCCAACTTCAACCCAGCCCACACAGCCCTGGTCGAAGGCCTGGATGCCGAACTGAGCGACCTGTCTCCGGGCGAGATACTTTCCGAAACGTATAAGAATCAGAAGGTCACGCTGCGCGTCCGAACCGACTCTGCCGCCTTCCTGGTACTCGCCGATTCCTGGTACCCGGGCTGGAGAGTATCCCTGGATGGACAGGAAACCAAACTCCACAAAACCTACGGCATGGCGCGCGGCGTGCTGATTGGCACGCCGGGCGAACACCTGGTAGAATTCCGCTTCGTTCCCCTGAGTTTTTACCTGGGGTTGGTGGCCACATTCGCTTCGACCCTCGTCCTATTCCTGGCCGCTCTGGCCTTCGACCGACGGAAAATGACATGAAACTGCTGCACTTTGCCGACGCGCATATCGATATGGCGAACTATGGCCGCCACGACCCGCAGACCGGACTGCCGCTGCGGGTGCTGGATTTTCTCAAATCGCTCGATACCATCATCGAGACGGCCATCAGCGAGCAAGTAGACCTGGTTATCTTCGCCGGGGACGCCTACAAAGACCGCGCCCCCGCGCCTACCTTCCAGCGTGAATGGGGCAGGCGGATTGTGCGACTCTCGCAAGCCAAAATCCCGACCATTTTGCTGGTTGGCAATCACGATGTCTCCCCCTCCATCGGAAGGGCGCACGCGCTCCAGGAATTCGACACCCTCGACGTGCCCTACATACACATCATCTCGAAGCCAATGCTCCTGACCGCCAGCGAACTCGGCCTGTCTGCGCAGGTGATTGGCCTGCCCTGGGTCTCGCGCTCCGGGCTGATGGCCGCGCTGGAAACAGACAGTTCCGATATTTATGCTGAAATCGAAAGCCGCTTGAGCGAGTTGATGAGTCGGCTCGTCGAAAAAGCCGACCCGTCTCTGCCGCTCATCCTGACCGCTCACGCCTCGGTACAGGGCGCAACCTACGGCGCGGAGCGGATGGTCATGCTCGGCGCGGACCTGGTGCTGCCCGGTTCATTGGTCAAAGACCCCCGACTCGATTATGTCGCCCTGGGCCACATCCACAAACCGCAGAACCTGAACAAAGGGTTCCACCCGCCGGTCATATATCCCGGCTCCATCGAACGGGTCGATTTTGGTGAAGCAAAGGATGACAAATTCTTCATCGTGGCCGAAGTTCAAAAAGGCAAAACCGATGTCCAGTGGCGGAAATTGGATGGGGCGCGGCCTTTCATCGAAGCCTGGGCCAAACTCGAATCGCCGGAAAACGTCACCGCCCAACTCAAAGACACCCTCCCCAAGCCAGGAAAGATGAAAGACGCCATCGTCAAACTGACGGTGGATTATCCCCGCGACTACGAAAAACTCATCGACGAAGCCGAACTGCGCCAGCACACCGCCGGGACGTTCGAATTCCACCTGATTAAGCGCCCGCAGATGGAAGCCCGCATCCGCCTGCCCAACGACGAAAACATCGCCAGCCTGACCCCGCTCGAACTGCTCGACCTGTACTGGAAGGCCAGCCACGCCGAAGCCGCCGATATCGAAGCCCTGAACGCCCTTGCCGCGCAGGTTGTAGCAGAGGGGATGCAAATAGAGTAGATGTAGATAGGGAAACCGGTAAGCAAACCCTCCAACCTCGCCCTCCGCCGCAAATCCAAACCCAAAAATCGAAAATCGTCTTGTTACGGTACTGCCATGCTGCCAAACCCAAAATCACGTATCCTCGGGGAGAATATGCGCTGGATATACATCTCCCCTCACTTCGACGATGTCGTCCTTTCCTGTGGCGGATTGATTTGGGAACAGACGCATGGCGGAATTCCCGTTGAAATCTGGACCGTAATGGCCGACGACCCGCCGGTCGGCGCCGAGTCCGCCCTGGCCCAGCAGATGCACGCCGACTGGCAGACGAAAAATGCCCAGGAGACGGTGGCAATCCGCCGGGGCGAAGACCAGAATGCAGCCCGGCGGGTGGGCGCGGCCATTCGTCACCTGCCCTTCCCCGATGCCATCTACCGCCGCTCAAAAACCGGAACGCTGTACTACCCAGAGGGGATTTTCGTCCCGCCCAATCCGCGAGAGAGTGACCTGGTCAACGAAATCGCCCGCCAGATGGCTGAAAAACTGACCCAGTACGACACAATTGTCTGCCCGTTGGCAATCGGAGGCCATGTAGACCACATCCTGACCCGCAAAGCCGTCGATGCGCTGGGCCGGCCGCTCTGGTACTATGCCGATGTGCCTTATGCCTTCAGGTATCCTGAAGAATTACCCCCGGCTACGGCGGGAATGGCCGGGAAAAACTTTTTCATCTCCGCCCAGGGACTGGCCGGCTGGCAGGAAAGCATCGCCGCGCACGCCTCGCAAGTGACCTCCCTGTTCGCGGACGTAGCCGATATGCGCCAGAAAATCAAAGAATATGCCCAAAGCAGGAATGGGTTGACCTTGTGGGAAGTGAATAACCCGCCTGTCCCATTTTTTTGACGTAACCCCTGCTTGATTTTGGTATGAATTCATGATATAGTATGCGCACGAACGGGAGAAATTGCGTTCGTACATTCGTTGCATCTCTTATGGAGATGCAACATATTCTTATAACA
>DAOUAZ010000004.1:0-8392 GCA_034432975.1 Anaerolineales bacterium | reverse complement strand
AATCGGACGTTTGCTGCGCGCCGGGACGACCGGCTTCATCGCGGGCTGCTCGGTGACGCAGTTCGAGACCCCGGCCTTTGGCGCGCTGGTGCGCGCCCCGCTGGGAAACGGCTACCAGGTCTATGGCCTGATTTACGACATCCACATCGACGACGATGGGCTGGTGCGCCAATTGGTGACTGCCGAAAACGTCAGCGCCGAAGTGATGAAAGACAACCGCGAGCGCAGAATCGTTCCGGTCGAGATGTCGGTGCTGTCGGTGGGCTACGAGCAGGATGGCCGGATTTTCCACCTCCTGCCGCCGCGCCCCCCACTGAGTCTGGATGTGATTTACCTGTGCGATGACAGGGAACTGGCGCGCTTTACCAGCGCCGGAAAGTTCGGCTACTTCCGGCACATTCTGCGAGCCAAAGACGCCCCGATTGGGGAAATCCTGGCGGCGCACATTCAGATGGCCGGGGCGGCGCAATCGCCGGAGTGGAAGGAAAAGGCCACGCAGGAGTTGATTACGTTGCTGCGGGATGACTATCCTACATTGATGAGTGTGCTTGGCGCTCTCGGCGAAATTCTTTAACCACAACGGCTACGACGGTACACGACGGAGAAATTTTTATGGAAAACTCAAGCACAAAATCCAGAATATATAAACCTATCCCTTTGGACGTGGAGGATGTTGGCAAAAAAGTGCTTGACGCGGCATATACCGTTCATAGCGCGCTTGGGCCAGGCCTTTTGGAATCGGTCTATGAGGCTTGTCTGGCTTATGAGATTAAGAAGTTGGGATTGAGCGCCGAAACACAGGTGGCAGTTCCAGTCAAATATCAGGATGTTTTTGTAGAAACTGGGCTGCGGCTCGATATTTGGGTGGAGCGAAAGGTTATTCTTGAACTTAAGGCAGTTGAAAAGATAAATCCCCTGTATCAAGCCCAATTGATCACATACCTTAAGGTAACAGGCTGCCGCCTGGGTTACCTGATGAACTTCAACGTCCAACATTTCAGGGATGGCTTCACACGCAAGGTTTATTAAAAGGTTTTCCGTCGTGTAACTTCGTTACCGTCGTGGTGAAAGGTTTTTCTTATGACAAACAACCAAAAAATCGGCTACATCGTCGGTGGCGGATTGAAGGAATCCTTCTCTGCCCGCCTGACCGTTGACCCGCTCTCGGTGCAGGAGGGCGGATTCGTGGTCATCGACAGCGGCAATTACCGCTTCTATGGCCTGGTCACCGACCTGCAACTCGGCGCGACCGACCCGCGTTTTGCGGACGAACAAACCGAAACGCGCCTGCCGCCCGCCCTGGCCAAAGCCCTGCACGGACAGACGCTCTACACCAACCTGGAAATCCTGCCAGCGCTGATGCTCGAACGCGGACCGGACCCAAATAAATATCCGGATGAAGCCGCTCAATGGAGCAAATCCTTACAAGAGACGCCGCGCCCGATTCCCGTTAAAACCGTCCCGCTGCATCACGCGCCGGTCGCGCTGGCGGACCAGACCGACATCGCCGCCATCTTCGGCGACCCGGACAAGGACGGCAACTTCGTCATCGGCACCACCCGCGAGCAGGGACATCCGGTCTGCATCAACCTGGAGAAATTCGTCCAGCGTTCGTCGGGCGTGTTTGGCGCGACCGGAACCGGCAAGTCCTTCCTAACGCGCCTCGTCCTGGCCGGTTTAATGAAATATGACCGGGCCTCAGTGCTGGTGCTGGATATGCACAACGAATATGGCTTCGATGACGTTGCCTCGGACACGAAAGCGAAGGTGATTGGGCTGAAATCCAAGTTCGGGGCGAAGTTGAGCGTGGTCGGCCTGGGAGCGGGCGCCAAAATTCGCGGGGCCAATACGCCCGATTTCAACCTGGAAATTGCGATGGACGACATCAGCACCGGCGATGTCGAAACCCTGAGCCGCGAACTCAACCTGCGCGAAACCACCCCCACCGTGCTGAATGCCCTGTTCACCTCCTTCCGCACCAACTGGTTTGCCCAATTCCGCGCCATGAACCGCGAAGAAGTGGAATACGAAGACGAAAAGGGCCGCTTGAAGCGCCAGCCGCACCCCGACAGCGTGGCTGCCTGGGCGCTGGCGAACGGCGTCAACGTAATGGCCGCCGAAGCCCTGCAAGACAAGCTGCGCCGCCTGTTCGACAAGCCGTACATCGTCGAACATCCCGCCAGCGACAGCCTGAAAGCCATCATCCATACCCTCGAAAGCGGGAAGCATGTTGTCCTGTCGTTTGGCGGCTACGAAACCGACCTGGATTACCTGTTCGTCTCGAACCTGCTGACCCGCAAAATCCGCGAGGCCTGGGAGAAGCGCACCAACGAATTCCGCTCACACGGGACTTCGGCAGGCGCAGCCGAACCGCGCCCGCTGGTGATTGTGGTCGAGGAAGCCCACAAACTCCTCAACCGCGAAATGGCTGCCCAGACTGCCTTCGCCACCATCGCGCGCGAACTGCGCAAATACTACGTCACCTTGCTGATTGTCGACCAGCGCCCCTCGCAGATTTACGACGAAGTCATGTCGCAGCTTGGCACGCGCATCAGCGGCTGGCTGGGCGATGACCTGGACATCCAGGGCGTGCTTTCCGGCCTATCGGGACGCGAATCCCTGCGCGGCATGTTGGCGCGGCTGCAGCCCAAAGAAGAAGTCCTGCTGCTCGGCTGGGGCGTCCCCATGCCGCTGCCGGTGCGCTCGCGCAGGTATGACGACAATTTCTGGCGCGAGTTGATGGGGAATAAGGGCAAAAAGACCGAATGGGAACTCAAGAACGAATTGGGATTCGACGACTAAAAAATATGGAGAACCCATGAAAACCATCCCCGAAAAATATCACGACCTGCTCGAAGACGAGACCCGCGCCTTCCTGTTCCTGGCGACCATCATGAAAGACGGTTCGCCGCAGGTCACGCCCATCTGGTTCAATCACGATGACGAACACATCCTGATTAACTCCGCCAGGGGGCGCGTCAAGGACCGCAACATGCGCGCCCGTCCCCAGGTGGCCTTCGTCATCCAGGACCCCGCCGACCCGTACCGCTACCTGCAAATTCGCGGACGAGTCGTCGAAATCACCGAGGAAGGCGGGCTGGAGCATATCAAGGCGCTGGCGCAGAAATACACTGGTAAACCCTGGCGAGGCAACGGCCCGGACGAAGCGCGGGTGATTTATATGATTTTGCCAGAGAAAATTGACCCGCATTGAAAAAAGACAAACAGGAAAAACCGAACAACCGGAAAACATGTAAACAGGTAGACAGGTAAACTGGGTAACTGGGAAACACCGAATGCCACATAAAATGCCCTCGACATTTAACGCTTTCCTGCGCTCGCGCCGCTCGATACGCAAGTTCAACGGCCAGCGCATTCCCGATGAAGTCCTGCGCGAGATTCTCGAAACAGCAGCCTTCGCCCCCTCCGCGCATGGCCTCCAGCCCTGGCGCTTCGCCCTCATCGAGAGCGAAAGCGTCAGAACGGCGCTGGGGCAGGCGCTCACAGAACGGATGCGAAACGATATGCAGGCCGAAAACGCCCCCGAATCCGAAATCCGCAGCCGGGTGGAACGTTCCCTGGGCCGCATTGCCGAAGCCCCGCACATCATCCTGCTCTGCCGCGATGCCGAAGCCGCGCGAACCCAATCTCCCCAAGAAGACCTGATGGGCATCCAATCCGTTGCGATGGCGGGCTTACAACTCATGCTCGCCGCCCATGCGCGCGGATTAGGCTCGAATTGGATTTGCTGGCCGCTTTATGCCCAGGCCGAAACCATCCGCGCGCTCAACTTGCCCGAAACCTGGCAGCCACAGGGCATGGTCTTCCTCGGCTACCCGGCGGAAACGCCGCAGCCGAAACAGTTGCAAGCATTGGAAAATATCATCCGCATTCTCTAAATACCACCTGGAACCTGAAACTTGACACCTGATACCCACCTGAAAATTGTCGCCCTGGCGGGCGGCGTGGGCGGCGCGAAACTTGCCGACGGCCTGGCGCAAATCCTACCGCCCGAAGCCCTGACCATCATCGTCAACACCGGCGATGATTTTGTTCACTGGGGATTGAACATCTCTCCCGACCTGGATACCGTCTGCTACACCCTGGCCGGGCTGGCGAACCCAATCACCGGCTGGGGGCGGATGGAGGAAACCTGGAACGTATTCGAGCAAATGGAACGCCTCGGCGCCGAGGACTGGTTCCGTTTGGGAGACAGCGACCTCGCCACCCACCTGGAGCGGACCCGCCGTTTGAGGAATGGTGAACCGCTCTCCAGCATCACCCGCGACTTTTGCGCGCGCTGGGGAATCCGCCACGCCATCCTGCCAATGAGCGACGACCCGGTCGCCACGATGGTCGATACGATCGAGTCCGGCGAACTGCCCTTCCAGGAATACTTCGTCCACCAGCGCTGCGAGCCACAGGTAAAAGGCTTTCGCTTCGACGGAATCGAAAACGCAAAACCCGCTCCCGGCGTGGTGGAAGCCCTCCGCGCGGCAGATGCAGTCGTTTTTTGTCCCAGCAACCCCTGGGTGAGTATCGACCCCATCCTGCGAATCATTTCCCCTCTCCCCGCGGGAGAGGGGCCAGGGGTGAGGGTCGCCGTCAGCCCCATCCTCGGCGGTGAAACGGTGAAAGGCCCGGCGGCCAAGATGTACAAAGAGTTGGGGATCGAACCCTCTGCTTTAGCGGTAGCAAAGCATTACGGCGAGTCGGTTCTGACGGGATTCGTCCTTGATGAAGTCGATGCCGGGCTGGTGGAGAATGTCCGGGCGTTGGGAATCCATCCATTTTCCACAAAAACCCTGATGAAATCGCCGGAAGACCGGCGCAATCTGGCGCGAGATGTGCTACACTTTATAGAGAGATTTGTATGACAATTTGGGCCATTGTCCCCGTTAAACCGCTGCGGCTGGGAAAATCGCGGCTATCGGGCGTGCTGACCGATGATGAGCGCGCCATCCTCAACCGCAAATTCCTGGAGCAAACGCTCGATATCCTGCATAAGTTACCCGAAGTGGTCCAAACCCTGGTGGTCAGCCGCGACCCGGCCGCACTGGCGATTGCGCGCGAATTCGGGGCGCGCACGGTGCTGGAGGATGGCAACCCCAACCTGAACGCCGCCCTGACCCGCGCCACCCTGCTGGCGCGAAACTATGCCACGCGCGGCGTGCTGGTATTGCCCGCCGACCTGCCGTTGCTGACCCAGGAAGATTTGCGCGACCTGTTTGCGCGCGCGCGGCGCACGCCCTGCGTGGTTGTCTCGCCCGACCGTCACCAGGATGGAACGAATGCCCTGTTCATGACCCTGGGCGGCATGATTCCGTACAGTTTTGGGCCGGGTTCGTTCTACCGACATTGCGAGGCCGCCCAAAAGGCGGGCGCGCACCTCGAAATTATGCAAAACTCGCACATCGGTCTCGACCTCGACACCCCCGAAGATTTACGTATTCTCAAATCACTCGAACAATCTATGATAAAGGAGATGGGATGATGGCTCGCGTTGCTCTTTACCTGCAAGATTCGCACGACCTGCGTGATGGGCTGGACTACGTCCGCTACGCAGAAGAGAAAGGTTTCGAAGCCGTGTGGCAGGCCGAAAGCCGCCTGGTGCGCGATGCGATTGTGCCAATGGCTGCTTACGCCGCCGTGACTGATAAGTTAAAGGTTGGTTCAGGCGTCATCAACAACTGGACGCGCAATACCGGCCTGCTGGCAGCCACCTACCTGACGCTGGATGACCTGGCCCCAGGCCGCATTATTTGCGGAATCGGCGCATGGTGGGACCCGCTGGCGAAAAACGTCGGCATCGAGCGCAAGAAACCGCTGACGGCCATGAAGGAAACCGTCCAGGTCATGCGCCGCCTGTTGAATATGGAGCGCGTTACCTTCCACGGTGATTTCGTGCACGTCGACGGCATCGAACTGGACGTAGTGCATGGCCGCCGCGAACCGCGCAATGTGCCGATTATGATTGGCGCGACCGGCGACATGATGATGGAATTGACCGGCGAAATCTCGGACGGCGCGGTGCTGAACTACTGCGTGGCCCCCGAATACAATGACCGGGCGCTGGAACTGCTCGATAAGGGCGCCAAAAAAGCCGGGCGGCGCGCGGATGACATCGACCGCCCACAGTTGATTGTCTGCTCGGTAGACGACGACCACGACAAAGCCATCGAGACGACCAAGATGCTGCTCTGTCAGTACATGGCCCAGCAGCCGCACATCGCCAAGGCCAGCGGCGTGGCCGACTCGGTGGTGCAGGAAATCCAGTCGATTTTGGGTTGGCCCGCCACCAAAGAGCAAATCAACCAGGCCAAGCATCTCGTGCCAGACGAACTTGTCCACAAGATTACGGCTTCCGGCACGCCCGAAGAAGCGCGCGCCAAAGTGGAAGAATACAACAAGCGCGGCTGCACCTGCCCCATCCTGTATTCGGCGGGCGGGAATGTGAAGAAGTTGATTGACACGTTTGCCCAAGCCTGATGCAAGCGGAACGGAGACACAATGACCCTCCTGCTCACCCTTCATTCCATCCTGCGCTGGGTGATTGTGCTGGCGGCCCTGGCTATCATCATCAAGTTTGCGCTGGGACTCATCCAGAAACAGCCCTACGACAAAGCCGCGCGCGGGCTGGTCTCGGCCTTTGGCGGCTTGATGGATACCCAACTGCTGCTCGGAACGGCCTTTTTCGTCTGGAGCAGCCTCGCCATTCAGGGCGGCTTCGCCCTGCGCCATCGCTGGGAGCACCTGGCGGTGATGCTGGTGGCCGTTATCGTGGCGCACCTGCCAGCCATGTGGAAACAACGCGACGACCAGACCCGCTACCGTAACGGGCTGGCCGCCATCCTGGTTTCGATTTTGCTGGTCGTGGTGGGCGTCTTTGCCCTGCCCGGCAACCGCTGGCTGGCGATAAGCGGGTTTTGACATCGACTTTGCTGGAAAAAGAAAAGACGCTCCGACTGGGGCGTCTTTTTAGTGAAAATTTATCCACAGTCTGTTAGCGCGGGGCTTCGATATTTTAGACTTGTCACTTTACATGGCTTTGTCAACTTTGCGGATGACCATGACCACTTTGCCCTTGATTTCCAGGCGTTCGTTTTTGTCGATGTAAATCGGCTGCATGGTGGGGTTGGCGGGCTGCAAGCGGTAGTGGTTGGCTTCTTTGTAGAAGTATTTGAGGGTGGTTTCATCGCGGGCGGGCAGCCAAATGGCGACCATGTCTCCATTTTTGGCTTCGGCGTTGTTATTGACCCTGCGCATGACGACGATGTCGCCATCGTTGACCATGGCGTCAATCATCGAGTCTCCCTGGACTTCCAGGGCGAACAGGCCGTCCACCTTTTTGGCGGGGAGCAGGCTGCGGGCAATTTCAACCCCCGCTTCAGCGTCGTAGTAGTTGAAGTCTGAAGCCGGAACGGGCATGGGCAAACTCGCGCCAATTCGCCCAAGAACCGGGATGCGCAGGAAGTCGTTGACGGTTTCTGCAACGGCCAGGCCCAGGTTGGCGAGCATTTCCGGGACGACCCGCAGGCCGCGCGAGATGCGCCGGTCGCGTTCGATGTAGCCCCATTTTTCGAGTTGTTCGAGGTAATAGTTGACAACCGAGGTGGAGGTAATGCCGGTTTGTTCGCCGATTTCTCGGATGGAGGGAGGGTAGCCCTTGCCTGTGTATTGTTCGAGCAGCGTAAGTATTTTAAGATGCCGCTCGCTCAAGCCTTTGGATTTTCGCACCATCATCATAAGTTTGCTCCTGACGCAGATGAAAATCGCTCATGCGTTCTATGAACAGATAATACACGAATGTTTGTTCTATGTCAAGAGGCGATTTTTGGATTTTGGGAGCTGCGGGTTTGACGGTGGGCTTTTCGGGGCGGGAAGCGCGGAGGCGAGAAAATGCTGGTTCAACGGCGAAGCCAGCGAGGCGTTCGGGGAGTCTGTTCCTGCACCGGGTAAGCCAGGGTGTATGCGGGAAAATCGGCTGCGGGTGTCAAACCCAGGCGCGGCGCTTCATCCAAAAGACCATGCTGATTGGCAGGATGATCAAGATGCCCATGACGAGCAGGAAGACGGGCTGGCCGGTCCAGCGGCTGAAGTCGGCGGCTGGTTCGAAGAAGTTCATGCCGAAGAAGCCGGCGAGAAAGGAGATGGGCATGAACAGGGTGGTGATGATGGTGAGGGTTTTCATTACTTCGTTCATGCGGTTGTTGATGACGGAAAGGTAGGTATCGAGGGCGCCGCTGACCAGGTCGCGCATGGATTCGTTGAGGTCGTGCAGGCGGACGAGGTGGTCGTAGATGTCGCGGAAGAAGACCCGGTCTTGCGGGTCGATGACTTCGTAGTCGTCGCGGGCCAGTTTGTTGAGGACTTCGCGCTGGGGGGTGATGAT
>DAOUAZ010000003.1:0-22030 GCA_034432975.1 Anaerolineales bacterium | reverse complement strand
TAGGCTGACTCCGACTCTCGGTTTTCTAAAAATAGCCTACAACGTTTTGAGCGGTTAAACCAGACGGGTACGACTTTTTGAGACTTTGTTAAAGCGCAATCGGTACGACTTTACGAGAAACAACACAATAAAGTCTACTAAACCACTCATTGGCAACAGTGGCAAACGTTTATCTTGCCATGTATCCCAAACCACGCCTGGCGCAAGCCTTGCAAAATGACCCAGACCTATTGCGTCAAATCTGGGAAATACTCAACAACATCGATACCGGACATTTGCTTGGGAATGGGCGCGTCTATGGCGGGGGACTGCACAAACTTGAGCCTGGGGAACTTGCCCGGGTAGATGCGACTCCAATTGCGCAGATGCTTTCGGGAATCGCTTTCACGCCTGCGCCAAATCAACTTGAGTTATTTGGCAATTTGCGCGCGAGTACAAATATAAGATGATGCGGGTAATTTAATCTTCGGAATGTTCGACCAAGGGGCGGGTATAATTGCCCCCGCAACCAATCCCCAAACCATGGAACCGGAACCCCGTGTCACTGCTCACTGTCAGCGCCCTCACCAAATCCTACGGTCATATCGACATTTTCAGCAGCCTGAGCTTTGGCGTCCCCAAAGGCGCGCGCCTGGGCATCGTCGGCCCCAACGGGGTCGGCAAGACCACCCTGCTGCGCATCCTGGCCGGGGTGGATGAAGCCTCGTCGGGGACGGTCCACCGCGCCCGGGGCGTCCGCATCGGCTACCTGCCACAGGAAGCCGATTTCGAAATGACCGGCACGCTCTGGGCGGCCTGCAAATCCGTCTTTGCCGAATTAATCGAACAGCAGGCCGAACTCTCCCGACTCGAAGCGCAAATGGCCGGGGGCGAGGAAGCGATTCTCGAACGCTACGGACGGCTCCAGCACGATTTCGAGCGGCGCGGCGGCTACACCTACCCGACCCGCATCCGCCAGGTACTCACCGGCCTCGGGTTCGACGAATCCGACTACGCCCTGAGTCTCGGCCACCTCTCCGGCGGGCAGCGCACCCGCGCCTTCCTGGCCCAACTGCTGCTCTCCGACCCGGATGTGCTGCTGCTCGACGAGCCGACCAATCACCTCGACATGAAAGCGGTCGAATGGCTGGAAGGCTATCTCTCGCAGTGGGAGGGCGCGGCGGTCATTGTCTCGCACGACCGCTACTTCCTCGACAAAGCCGCCAACGGCATCCTGGAGATGACGGCCGCCGGCGTGGAGGAGTATCGCGGCAATTACAGCCACTATCTCACCCAGCGCCAGGAACGCTGGGAACGCCGCCAGGAAGTGTTCGCGGGCGAAAAAGAAAAACTGCTCAAAGAAGTGGAGTACATCAAGAAAAACATCTCCGGGCAGAACACGCTCCAGGCCAAGGGCAAACTCAAGCGGCTGACCCGCATCGTGCAAGCGATTGAACAAGTCGGGATGGAAGCGGTTCTAGATTCTAAATGGGTCGAACTGGGCGTGAGCATGACCACCAGCCCCTTCAGCGTGGAGGAAGCCGAAAAGCGGGTGCGCGCCCTGCGGCTGCCCGACATCCGCCCGCCGCAGCTGCACCTGCGCCTGAACGCCCAAAAGCGCTCCGGCGAACTGGTCATCCGCACCCGCGACATCCTGGTCGGCTGGCCCGACAAGACCCTGTTCCGCGCCCCCGACATCGAACTGCGCCGGACCGACTGCGCCGCGCTGATTGGCCCCAACGGCGCGGGCAAATCGACCTTCCTGAAGACGATTCTGGGTCAGATTCCACCGCTCGAAGGCGAAGTGCTGTTGGGCGCCAGTTTGCACATCGGCTATTTTGCCCAGGCCCATGAAGGTCTCAACCCGGCCAACACGCTCATCCAGGAAATCCAGGTCGCCGCCCCGCAGATGCTGCCCGCCGAAGCACGCCAGTACCTTGGCAAGTTCCTGTTCAGCGGCGATGACGCCTTCAAAAAGGTGGACGTTCTCTCCGGCGGCGAGCGCGGACGCCTGGCCCTGGCGAAACTGGCCCTTTCGGACACCAACCTGCTGCTGCTCGACGAGCCGACCAACCACCTCGATATCCCCTCGCAGGAAATCCTGGAAGAAGTGCTGGAAGCCTACCAGGGGACGATTTTGCTCGTCACCCACGACCGCTACCTGGTCGACGCGCTGGCCACCCAGATTTGGGAAATCGACCCGAACCCCACTGAAGAGCGTGGGACAAGTGGGAATGAACTTTCGGTGTTCAAAGGCACTTACAGTCAGATGAAAGAGGAACGGGAGCGGCTGGCGGCGCTGGCGCTCGCAGAAGCAGCCGGAGTCCGAAGTCTCCCGACTTCGGAGACGAAAATCCAACGTCGGGAGACGTTGGACTCCAAAGCGGAACGCCGAAAAAAAGCGCAGCTCCAGGAAATCGAAAACGCCATCGCCGCGCTCGAAGCCGAACTGGCCGAACTGGGCCGCAAACTGGAAAACCCGCCCCCCGACCCGGTCAAAGTGGCGCAGTTGGGCAGGGAATACGAGCGCGCGCAGAAGAAGGTGGATGAGAAGCTGGCAGAGTGGGAAGGGTTGCAGGCTTAATCTCATTGTATAATCGTTGTAGGTAAACTCAATGGCCGCTGTTTATGTACCTCCCGTGACGCAGCGCAAACGCATCCCACAAAAAGTGATTATGGATGTAGCGCGCCAGATTGCAGAGAAGTTCCACCCGCAGAAAATCATCCTGTTCGGGTCGTATGCACGCGGCAATTTCCGGCCAGAATCCGATGTGGATTTGTTGGTCGTGATGGAAACAGAAATGAAAGAAACCCGGCAAGCGTTACTCATCGAGCAAAGCCTGGAAATCGACCTGTTTGGATTAGATTTAATCGTCAAGACGCCCCAAACGATTCAGGAACGTCTTGCAATGGGCGACTGGTTCCTGCGCGATATTCTCAGGGAGGGCAAAGTTCTTTATGAACGCCCTGACCGCTGAGTGGGTCAAAAAGGCTGAAGGCGATTTTGCCACCGCCGGGCGGGAATTGCGCGACAGATAAAGCAGAAGCGCGAGAAGCGTTTCGAGCCGCTCAGATAGTCAGGGAATCGATTCGCCAAAAATTGGGCGCATAAACAGGAAACGCCAGTCCTGAACTCCAGGACTGGCGTTTTTCGATTCTTTGGCGTTTTGCCAGGCGTTGGGTTCACAACTCCAGCGTGGGCAGTTTCTCCATCCCGGCTTCGCGGGCCAGGTGGGAGACCATTTCGACCAACTCCTTTTCCTGTTCGGGCAAGGACGGTCGCTGGTAGGCGGCGAGAATCTTGCCCGTCTCCGCTTTGGCGCGCTGCCAGGTATCGAGGCCCCCGGCATCCTGCCAGGCGCGGATGGAACCGCGGTCGATGACCTTCGAAGGCAGGTGTTGTTCTTTCGAGAACAGGCTGCGGGTCTCTTTTTTCTTGAGGAAATCGGCTTTGAAATCGATTCCGGCAAACAAGTCGATTGCCAGGGTATCGGTCAGGAGGTCCACGCCGCGCGCCATGCGCTTCGCCATGCCGATGGATTCGGCGTCCATCACCAGTTTTTCGGGGCTGATGCAGGCCAGGAAATCGAGCATCCCGGCCCCCGAAATCATGTTGATTCCGGCCAATGCTCCAATCATGGCCGAGACGCCGCTCTCCAGCCCGGCCTGGTAATCGGCAATTTTTCCGTCGGTCGCGCCGAGATAGGTGTGGGTTGGGAAGCCGAGCGATTTGCCCACCTGGGCATAGGAGGCGTCAATCATGGCCGTTTCGACCGCGCCCATCGGGGTCGTCCCCTGGCGCATGTCGAAAATGGCGGGCGCGCCGCCCCACACCAGGGGCGAACCCGGCTTTGCGAGTTGGTGGATGACCGCCCCGGAGAGACTCTCGGCGGCGTGCTGGACGACCGAGCCGAGGATCGTGACCGGCGACCCAGCCCCGGCCAGCGGCATCGAAATCATCTCCGCCGGGACTCCCGCCCGGGCCAGTTCCATCAGGTTCTGGCAGCCGAACTTGCTCCAGATAAGCGGCGGGGTCGGGCAGACATCGAACACCGCCAGCGGTCTTTGGGCCAGGGCTTCACGGCCTCCGGCGTAAACCGCCAGCATGTCCATCATCACATGGGTCGTCTGGGCTGAAAACGCGCCGGTGACAATCGGCTTGTTGGTGTAGAGCAAGACAAGGTACAGCCGATACAGGTCGCCGATGGCTTTGGGAACTTCGTTGCAGACGACCGAGGTCGAGACGGCGTCATAGGCAGGCAGACTCTCGGCGATTTTCAGGACGCGAACCAGGTGCGGGGTTTCGGAGGGGATGTGTTCCAGCGTGTCGGGGTCGAGATAATGCACGCCCGAAGAACCCGGGTCGAAGTGGACAGCATCGCCGCCATAGCGGACGGTCGGCTTGCCGTCGCGGCTGTAGAGAAAAAATTCGCGCGGCACGCTGGCAACCGCCTCGCGCACGATTTTCTCGGAGAGTTTGACCACTTCCGCCGTCTCATCCACCTCCGCCCCGGCTTCGGCCAGCAGTTGGCGCGCTTCAGGCAGCTGCACCTTGACGCCGGTCTCGCGCAAGAGTTGGAAGGCCTCATCGAGAATGCGGTTGACCAGTTCGTGGTTGAGTAATTTGAAGTCGGGTTTCATTTAGACCTTGATTTTTCATCCGCTAATCCGCGCAAATCATCGCGAATAAAAAAGATTAGCGCAGATTAGCGTAGATTAGTGGATTCTTACGCTTCTTCAGCGGCGATAATCCGTTCGAACTCGCGCGCAATCGCCGGGTCGAGCGGGTCGGGATGGTGAGTTTCGACCAGTTTGCGGGCTTTTTCACGCGCCCAATCGCGCGGCCCGTCCTTTTTCTCTTCCCAAACGTTGTACGGACGCCGGTCGAGATACTCCGGGACGAAAATCTCGCGCATGTGGGCGCGGGTGTGCTTTTGGGTCAGAAAATTGCCGCCCGGCCCGACAGCCTTAATGGCCTCGAGCGCCAGGGTTTCATCATTGACCTGGATGCCCGCCAACGTTCGGCGCACAATCTCGTAGATTTCGCAATCCATCAACATTTGCTCGAACGACCAGATGCGGCTGCCATGCAGGAAGCCGACGCCGAGCAGCATATCCGAGACGACAACCGAGGCCATGAAAGTCGAAAGGCTGTTTTCGAGGCCAGCCTGCCAGTTTGGCTCTTTCGCGCCGGTGGCAAAGGAACCCATCGAAATCGGGATGTTGTAAAAGTCGGCCAGGATGCCGTTTGCCGCGCCAAACAGGAAATCCTCCGGGCCGCCGCCGGTATAGGCCCCGCTGCGCAAGTCGGAAGCGGTCTGAGCCGCGGCGTAGAACACCGGGGCGCCCGGACAGGCCAATTGGATGAGCGCCGTCCCGGCCACCACTTCGGCGTTGCCGACCACCAGGTTCCCGGCCAGGGTCGCCGGGCCGGTCGTCAGGCAGGCCGCCATCGTCATGAACCCGACCGGCAAGCCAGCCTCCGCGCCAATCAGGGCTGCGTCCAGGCTGCCGCCATCATGACCGAGCGGGGGCGCGGTGCATTGCATCAGCGATAGGACAGGGCGTTTGCGCAGGGCTTCCCTGCTTCCGGCCACCGCTATCGCCATCTCTACCGCCGCTTTGGCCTCGGCCACGTTATAAATGCTCTCCGTCTGGACGTGTTTGGTCGAATTGCGCCAGACCGCCGCGATTTCGTGCAGGCCGCGCGTATGGGCGGGCCTGTCCTGCGCGGAGAGAGCCACCCAGTGGAATGCAACTTGCTCGGTAGCATCAGCCACCCGGGCAATTTCTTCCACGTCCTGCAATTTCGAGCGCCGCCGCTCATTGGTGTACAGGTCGATGATTTCCACCCCGCAGCCATCGGTGCCGACCCAGACGTGTTTGCCGTCGAGCGGCAAATCCTGTTTCTCATCACGTGCAGCCAGAGTGTAAACCGGCGGGGCTTTTTTGAGCGCGGATTCAACCAGGTGGGCCGGGGCCTTGACGATGCCGGTTTTGGCATCGACCTGGGCCCCGTGCGAAGCCCAAATCTCCTGGGCGCGCTTCGAGGGGAAACGAATCCCGGCGTTTTCGATGACATCCAGCGTGGCAGCGTGCAGGCGCTGAATATCCTCGAGGCTGAACATGTTAAGGCTGAGTTTTGGATTCTCAACCGCTTTGATAGTCCCTCCCATGCGGCCTCCTATGCCAGACCCATCAGGTTCTTGGCAACCGCCACAGCCCCCACCGCGTCCTCGCTGTAGCCGTGCGCGCCGATTTCTTTTGCCCAACCCTGGGTGACGGGCGCGCCGCCGACCATCACTTTGGTCGCCAGGTTGTTATCTTGCAGGGCTTCGATGACATCCTTCTGGCGCACCATCGTCGTTGTCAGCAGAGCGCTGATGCCGATGATGTCGGCATTGACTTCGCGCGCTTTTTCTACAAAGGCCATAATCGACACATCCACGCCCAGGTCATAGACCTGGAAACCGCTGGCCGAGAGCATCGTAGCCACGAGCGTCTTGCCAATTTCGTGGATATCGCCTTCGATGGTGCCGATGACAACCTTACCCAAAATCTGGCGTTCGGTGCCGCGTTTGGTAAATTCCGGCTCCAGCGTGGCCACGGCGGCCTTCATCGACTCCCCGGCCACCACCAGTTCGGGCAGGAACATCTCGCCCAGGCCAAACTGCTCGCCGACGTAGTTCACGCCGGGAACAAAGCCCTCGTTGAGCGCAACGACCGGGTCAATGCCCTGGTCAATCGCTTTCTGGGCCAATTCGGCGGCCAGTTCCGAGTCGCCGTCGATGACAGATTGACGCATGGCGTCGAATAGTTCTTTGGACATAACTCCTCCAGGGAAATAGGGATTGCGCGAAACACAAACGGCCTGTCAGGATTTTAGCGCGATTCGTTGCCAAGGTCAATCGGAATAGTGTAATCCTGCGAATATGACATCCATCACTGCGAATATCGTTATAATGGGTATTCGATACCAGACAATCGAATATCGAACAACCAATATCGAATACCGAGGTTTCTATGGATGAACTCGACCGCCGCCTGCTGCAACTCCTGCAAGAGGATGGCCGCGCCCCCTTTACCCAGCTCGCCAAAAAAGTCGGCCTGTCTGAAACAGCCGTCCGTTCCCGCTACAAAAACCTGGTCGAACAGGGCGTCGCGCGGACGGTTTCCATCGTTGACCCCTACGCGCTCGACTTCCAGGCCCCGGCGCTGATTAATATTGCCGTCGAGCCGGGGCAACTCGAAGCGGTCGCCCGGCAGGTCGGCGACCTGCCCGAAACGGCCTACCTGGTCGTCACGCTTGGCCCTTATGATTTGCTGGCCGAAGTCTACTGCCGCACTCTGAAACATCTGACGGAACTGGTTACGCAGCGCATCCAGGCCATTCCCGGCGTGCGCAGCACCGCGACTTCCATGGTGGCGCAAGTTTATAAGCTCAGTTACCGCTGGTCGCCTTCGCCGGAGGAGGGTTGAACAAAGCGCGGCGCAGCGTTTGATTTCGCGCTACAGCACCAGTTTCTCGACCAACGGCCTGATATCGACTGGGATATACGCTGCCTGTTGGCCTCCCAGCGTCCCGGCATAGAGCAGCCCGGCCAGTTTCAGGCGGCCCGGCACGCTTTCGGGGTCGTGGTATTTCCACCAGGGCGATTCGTCCCAATCATCGCCAAATTGCGCCGTGAATTCCTGCCAGGGCCGCCATCCGCCCGCTTCGATAACCGTTTTCAGGGCTTCGCGTTCTTTATCGGTTAATTCCTGCGTTATCTCATCGAAAATTTCGGCATCAAGGAGGTTGGCTTTCAGGGCAGCCACCAGGGCTGGCTTTTTCCCAGTCCCATAAGTTTCCCAAAACCGGCACATCGCCAACAGGGTCTCATTGGTCAAGTTCCCAAGACAGGCTTCCAGGGTCATTTCGGCAGTCAGCGGGGTCTTGAGCGCCTTTTTGTGGAAACGGCGCGCGCTGTCCCTTTGGTAAGTCGCAAAAAAACTATCCTCGCCAAACATCTGATTCAAGCGAATCATATTTTCAATTTTTTCAATCGCCGGATTATCAGGATTCATTTCTCTTGCGGTTTCGAGATGGCGTTCAGCCCGCTCGAAATCCTTGTCATCGATAGCAATCACCGCGTATGCCAGGCTGGAGACGCAAGCCGTCTGATGGGTGATAATTTTGGCTTTTTGCACATGGAACAACAGGTCGAGCGCGGCTTCCTTGTTCCCGCGCTGGGCCTCGATGAGTCCCAGGTTGGCAAAGCCAAACGTATAAGTGGGGTCCACCTCGATAGAGCGGCGCATCAAGCGTTCGCCTTCCTCCGTCTCGCCCTTTTGCCGCAAGAATGCGCCCAGGTTGTGCATCGCCACAGCGCACGCTGGGTCAACTTCGATGGCGCGGCGCAAGAAGGCAATCGTATCATCGGGGTTCTTGGCTTGCTGGGCCTTCTGAATGAATGGCATGGCCTTTGGGCTGATGGCATAGGCTGCATCATCAATACGCTGGGAGAACAAGTGAACTTCCTGCCATTTTTGTTTGGTTTCATCCCAAAAACGAATCGGCTTTTCGGCATCGAGGCGTTTCGCATCCACCAGCAGCATGGCGCAGCGTGCAGGCGTTTCCCGCTGTCGCCGACATCGCTAAAGGCAAAGCGCAACAGTTCGGCATCGGCCTCGGGTTTATTGAACAGCGCCAGGCCTCTAGCCCCGGCCCGGGAGATTTCTTCTATCCACAACATTTTTTTGAGCGCAGCCAGGATAGCCGGATGCTTTGCAAGGAAAGCATCGATTTTTCGCTGCTGGGCAGGCGAGGGCAAGTCGCCCTCGATACTTTCAACAATCTGATCCCATTCGTTCAGTACACGGCCAGGCACCATCAGTTCGAGGCCGGGGTACACGGGCGGCCAGGTCAGGCGGGTCTGCTTCCTGTGCATCGTTTCGTTAAGTCGCTCCAATAATTCGAACGAGAGCATATTTCCATCTTCGCTGGCTTTCAAAAGCAGGGTTTTCGCTTCTTTGAACTCTCCCTTACGGATGGCCGCCACCCCCAAAATATGCCAGGAACGAGAGCTGAGGTGGCTGGTCGGCTTTCGGCGATAACGCCGAGCTAGTTGCCAGAGATATTCGGCGTCCTCGACCAGCGACAGGGCCGAGAGAACAATATCCATTTCATCCGAATCATCAGAATAGCCTGCGGCCAGTTCGAACAACCGGCTGGCCACTGCAGCGGCCTGTTCGGGCCGTCCCAGCCCCGTGTGGAAGAGGGCCAAATTGTTCAGGGCGTGGATGTTATCCGGCTCATCGGATAAAACCGCTTCAGCCTGGGCAATTGCTTCGAGAATTTTCCCCAGCCTGTAGAGCGCATGGGCGTAATTGTTGCGCGGCGAAACCCAGCGCGGGGCAATTTTGAGGGCTTCCCGGCTGGCGCGTTCTGATTCGCTCAAACGATTCTCCAAAACGGCCAACTGCGCCTGTTCGTTATGCCAACTGGCCTGTTCGGCCTTTTCGCGCGAAATATTTAGCCTTGCCGCCAACCCATCCAACCGTTCGCCTGCGGTTTCGATAATATCCTGCGCCTGCTCGCTGGCTTCTTCATCGAATTTGGCGGACTGGGCTTTACGCGCTGCTTTCAAGGCATGGGCAGGCCAGTTTTGCATCATATACCAAATCGAAAGCGGCAGGTAGAGCGGCAGGAAACGTGGGTTCTTGCGCTCCATCTCGCGCAGGAGTTCGCCGGCTTGCTCGAGGTCGCCGGCCTGCATCAGGACAGAGACCCGCATCAGTCTGAATTCGTCACTTTTTTGCATCCATTTCGGCGCGGAATCGAGCATTTCGAGCGCCGCATCAGTGCCTTCCTCTTCCAAAAGACGGAAAACTTCGCCCATGTCGAAAGGCTGCCCGGATTCTGGGCGCAGAGGGAAGGGCGGGGGAACAGACGCGGCACTAGAAGCCGGCCCGGAAACGGGGAAATTGGATTTCGACGAACGATGCCGATGACGAGGCATTATTTTTCTCCTGAATTTGATTTTGATAATCGCAGCACATGATAAAAATCTATGTGATGCTATCCCCCGCCCCCGCCCGAATTGGTTTCGGGAATGTGGACGGTTTTCTCTTTTCCCAACTCAATTGAGCGCTCGTAGGCGGCCCAGATAGCGCGCGAAACCGCCGTGCGGAAACCGGCTTTTTCGAGATAGTACAATGCCTGGGCAGTCGTCCCGCCGGGGGAGGTGACTTGATTACGCAGCGTGGCAACATGCACCTGGTCTCTCTGGTTGCGCGACTCGAAATAGGCCACCGAGCCTTTGAGCGTCTCGACCACCAATTGCTCCGATACCTGGCGCGAAAAGCCCATGTGAACCCCGGCATCAATCATCGCTTCCATGAACAGGAAGATATAGGCCGGGCCTGTGCCGGAGAGGGCGGTCGCCATATCGAGATAATTCTCATCATCCACCTCGACTTGTTGGCCCAAAGCGCCGATAACCGCGCGCGCCAGTTCCTTTTGGGCTTCGCTCACCGCCGGAGAGGGCATCCAAACCGTAATCCCCTGCCCAATTTGGGCGGGCGTATTGGGCATGGAACGCACGACTGCCTCATGCCCCAGGCCATTGCTGATTTTGGCGATTTTTGCCCCGGCTACAATCGAAAGCACCAGCGCATGAGGAGCGAGCGCGCCGCGCAGGGCTTTCAGCACCTCGGTCAGGCGCTGCGGCTTGACCGAAAGCACCACCAGGTCAGCATCTGCAACGGCGAGACGGTTATCGGTAAAAGGCCGCGTCCCATATCGCTCGCGCAGGTCTTCCACCCGCCCGGCATGGACATCTGCCGTAAACAGATTGTCGGAATGAGCCAATCCTTTTCGCAATAACCCGGCAATCATGGCCTCGCCCATTGCCCCGGAACCGATAAAAGCGATTTTATTATCCAGCATGTTCTCCTCCAAAAACAGGCGCATCTCCGGCCTGCCAGTCATTTACAATTTCAACCGCTTCTGCCGCAATGTGAAGCAGAGCACTCCAACGCGCATCATTTCTCCATGCAAAAAAGCGGAAGCAATCTTCCGCATGTCAAACCACTCACTGTTTACTGATGACGGCTCATTGGAAATACCCCAACGCCAGGCGCAGTTTTTCTTCCACGTTATCGGGGGCATCTTTGGGGAGGGATTGCAGCGCCGACTGGGCCTCGATGACCGAGTAACCAAGCGCGGTCAGGGCGGCCAGCACTTCCGAATCGGTATCGGACATGGCGGCAATCTTTTCCAGCCCGCTGGCGGGTTTGAGCCGGTCTTTGAGATACAGCAGCATCTTCTGGGCGGTTTTCTTGCCTACGCCGGGGACGCGGCTCAATAAATCTGCTTCTTCGCTGAAGACAGCCCGCTGCACGGTATCCAGGTTCAGGGTAGAAAGAACGGAGAGCGCCATTTTGGGGCCAACCCCGTCCACGCCGAGCAGGGTCTGGAAGAGTTGGCGGTCAGCAATCGTCTCGAATCCATACAGCGACAGGTCGTTTTCGCGGACGACAAGATGGGTATGAATCAGCACCACCTCGCCGACCTGGAAGCGGGTGAGCAGCGGCTTGGGAGCAAAGACCCGCATCCCCACGCCGCCGACTTCGACGACCAGGGCGGCTTCTTCGATTTGGGTGATTTCACCGCGCAGGGTTGCAATCATGCCGCGATTGTATCAAAAAAGTCTTGGATTTAGATTGACTCTTTCGTCGCCGGTCAATTTTCCCAACGGCTGCCCGGATTTCAGGCCGGGCAAAGTCCTTGTCAAACCCGCCGGGCTGGGCTATAATCCCCAACCGCTACGGGCGCGTAGCTCAGTTGGTTAGAGCGCATGTATCACACACATGAGGTCAGGGGTTCGAGTCCCTTCGCGCCCACACTTTCCGAACGAGCGTGGCGTACGCCGCGCTCGTGGATTAAGAAAGATTTTCCACCAAGAAGAGACGGCCGCCTAAACGTGGCCGTCTCTTCTTTACGTCGACTTTTGAAGTTGACCAAATTCAGGGACAAAGCTTTCTTTTGCAACACGCGCCGTCAGTACATCTGGCAAAACGCCTTCCAAGCCATAGCCTGTCTCCTGTTCAAGGCTGCGCAGGTTTGCATCGCCGCCATACCAACAGACCAAAATCAGCAAGCCGTCATTGTCATCCTGATGCCCTATCCCCCAGGCGCGGAATAAATCATTGCGGAATTGTAACTGCTCACCCATCCGGCCCCGCCGGGGAATACCACTGCGTGGCACACGTAAATCCCCCGGCTGCGTGGCAGCGCCCTGTAAACAGGGCTTTATCCGCCTAAAATCAACGTGATGGATGGCGTAAAAGTCGGATTTATCCCCTTGTTGGGGACTTTCCGACGCTGTTCATAGCCGGAGGGCTCTGCGAAGCGTCCCGAAGGGGCAGCCCCCGGCGAAGCGGGCGAAAACATGCACCAAGACGCCTGTGATAGGCGTCTTTTGTATCTTCACTATTCTGGAACTAACAAATCCTCGGCAGCATTTCCCCGGCCAGCATATCGACCACGCGGGTCGCGCCGATGGCGGTTTTCATCAGCACCCGGCCTTGCGGCGACTCGCTCACTTCGCCAATCAGCACCGCTTCCGCGCCGTATTTCGAGGCTCTCAGCGCGGCCAGCGCCCGGTCGGCGCTCTCGCGCGGCAGGATGACCAGCACTTTACCCTCATTGGCAACGTAGAGCGGGTCGAAGCCGAGCATTTCACAGACCGCCGCCACCGCCGGGCGCGCCGGCAGCGTTTTCTCGAACAGCGTGATGCAGACGCCCGATTGTCGGGCAATTTCGTTCAGCGTGGTCGCCACGCCGCCGCGCGTCGGGTCGCGCAGCACATGGACATCGGGACAGGCCGCCAGCAGGCCGGCAACCAGGCCATTCAGCGGCGCGCAGTCGCTCTGGATGTCGGTCTCGAAGCCCAGTTCGCCGCGCGCGGCCAGCACCGCAATCCCATGGTCGCCCATTGGGCCGCTCAGCAGGACGACATCCCCCGGCTTTGCCTGCGCCCCGCCGACGATTCGGCCCTCGGGCAGGATTCCGACCCCGGTCGTGGAGATGTACAAGCCGTCTCCTTTGCCGCGCTGCACGACTTTGGTATCCCCGCTGACGATTTGGACGCCCGCTTCCGCCGCCGCCCGTTTCATCGAACTGACTACACGCCGAAGGGTGTCGAGCGGCAGGCCTTCCTCGAGGATGAATCCGACCGTCAGGTAGAGCGGAGCCGCGCCCATCACGGCTACATCGTTGACCGTGCCGCACACAGCCAGGTGACCAATATCGCCGCCGGGGAAAAAGAGCGGAAAAACAACATGCGAATCGGTGCTGAGCACGATTCGCCCGGCTGGGACATTTACCACCGCCCCATCATCCCCGGCGCGAAGAGCGGGGTTGTCGAAGGCGGGCAGGAAGGTTTTGGCGATTAAATCCGCCGCCATTTTGCCGCCAGAGCCATGCCCGAGCACGATTTGTTCGTTGTGGGCGAGGGGAACCGGGCAAACTGCGCCGGTGAGGTCGAGGGAGTCTGTCATAAATCACCATGAGGTCGGTAATCGATACTTGATATTCGATACTTGATATTCGATACTCGGTGTCGATTTCACCGAATATCGAGTATCGAATTACGAATAACGAATAACAAATTATCGCCCATATTTGTAATACGCCGCGCAAGCGCCTTCGGAGGAGACCATCGTCGCGCCGAGGGGGTGTTCGGGCGCGCAGAGCGCGCCAAAGGCGGGACAGTCATGCGGCTTTTTGAGTCCCTGCATGATTTGACCGGCAATGCAGAGCGGGGATTCTTTGGGGGTAATTTCGGCCACGTCGAAGCGCTGTTCGGCGTCGAAGGCGGCGTATTCCGGGCGCAGCCGCCAGCCGCTCATCGGGATGACGCCGATGCCGCGCCAGGCGCGGTCACATTCCATGAAAACCTGGGAAATCATCGTTTGGGCGGACCGGTTGCCCTCGAGCGTAACCAGCCGCGAGTAGCCGTTCGCCACTTCGGCCTTGCCCGCTTCGAGCAGCCTGACCGTTTCGAGGATGCCGTTCGCCAGGTCGAGCGGCTCGAAGCCGGTCACCACCATCGGCACGCGGTATTTTTCGGCCAGCGGCGGGTATTCCCAGTAGCCCATAATCGAACAGACATGACCGGCCAGCAAAAATCCCTGCACGCGGTTGGAGGGCGACCCCAAAATGGCGTGAATGGCCGGCGGCACGCGGACATGCGAAACCAGCACCGAGAAATTTTTCAAGCCGAGGGCTTTGGCTTGCTGGACGGCCATTACGTTGGGCGGGGCGGTGGTCTCGAAGCCAATCGCAAAGAACACGACCTGTTTTTCAGGGTTTTCGCGGGCAATTTTGAGGGCGTCGAGCGGCGAATAGACCACGCGCACATCGCCGCCGCGCGCGCGGATGGAGAACAAATCCAGGTTCGAGCCGGGGACGCGCAGCATGTCGCCGTAGGAGGTGAAAATCACTTCGGGGCGGGAGGCAATCGCCAGGGCGCGGTCGATTTGTTCGAGCGGGGTAACGCAGACCGGGCAGCCAGGGCCGTGCACCAGTTCGATTTCGGGGGGCAGCAACTGGTCGAGGCCGTGCCGCACAATCGAGTGGGTCTGCCCGCCGCAGATTTCCATCAGCACCCAGGGACGGGTGACGGCGCGGCGGATTTCGTCCATTACGCCGCGCGCCAGGCCGGCGTCGCGGAAGGAGTTGGTGAAGTCGAAAGATGTCATGGGATTCGATACTCGTTATTCGTTATTCGGAATACTGCTCACTGATTACTGCTCACTGCTCACTGCTCACTGATTACTGATTACTGAATCACTGCCCACATCCGGCCCCAACTCCTCGCCCAGGTCGATGATTTCCTGTAAAAGGGCCAGGGTTTCGAGGGCTTCCTGTTCGCTGAGCAGGTTGAGCGCGAAACCGACGTGGATGACCGTCCAGTCGCCGGCTTTGGCTTCGGGGATGTATGCCAGGCAGCATTCGCGCAGCACGCCCGCGCCAAAATCGACTTTTGCCATTTGCAGGCCGTCTTTTTCATAAATTTCGGTAATTTTTCCGGGTACGCCTAAACACATAGTAACCTCGTAATTCGTTATTTGTTATTCGGTATTCGTGATTGACGGTGAATGTTGAACGGTTAAGATTGGGCGTTCAATTGGTATCCCGCAATGGCGGCCTGGCCGAGGGAGAGGCCGCCGTCGTTGGCGGGGACTTGGGAATGAATATAAACGGTGAAACCTTCTCGTTCGAGCAGGGCCAGGGTTTTGCGCAACAGGAACATATTTTGCCAGACTCCGCCCGAAAGGGCCGCTTCCGCAATATCATACTGGTCGCTCAGGCGCAGGCAGGTGGTTTTGACCATTTCGGCCAGGCCATTGTGGAAACGGGCGGAGATTTTTGAAACGGGAACGCCCGCCAGCACATCGGCTATCAATTGTTCAATCGCTGGCTTCGCGCTGATAGCTGATGACTGATAACTGAACGGATACTGCCCCGTCTCCTCCGGGTCGGCCAGGGCCTCGAACTCGATGGCGGCCTGGGCCTCGTAATTGACCTGCTGGCGGACTCCCGCTAAAGCAGCGGCGGCGTCGAACAGGCGTCCCATGCTCGAGGTGAGCGGGGAATTCAAGTTGTGCTGTAACTGCGCCCGGATGGCAGTGCGGTCATCATAGCACAAATCGGCGTGGGTCGGGAGGGCGTCGTCCCAGTCGATGCCCAGGGCGTGGAGCAGACCGAGGGCGGTACGGGAAGGCCGCCGGGTGGCCGCGTCGCCGCCAGGGAGCGGGAAATATTCGAGATGCGCGGCGCGCTCGAAGCGGGCATAATCCGCAATCAGGAATTCCCCGCCCCAGATGCTGCCATCCGCGCCGTAGCCGGTTCCGTCGAAGGAAACGCCGATGACCGGATGCGAACCGTCCAGCCCGTGTTCAGCCATCACAGCGGCGATATGGGCGTGATGATGTTGAATGTTGAAGATTGGCAGGTTCTCGCGCTCGGCGCGTTCGAGGGCGTAGCGGGTCGCCAGGTAATTGGGATGCAGGTCACAGGCGATGGCAGCCGGTTTGACGCGGAACAATTTCTCGAAGTGGCTGATGCCCTGCTCGAAAGACTGGAGCGTTTCATAATTCTCCAGGTCGCCGATGTGGTGACTCAGGAAAGCGTACCTGCCGTTGGTAATGCAAAACGTGTTCTTGAGTTCCGCGCCGGTTGCCAGCAGGGGCGGAACCTGCCAGGGCAGGTGGACGGGAAAGGGCGAGTAGCCGCGCGAACGGCGGAGGGGATAAGTGTTCAGTGATAAGTAATCAGTAATCAGTGCCTTGTTCGTGTCTGGTACTGATGACTGATGACTGATGACTCTTACCACCGAATCATCCGTCCGCATGTGAATATCGCGGTCGTGCATGAGAAAGGCGTCGGCCAGGTCGGCCAGGCGGGTGCGGGCTTCGACGTTGTCGGCGCAGATGGGTTCCTCGGACAGGTTGCCGCTGGTCATCACCAACGCTTCGGGGAAGTCTTTGGCGCGCTGGAGCAGGAGATAATGCAGGGGGGTGTAGGGCAGCATAACGCCGATGGTGCGCTGTCCGGGGGCCACATCGCGGGCGATTTTGGAGGTGGAGCGGCGGCGCAGCAGGACGATGGGACGCTCCGGCGACTGGAGCAGGGCGCGCTCGGCCTCACTGACATGGCAATGGCGTTTGACGGTCGGGAAATCGACCATCATGACGGCGAAGGGTTTGTCGACGCGCAATTTGCGGCGGCGCAGTTCGGCGACGGCGGCCGGGTTGGTGGCGTCGCAGGCCAGGTGGAAACCGCCCAGCCCTTTGACGGCCAGGATTTTGCCCTCCACCAGGCGGCGGCGGGCGCGCTGGAGGCCGTCCTCGCTAACATTAATCAGCACGGTACGTTTCCCATTTTTGGCAGCCGGGAATTCCTCCAGCCAGATTTTGGGGCCGCATTGGGGGCAGGCCACCGGCTGGGCGTGGAAGCGGCGGTTGGTTGGGTACTCGTATTCGGCGCGGCATTGCTCGCACATCTCGAAGGACGCCATGGTGGTTTTGGGCCGGTCGTAGGGGATGTCCTGGATGATGGTGAAGCGCGGGCCGCAGTTGGTGCAGTTGATGAAGGGGTAACGGTAGCGGCGGTCATGCGGGTCGTTCATCTCGCGCAGGCAGTCGGGGCAAATCGAGACATCGGGCGAGATGGGCTGGAAGGCGCCCTCCACCGCTTCAGAGTGGAGAATCTCGAATTGCTCGAAGCCGGATGCGGGGCGCTCGCTCACGCGGATAGAGTCGAGACGCGCCAGGGGCGGGAGTTCCGCTTTGAGATGTTCGACGAAATCCCGGAGTTCGACATTTTCCCCATCCACTTCAATATCGACCCCGGCGGACGTATTGCGCACCCAGCCGGTGAGATGGTGGCGCCGGGCGAGATTATAGACAAAGGGCCGGAAGCCGACCCCTTGCACGATGCCGGTGATGTGGATGGAGAGACCTTGTTTCATGCGCGAGGTGTCATGTGCGAGGTGTCACGTGTCAGGCGCGAGGTGTTACTTGACACCTGATACCTGGGAAACGAGCCAGTCGAGCCAGGGTTGCAAGCCCTCGCCGGTGCGGCAGGAGAGCTCGAATTGGACGACGCCGGGGTTGAGGGCTTCGATGCCTTCCTTGAAAAAGTCCATGCGGAAGGGGACGTAGGGCAGCAGGTCGATTTTGTTGATGACGACTGCCTCGACGCCGCGATACATGCCGGGGTATTTATAGGGCTTGTCGTCGCCTTCGGGGATGGAGGCGACCAGCACGTTTTGGTGGGTGCCGAGTTTGAAATCTGCCGGGCAGACCAGGTTGCCGACGTTTTCGACGATGACCAGGTCGAGGCTGGCGAGGTCGAGTTGCGGGATGGCCGACTGGAGCATGACGGCGTCGAGGTGACAGTCGCCGCCGGTGTTGATTTGGACGGCGGCGGCCCCGGCAGCGGCGGCACGGTCGGCGTCGAAACTGGTGGCAATGTCGCCGTTAATCATGCCGATGCGCAGTTTATCTTTGAGGGCGCTGACGGTCTGCTCGATGAGCGAGGTCTTGCCTGCGCCGGGCGAGGCCATGAAGTTGAGGGTGAAGACACCCGCCGCCTCGAATTTTGCGCGGTTTTCGAGGGCCAAACGGTCATTGGCGGAGAGGATTTTTTCGACAACGGGAATTCTTTGGGACATGGGGGTTCAGATTTCAGATTTCAGATTTTGGATTTTGGATTTCAGTGACGAGTGAGGAGTGACAAGTGATGAGTGATTGGTGAGTCAGGTTGTGATTGGTGAGTCAGGTTGTGGAAAAGGGAGATGAAAGAGGAAAAAGTGCAAGGACGAAGGGGGTTTTGCGGACAGGGATGGGTTCAGGCTGGCGCGGCGATAACTCAACACGCTTGCGAACAGCCGGCCTGATTTTCCGGCAGCGGAGATTTTGCTTTTGGCAGGGTAGCGGTTTACTCATCACGAATTCCGAATTTCGATTTATCCAGGCTTCGATACGCCGGGCGATTCGGCCATCTCGTTTTGCTCCGCTTCGACCTCGATGGCTTCGAGATAGAACTCCTCGCCTTTGAGAACTTTGATGTGCTTGCTCTGGCATTGCGGACAAAGCAGGTTGCGCGAATCGGGATGGTAGGCGTGGCCGCATTGCCGGCAGAGCAATTCGGTCGGGATGCGCTTAAAGTGCAGTTTCGCGCCCTGGGCAATGGTGTTTTCGCTAATCATGTCCCAGTAGAACTGGACAGAGTCATCGACGGTGGAGGACCATTCACCGACAACGATGAACAGTTCGGTAATCCGCCGGGCGTTTTGGGCTTTGGCGTGGCGGATGGCGATTTCGAGGATGGATTCGGTTACGGCAAGTTCGTGCATGGTAGACAACGGATTTTGACAACGGATGAAGCGGAGAAGCGGATGTTGGTCACAAAAAGCACAGATGTAATAGTAGCCAAAACCCGCCAAAAGGATGAGTGACAAATGTAATGAAAATTGTCACCTATTAACGGTTTATTCGCTGATATCGAATCGGAAAACCCAAATTATGGCGTTTTTCTTCAAAAATGACAAAACCGCCTATATATTGGACGCCAGCCATAGACAAAGTGACCAAATTCCAGCCTAAAAGCCTGCCTGTGTGCATTCACGAATAATGGGTATTAAGGTAGGATTTTATTGATTTTTCGGGAGAAGGGATGATGTGGCAGGGTTAAAACATCTTTCCTCTTTCATCTTCTCAGCAGAAAGATGAAAGGTAACTACCTACCCTCACCCTAACCCTCTCCCAAAGGGAGAGGGAATCGGACCTACGAAACGGATTTTCTTGCTGAAAGCGACAAAATCGTCCCTGTTTTCTCCCCTCTCCCACCGGGAGAGGGGCCGGGGGAAGCCCCGCGCAGCGGGGTGAGGGTGGGTAGGCAGTTACGATTACAGGCTGATAACTTTTTCCGCGCGATACATCCCCTGGCGGAATCCTGCCTGCCGTTACGCGGGCGGTTTTCCCGGGTAATTATCCGCCAATCCTTGCTAATCTGCGCGAATTCCTTAAGATTGGCGAGGATTAGCGTAGATTGGTGGATTCTTTCACCCGTTTCAAAAACCCCGGCGTGTTCAGTTCCCGTTCCAGCAGGTAAGTAAAATACCCCTGCATCACCGCCTCCACCTGCTTCTGACTCTCGGCATTCGGACGCGCCCTGGCCGCCTCGGCATAGTTGCTGCGCTGGAAGTGCCGCAGGTACTTGATCGCCTCCACGCTGATAGACCACAGCCCCGGCAGCCCCATCCCACACTTCGGGCAAATGACCCCGCCCGCCGAGGGCGAGAAATACTGGTCGAGCGGTTCAATCACCCTGCCGCAGTTGGCGCATTCGAACAACTTCGGGCGGAATCCTAAAAAGTCGAGCAGGCGCATCTCATAATAGCGCACCGCCAGCCAGCCATCCGGTTCGGCTGCAATCCGCGCCAGCGTCTCGGTCAGCACGCGGAAAATGACCGGGTTGTTGCCCTCTTCATCGTACGTAAAACGGTCGATGAGTTCCAGTACATACGAGGCATAGCCCACCTTCACCAAATCCTCGCGCAGGGGCAGGTAGGCATCCAGCGTCTCGACCTGCGCCACAATCGGCATTTCCCGCCCGCGCGCCAGTTGGATGGTGACGCGCGTGAACGGCTCCAGGTGTCCGGCCTTGCGCGAGAGCACTTTGCGCGCGCCTTTGGCAACCGCGCGCAGTTTGCCATGCTCGCGCGTAAACAGGGTCAGCAGGCGGTCAGCCTCGCCCCAGTCAGAATGACGGAGGACAACGGCTTCGGCGCGGAAAGAACGGGGTTGATTCATGCAAGTATTGTATCAAAACGTTGGGGCGGCCATCCCTGACCTGGCCCAGTACAGGAAAAAGCCGCCCCAAATTGATTACGTATAGAGATGGGTTTAGCGTACCCCGCTCCCCAGCCTGCCGGTGGTGCCTTTTCTGTGATACAGGCGCCGGTCGGCAGCGGCCAGCAGCGCTTCGGGCGTTTCGCCATCGTCTGGATAGCAGGCAATACCAGAACTAAAAGAAAGGAACACGAGCGGATTGGTCGAGATGGGCGTCATGCAGACCAGGTCAGCCAGGCGCTGCACCAGCACCGGCCCGCGCGCCAGGTCGATTCCGGGCAGCATCAGGATGAACTCATCCCCACCATAGCGAAACAACAAATCGGTGGTGCGCAGGTCGGCCACAATGCGGCGCACAAACGAAATCAGCACGTCATCCCCGCAAGCATGGCCATATGTGTCGTTGATGTCCTTGAATTTATCCAGGTCGATAAAAACCAGCGCGAATTTATAATCATAGCGCTGGGCGCGTTCGATTTCTTCCTGCAAGCGCAGGTCGAGCGCCTGGCGCGAGTAAGCGCCGGTCAGGTGGTCATACATACCAGGGCCGTATTCCATCGGTTTGACCTCGCGCACGCGCTCCGAGAGCAGGCGCATCAGTTCGATCCCTACTTCGGGGACATTGGCAAGCATCTCGTGGAATTTTTCCTTATTAAGGCATTTCAGGCGGGCGCTGGTGACGGCAACCACGGTAGCGGTGCGCAGCACGTTTTCGAGCAGGGCAATCTCCCCCACGACATGGCCCGGACGCCGGAAGGTGAGAAGTTGCGGACTGCGCAGTTTGCCCTGCACAATCGCAAGGATGCCCGAGTCTATCCAGTACAGGTTCTCTCCCGATTCATCCTGTAAGAACAAGACCTCGCCGGGGTTCAGTTCGACATCCTGCCCAAACTTCTCCAGGAAATCCTTCAAAGAGGCGGCAAACGGTGAGACGTTTCCCACAGGATTGGAAACGTTATTCAGCTGGTTGTGGATGGTCTGAAGTTTGGAGAGGACAGATTGGGAAAGAAATTGCTTATTTTTCACGGTTTCGCCAGGAATGTGGATTATTTTCTTGCTCGAATTTTAACATAGAAATCACGCGGCCTTGCGCGATACGCGATAGGATGGTTTACAAAGTTATCCAAAGGTTTGGTTTTTAACCAGGAACGCGCACGCATAACCCTTAACGGGGAACGTCAACGGCGGAATCCATCTACAGAATTCCGCCGTTGCGATTGGGGTGCCATCTCGACTGGGGAAGATACCCATGCTGTCGAAGCGCGCCATCTGGCTTACTGTTCCTGCGCTGATTCGTTAACCGATTGCTCCACGTTCTCTTCCGCCTTGGACTGCTGACCATCTTCTCCTGCAACTTTTGCTCTTTCTTTTTCTTCTTTGCGATTTCCTTCTGACGTTTCTCGTATTTGTAATTTGTCTTTGCCAACGCGGCATCCTTTCCGGGTGTGTAGACCATGATTTGTTTTCATGGCTGCCCGGTTTGATTTAACCACAGTTTTGCGAAAAAACTCACCCAGTTTGCCCGATTGATGCAACCGGTCAAATTCCCAATTGACAAAAAAAAGGACGCATAGTAACATACTACCCGCTCATGGCGAGGTAGCTCAGTGGCAGAGCAAGCGGCTCATAATCGCTCGGTCGT
>DAOUAZ010000002.1:0-13887 GCA_034432975.1 Anaerolineales bacterium | reverse complement strand
GACCCATCATCGCCGCCACTTTCGTAATGGCCGCCGTCAGCGTCGTCTTGCCGTGGTCGATGTGACCCATCGTCCCCACGTTCAGGTGCGGTTTGCTGCGGTCAAATTTCTGCTTCGCCATGTTTCACTCTCCTTGACAAAAAAATGAACAGAGTGCATATTCAGCAACTGAGCCCTCAATGGGATTTGAACCCATGACCCCAGTCTTACCAAGACTGTGCTCTACCGACTGAGCTATGAGGGCGTATCGTGCTGCCCGGACAAACCGGGAAGGTGGGCAGTGAAGGATTCGAACCTCCGAAGGCGTCTGCCAGCTGATTTACAGTCAGCCCCCTTTGGCCACTTGGGTAACTGCCCACGATTCAATTGTTCGAGCCGTTGCTGGCTCGAGTTCGGGGTCACGCATGACCCCGAACGCCAACCAACAAAGGAGCCGACGATGGGAATCGAACCCATAACCGCCCGCTTACAAGGCGGGTGCTCTGCCGATTGAGCTACGTCGGCGTAGGCTGCCCCGCGTTAAGCGGGGCAATTATACCAAAGGCTACCCGCTGCAACAAGGGATTTTGGATGGAATTTCCAAGCCTGGGCTTTGCTCATTCAGCAAAATCAGGCTGGGACCCAACCCAAACGGACGCAGAGTCTATCAGGATTTGAGGGAAGCGTCAAGCCCGGCATGTTATAATTCGCGCAATCTCACCCAGGAGGTACAAAAATGCTGAATATCGAGGTGACATACTGCGCAGTTTGACATTATACAGACCGGGCCGTGAGCCTGGCAGGTGAACTGCTAAAAAATTACGAACCGGAAATCGAATCCCTGACCCTTATCCCTTCTGATGGGGGTAAATTTGAAGTCGTTGTCAATGACAAGTTGATTTATTCGAAACTCCAGACCCGGCGGCACGCCGAAGCAGGCGAAGTGGCCGGGTTGGTCGACAAATTCTTACATTCGTGAGGCAAAATGGCAAAGAAAGGCCGTGTTTTTTCGGGCGCCCGCCCCACCGGGCGGCAGCATCTTGGGAATTACCTGGGAGCGATGAAAAATTATGTCGCGCTCCAGGACGAATATGACTGCGTTTACTGCATCGTAGACGTTCACGCGCTGACCACTGTAGAGACGACCAGGGAACTGGTCAATAACACCTACGATATGACGCTCGACTGGCTGGCTGCCGGAATCCGCCCGGAGGAGTCGATTGTCTTCGTCCAGAGCCATGTTCCGCAGGTAATGGAACTGCACACCTACCTTTCGATGGTTACGCCGCTTGGCAAACTGACCGACCTCCCTACCTTCAAAGAGAAAATCCGCGAGAACCCGGATAATGTGAACTATGGCCTGGTTGGGTATCCCGTCTTGATGACCGCCGACATTGTGCTGTATCGCTCGGATGTCGTACCGGTCGGCGTGGACCAGGCCCCACACCTGGAGTTTGCGCGCGAGACCGTGCGCTCCTTCAACTACCGCTATGGCGCGCCCGTTCTCAAAGAGCCGCAGATGAAAAATACCGAGATTCCCAAAGTGTTGGGAATCGACGGTCAGCAGAAAATGGGCAAGAGCCTGAACAACCACATCGAACTGGCCTCCACCCCCGATGAAACCCGCCAGCGCGTCTTGCAAATGGTGACCGACCCGCAGCGCAAGATGCGCGCCGACCCGGGCAATCCCGAGGTCTGCAACGTGTTCTCGATGCACAAAGTCTTTTCCCCAGCAGAAGAAGTAGAGATGGTTAACGTAGAATGCCGCCGGGCAGGCATCGGCTGCGTAGACTGCAAAAAACGATTCGCCGAGAACCTGAACAAACACCTGGAACCGTTCCGAGAAAAACGCGCCGAAATTGGCAAGAATCCCGATACCGTCTGGGATGTGCTGCGCGACGGCGGCAAACGCGCCCGCGCAATCGCCGAAGAGACGATGGTGGCCGTGCGCGAGGCGATTCAATTGCCCAAGTGAGCAAATGGGAAAATCCGCAAAGAAACAAGAGAGCAAGCAAAACAGCAACAAAGCAATAGAGCAATAAAAACAAAGCAATAGAGCAATAAAGCGGAACAATGTGCAAGCGTAGATGATGCGTAATTCGTAAACGGGTTACACATCACGCGTTACGGAGGACTCCATGCGCGTCCTGGTGCAACGAGTCAAATATGGAAAAGTGAGCGTGCAAGGCCAGGCTACTGCTGAAATTGGCCTGGGACTTGTGATTCTGCTTGGGGTGGGTCATCACGATACCGAAGAACAGGCCGCCTGGCTGGCCGACAAAATTGCCAACCTGCGGATTTTCGAGGATGCGGAAGGGAAGATGAATCTTTCTGTCAAGGAGGTGGGCGGGGAGGCAATTGTCGCCAGCCAGTTCACGCTGTATGCCGATATCCAAAAGGGACGCCGCCCCTCGTTCACCAACGCCGCCCTGCCCGACCTGGCCCGCCCGCTGGTGGAGCGTTTCGCGGCTCTGTTGCGCGCGCAGGGCATCCCGACAGGGGAGGGCATCTTCGGAGCCGAAATGGTGGTCGAAATCCACAACGACGGCCCGGTGACTATCTGGCTGGAGCGGTAACGCCGGCTGACCAAACCGGCAGCACGCATCCTGTCACGAAATGAACAGCAAACGGTAGGCAGACACGGGTAAAATCGAAACATGCCGACTTCCGCCAACCGACGCTTGGAAACCGCCTACGAGGCGCTCAAACACTATGAGATAAAACCCACGCTGGTGACGTTCCTGCAACACAGCGAAAACGTAACCTTCCGCGTGGACTGCCCTGATGACTCTTTCCTGCTGCGACTGCACAGCCCGCGCACAGAGTCCTTTGGCAAGGATGGACTGGACAGCCAGGTCGTCAATTCAGAAATGCTCTGGCTGGAGGCCTTGCGCCGGGAGGGTTTGCCCGTCCCGCCACCGGTCAAGAACAAAGCAGGGGGCTATGTTTCGAAGGTGTCGGGGGTCAACGCCACCCTGCTGGCCTGGCAGGAGGGCAGCCTGCTGACACGCGAGATGGAAAGCGAAGAGACCGCCGCGCAAATCGGAATCCTGGCCGGCAGGATTCACGCGCACGCCCGGCGCTGGCAGGTTCCAGCCGGGTTTTCGCGTCCCCAACGAGATGCGGCCTACTTCCAAAACGCGCTCATCTCCCTTCGCCCGGCGATACAGGATGGGCGCATTTCCTATCCTGACTACAAAGCGCTCGAAACTTCGCTTGAATTATTGGGGGAAGAAACCAGCCGCCTGCTGCGCGCGCCTCACACCTGGGGACTCTTGCACGGCGACCTGCACCGGGGCAATTTCCTGTTCCACGAGGGGCAGATTCGCCTCATCGATTTTTCGATGTGCGCTTTTGGGCATTTCGCCTACGACCTGGCAACCTGTCTTTCCAATGTGCGGACGGCGCTCCACCCGATTTTCCTGGAGCAATATATGCTATTTGACCCGCTCCCGCCGGGATATGAGCGCATCTTGGAAGGATATTTCCTGGCGAGTTATATTGCCACATTTTCTTTTTGGATTTCTGACATCAAATCGCAGGAAACCCTCATCCAGCGCGTCTCTTATATCTCCCGCGAATATGCCGCGCGGTTCAATCGCGGCGAACCATTCTGGTTCACATAAGCGTCCCTCGCCACAGGACCGCATCGACCTGCACTGCCAGCGCGCCCGCCGCCAGCATCGCACTGGCGTTTTCTTTGGAATACACCCCGCCCCCGCCAATCAACGGAATTCCAACGCGGGCCGCCTCGCGCACCAGCAACAGGGACTGGGCAAATAACGCCGGCCCAAACAACCGGCCCGAAACCAGCCTTCCGTCATTGGCGGCGAGCGCACCCCTTGGCGCGGCCAGGCTGACCGCCTCGGCCCCGGCAGCCAACACCTGCGGCCCCAGGCGCAACACCTGCTCCCAGGGCAGGTTAACTATCAACGGCAGTTCTCCCGCCGACATTTCCACGGCCAGAAGAATGATGGCATCGGCCAGGAGCGGGGCAAACCCCAATTCCACTGCCATCACATTTTCGATGTTTTCGAGTTGACGGGTCATGCGCTGGGTCTCTTCGGGGCGGTCGGCCATCAGATGGACGATGACCGGCAGGCTGGCGCGCGCCCATTTGGCGGCAACTTGCTTCAGCGTTTGGGAAAAGCCGGGGTTAGGCAGCCCGCTGTGCAGCAGGAACCCGCCCGGGTGTTCGATTAAAGCCGGTTCAACCGCCGGACGGCGCGGGCGCAGGCTTAACGGGTTGGTGACAAAGGCCCCAAACTCCCCCCAATTTAACGGAAAACGGGACTCAGGCGCGAAGCCGAGCGTCCCGGCGGCATTCATCAACGGCTTTTGGAAGTCCAATCCCCGCTTCGACATCTATCCCCATCCTATGCGCCAGACTGCGCCGGAGGCTGGCCGGTCGGCGGGTTAAGCGACGCAGTGCGGGCGCGCAGTTCGGCAACCATCAACATCTGCTTTTTGTTGAATACCACCGTATCGACGCGCATCACCAGTTGCGGATTGGGCGCAAAGGTCAGGACTGCTTCGGTCAGCGGAATATAATCTTCAGGCCGCATGGTGAAGCCCTTACGCGGGTCCATGCGCTCGGTCTGGTGGATGACGCCCTGGATTTGAAACTGCGGAACCAGCACCACCACATCAAAGGCCAACCGGTTGGCCTTGCGAAAAATGCTCTTATGCGTCAGGTCGCGCTGGATGGGAATCGCCAGGGTGATAGCGCTTTTTTCGACGCGCGTCTTTGCCACGCGGATGGGCGGCGCTTTCCCCAATGTATGCAGGCTGGCGGCCTGGGCATCGAGCAAAACCAGGCCCTGTTCGTTTTTCAGGTTCAGGACATCCGTCAGGCGCTCTCCATCGTTTTCAATCTGACCGCGAATGACATAATCCGTTGTAAATAACTGAACTTCGATTGGCATACCAGGCTCCACGCAGAAATCAAATCGGTTAAACCATCTTACCATCGGCAAATCGGCGAGTCAATTACACGTTTCTGACGGTTCACGCGCCGATGGTAAAATGTACCGCGATGAGCGACTTCACCACCTACCAATCCCCATTTTCCTGGCGTTATGGCAGCCCGGCCATGCGCCAAACCTGGTCCGAACAGCGCAAACGCCTGCTGTGGCGCAAAATTTGGGTCGCGCTGGCCGAGGTTCAGGCCGAATATGGCCTCGTCCGCCCGGAACAGGCCGCCGACCTGCGCGCCCACGCCGAAGAAATCGACCTGCCGCGCGCGCTCGAAATCGAGGCCGAAATCCACCACGACCTGATGGCCGAAGTGCGCGTCTTTGCCGAACAGGCCCAAATGGGCGGCGGCATCATCCACTTTGGCGCGACATCGATGGACGTGGAGGATAACGCCGATGCCCTGCGGCTGCGCGAAAGTCTCGACCTGACCCTCGCTGGGTTGCGCGAACTGCTCCGCGCGCTGAATCGGCATCTGGTAGAACAGGCCGATACCCCGCTGATAGCGTTTACCCACATCCAGCCCGCCGAACCGTCCACGCTCGGCTACCGCCTGGCCCAATACGCCCAGGATTTGCTGGAGGATTACCAAACGCTGAAAGCCATCCGGCAGAATATTCGCGGCAAAGGCTTCAAAGGCGCAGTGGGAACATCGGCCAGTTACGCCGAACTGCTCGGCGCGGAAAATGTGGCGGCTTTCGAGCAGAAACTCTCCGAAAAACTGAACCTGCCCTTCTACCCGGTTGCCACCCAGACCTACCCGCGCAAACAGGATTACAACGTACTTTCGGCGCTGGCCGGGCTGGCCCAATCGCTCTACAAAATGGCCTTCGACCTGCGCCTGTTACAGTCACCGCCTATCGGGGAACTGAGCGAACCGTTTGGCAGTAAACAGGTTGGCTCCTCGGCCATGCCCTTCAAGCGCAACCCGATTCGCGCCGAGAAAATCGACTCGCTCGGTCGCTACCTGGCCCAGCTGCCGCGCATTGCCTGGGATAACGCCGCCCACAGCCTGCTGGAGCGCACCCTCGACGACTCGGCCAACCGCCGCACCATCCTGCCCGAATCTTTCCTCGCCGCCGATGAAATGCTCCAAACCCTGCGAGGAATCCTGACCGGAGTGCGCGTCAACGACCAGGCCATCCGGCGCAATCTCGATATTTACGGGCCGTTCGCTGCCACCGAGCGAGTCCTGATGGCCGCCGTGCAGGCCGGGGCCAGCCGCCAGGAAATGCACGAAACCATCCGCGCGCAATCGATGACCGCCTGGGAAGCCATTCGGAACGGTGAACCCAACCCGCTGGTCGAAAATCTCTCGAAGGACCCGGCAATCCTGGAATTTTTATCCCCTCGACAGGTGCGGGAATTGATGGATTACGCCCATCACATCGGCAACGCCCCCCAAAAGGCCATGGAAATGGCAAGAGCTGTCGAACACGAAACGGGGAAGTAACGAAGCCTCGAAAAGGTGTGGAAGATTCTTTCCACACCTTTTCGTTTTGTGCTACTATTAACAAACGCAAGATTGACCATTGCGCGCCAGGAGCACCCAAACGGGTAATTTGCCGGTGAGAATCCCGGTTATAGAATGACCCGGCGGCTGAAAAATGCCTTTTGACTGTAAAAATGATGAAAAAAGGCATTGGATTCTGCCCGCAAAATTCTGTATCCTGATTGCAAATCTAAATTGTCTGACAAATTCGCGCCCGAACCTGCGCAGTGACAGAAAGGAGGCAGCCCAAACCGTTCGATAATTTGTTGATGCAAATTCCACATTCCTGAACAATCACAAATCCCGGAGGAGTATCACAATGCAAAAGAAACTGTTTCGCCTTACCATGTTGATGATGGTCTTCGCGCTGATACTGGCAGCTTGTGGAACGCAGCCCACTGCCCAACCAGCCGCCCCCCAGTCTGAAAACAACACCCAGGCCCAACCGGCAGCCCCTGCCGCTCCCGCCGCCGCAGCCGACAAACTCAAAGCCTGCTTCATCTACGTCGGCCCGATTGGCGATATCGGCTGGACGAACGCCCATGATGTTGGCCGCCGCTACGTAGACGACAAATACGACTGGCTGGAGACCGCTTACGCCGAATCGGTGCCCGAGTCGGATTCGGAGCGTTTCATCGACCGCTTCGTGGTGGAAGAGAAATGCAAGGTTGTCTTCACAACTTCTTTTGGCTTCATGGATGCCACCCTGGCCGCCGCGCAGAAATATCCCGATAACTATTTCTTCCACATTTCGGGTTACAAGCGCGCCCCCAACATGGGCACCATCATGGCCGACTTCTATCAGTTGTATTACCTGAACGGCCTGATGGCCGGCGCGTTGACCAAATCCGGCAAGGTCGGTTACGTTGCCGCGCACCCAATTCCTGAACTGGTGCGCCACATCAACGCCTTTACCCTCGGCGTGCGGGAAGCCAATCCCGAAGCCACCGTCGAAGTGAACTGGATTTTCGCCTGGTATGACCCCGCCAAAGCGCGTGAAGCGGCGGAAGCCCTCATCGCCAACGGCGTGGACGTGCTGGCCTTCACCGAAGACACCGCCACCGTCGTCCAGGTCGCCGAAGAATACACCGCTAAGGGACAACCGGTCTACTCGTTCGGTCACTACAGCCCGATGGCGCAATTTGGCCCCAACTCCCTGGTCAGTGGTCAACTGGTTGACTGGGGTATGCTGTACGAAGACGTACTGACCAAGATTCACCTGGGTATCTATACCACCAAGAACCTTGAAACGGTAGACTACTGGGGTCTCTTGAGCGGCTACCCGAACCTGGGCGGTCCCGCTTCGGTGGCGCTGGGCGGGAAATTTGGCGAGCCGATTAACCCCGTCTTCGAGTCGCAACTCAAGGCCAGGAAATTGAACGACCCTTTGCTGGGTGAAATCAGCGTGTACGACCTGGTGTTCAAGCGCATCGAGCAGATGAAAGACGCTGCGGTCTTGTTCGACCCCTTCACCGGCCCCATCAACAACCAGGAAGGCGCGCTCAAAATCCAGCCCGGACAGCGCCTGACGGTCTTTGAATTGAATACGATTGACTGGTTCATCGAAGGCGTCATCGGCAAAGCCAATCCGTAAGCAAATTGCGTCCCCGTTTCTTTTGGGTGGGAGGCAGGGTTGCCCCCACCCAATTTGTAGAACAAAAAACGTCCCGAAGGTTATATCAAGAAATTCCGGGCTGGTTCGGGAACCTTCGGGACGTTTTCTGCTGATAATGAACATCCAATTTTCCTCTTGGAGGCAGGCATGACATCCGCTATGCCGGAAAATAACATCACCGTCGCCCTGCGCGGAATCGTCAAACGTTTTCCGGGCGTCACCGCCAACGACGGCGCCAACCTGGAAGTTCGCAGGGGTGAAATCCACGCCCTGCTTGGCGAAAACGGGGCCGGAAAAACCTCGCTAATGAACGTCCTGTATGGGATTTATCACCCGGACGAAGGCGAAATCTGGGTGAACGGACAGCGCGTGACGATTCACTCGCCGCAGGACGCCATCCGGCTGGGCGTTGGCATGATTCACCAGCAATTCCGGCTGGTGCAAACCCACAGCGTAACCGAAAACGTTATCCTCGGGCTGCGGGAGGGGTTTTTCTTCCCCGAAAAAACAGCGCGTCCCCGTATCCTCGAACTGGCGGAAAAATATGGGTTGAAAGTAGACCCCGACGCGCGCATCTGGCAACTCTCGGCGGGAGAACAGCAGCGCGTCGAAATTCTCAAGGCGCTCTATCGCGGCGTCAAAATCCTGATTATGGATGAGCCAACCTCCATGCTCACGCCGGGCGAAGCCATGGAACTCCTGCACGTCCTGCGGCGCATGACCGCCGAAGGGCTGACCGTCATTTTCATCACCCACAAACTCGAAGAAGTGGTCGAAGTCAGCGACCGCGTCACCGTCATGCGGCAAGGCAAATCCATCGCCACGCTGAAGACCGTCAAAACAACCCAGGGCGAACTGGCCCAGTTGATGGTCGGGCGCGATGTCTTGTTCCACCTGGACAAAAAAGCGGTCGAGGCCGGGGCAGATGTACTCAAGGTTGAGGGACTGAACGCACTGAGCGACAAAGGCCTCCCGGCCGTCATCAGCCTGTCGCTGGAAGTCCGCGCCGGGGAAATTTTCGGGATTGCGGGCGTTTCGGGCAACGGACAGCGCGAACTGGTGGAAGCCATCACCGGGCTGCGGCCTGTTTCGGGCGGGCGAATCCTGGTCAACGGCGAAGACATCACCCAGGCCACGCCGCGCGCCCGTATCGAACGCGGCATTGGCTTCGTGCCGGGCGAGCGCTGGATGGCGCTCATCCCCGGCATGAGCATTGCCGACAACATGATTCTAAAAAACTACGCCCGCCCGCCCATCGGCAGCGGGCCATTCCTCGACCGGCAGGCGGTTGCCGCGTATACAGACGGGCTTATCCGGGAATATGCCATCTCGACCCCTGACCGCCACACCCCCATCAAGCGGCTTTCGGGCGGCAATATCCAGCGCGCCCTGCTGGCGCGGGAGATTTCCGAGAAGCCTTCCCTGCTCATCGTCGCGCAGCCCACCAGCGGCCTGGACGTGGGCGCCACCGAGACCATCTGGAACCTGCTGCTGGAGGAGCGCGCGCGCGGCGCGGCGGTCCTGCTCATTTCAGATGACCTGAAAGAGGCTCTTGCGTTGAGCGACCGCCTGGCAGTGATTTTCGAGGGCCAGATTATGGGACAGTTTGCGGCCCGCGAAGCCAGCCTGGAACAAATCGGCCTGATGATGGCCGGCGCTCTGCGCCAGCCAGCCGGTAATGAAACCTCCGCAGGAGAATCTGCATGAAACTCCCCCGCATCCGCTTCGAAAAAAGACTCTCCTCCCCGCGCTGGCTGCCGGCGGCCTCACTGCTTGTAGGCCTGGCGCTCGCCATGCTGACCATCGCCATCATTTTTGCCGCGCTCGGCGTCAACCCGCTGGTAGCCTTCCAGCGCATTTTCCGGGGCGGGTTTGGCAGCGCGTATGGCTTGCAGGAAACCATCACCAAGACCATCCCGCTCCTCCTGGCCGGGGTCGGGCTGACGCTGGCCTTCAAAGGACGCATGTACAACATCGGCGCGGAAGGGCAATTGCTGGTCGGGGCCATCTTCGCCACCGGCGTCTCGCGCCTGTTCCCCGACTGGCCAGCCTTCCTGCTGCTGCCGGCCATGTTCCTGGGCGGTTTCGTGGGCGGCGCGTTGTGGGCGGCCATCCCTGCCGTGCTGAAAACGCGCTTCCGGGTCGATGAAGTCTTGACCAGCCTGATGTTGGTCTACGTTGCCAACGAAGCCGTCAAATTCCTGGTCTATGGTCCCTGGCGCGGCTCGGACACGCGCGGATTCCCAATTACGGACGAATTTCCCGCCGCCGCGCACATTCCAACCCTGCTCGGCACGCGCATCCACTATCCCACCCTCATCATCGCCATCCTGCTGGCCATCTTGATTTACCTGCTGCTGACCCGCACCAAACTGGGATACGAAATCCGCGTAACGGGTGAAAACCCCGACGCTTCGCGCTACGCTGGCATGGATTACCAGAAAATCGCCCTGCTGGTGATGATTATCAGCGGCGGCCTGGCCGGGCTGGCCGGGATGGGGGAGGTGGCGGGGATTCACTTCCGCCTGCGCCCGCCGGAGGCCATCTCACCCGGCTATGGCTTCACCGCCATCATCGTGGCCTGGCTGGCGCGGCTCAATCCGCTGGCCGCCATCCTGACCGCTTTCCTGCTCGGCGGGCTGCTGGTGGGCGGCGACGCCATCCAGATTGCGCTCAACCTGCCCGCCGCCACTGTGCAGATTTTCAACGGCGTCATCTTGCTCTTCGTCATCGCTTCCGAATTATTCAATCAGTATAAACTTCGCCTGGAGGTGTGAAATGTTGGAATTTATCCTTGCCGCTGTGCGCGCTGCCATTCCAGCCGGAACACCCCTGCTCTATGGAACCCTGGGCGAAGTCTATGCCGAACGCTCCGGCGTTCTCAATCTCGGCGTAGAGGGAATGATGATTATGGGCGCGGTCTCCGGCTTTGCGGTCGCGCAAACGACCGGCAGCGCCGGGCTGGGCATCCTGGCGGCGGCGGTCGTCGGCGGGCTGCTGGCGCTCATCCATGCCTTTGCCAGCATCACCCTGCGTGTCAACCAGGTAGTCTCCGGCCTGGCGCTGACCATGCTGGGGCTGGGAATCAGCGGCATGATTGGCAAACGCTTCGTCGGGCAGCCGCTCACCGCCCGCTTGCAGCCCATCTACATTCCCGGCCTGAGCGACCTGCCCATCCTGGGCGACCTGCTGTTCAAGTTCGACATCATGGTTTACCTCAGCATCCTGCTCGTGCCGGTGCTATGGTTCGTTTTGTATAAAACCCGCATTGGCGTCACCCTGCGCTCGGTGGGAGAAAATCCATCCGCCGCCGACGCGCTCGGCGTCAACGTGACCTTCGTGCGCTATTCGGCGGTTGCCTTTGGCGGGATGATGGCCGGTATCGGCGGCTCGTACCTGTCCATCTCCTATGCCCCGGCCTGGATCGAAGGCATGACCGCCGGGGCCGGTTGGATTGTGGTGGCCCTGACCATCTTCGCCATCTGGGACCCGCCCCGCGCCCTGTTGGGAGCCTGCCTGTTCGGCGGCGTACGCGTGCTGCAATTCCGCCTGCAGCCGCTGGGAATCTCGCCCAACCTGCTCAACATGCTGCCCTTCCTGCTCACCATCCTGGTCTTGTGGCTCAGTTCGGGTCAGGCCGCCAAACGGCGCATCGGCGCCCCCGCCGCGCTGATGACGGCTTACTCGCGCGAGGAGCGGTGAGGCAGCGGATTGGACAGCGGATGAACCCCGCTGGAAGGCGCGGGGCAAGTCATCGCAACCCGGCAAACTTCACTCTCTGAATATTGCCCTTCCGCACTCTCTACGCGCCAGGTTTCCTTTTCGATTTTGATTTCGACGCCTGTTCCACGTTCATCCAGCGCTTTCTGTACTCGGTCCTGGTAAGCGGGGTCACAGGCTTCGTTTTCGTAGGGGTAACGAACGAGCGAAGCGACCACCACTCGGAAGTTGGAAGCGTCGAAGCCGGGCTGCGGAATGAACAACGGTTTACAGCGCAAAGACCGCATAAATTTCCAGCAAAGCGGTGTTTTTTACTCAACCGGAATTTCGAGCCGAAATTCTACCGGGCTGGCGAGACCAGTATATTGATTGAATGTTGCGGTAACGACAACCAATAGGATTTGGCCCGAATAGAGAGGCGTGCCGACGGTATAGCCAAATTCTTGATTGACAATGAAGTAACTTCCATCGGTCCCGAACCCGCCTCCGCCTCCTGAAAACTCCAGGACAAGCGTTGGCGCGGTGGAAGGTTCGAAAACGAGATTTTCAACCAAGTTGCCCTTCGCGTAAGATTCTGGCAATTCTGTCGCCGACGCCTTGAAAAATATCTGTAGATATCCTGGACGCGCCCTGCCCGCAATTTCAAACAGGATGTTATCTTTGCGAATCAACGTTGGAGAAAGAACTTCATAGTTCTTTTCTGGGGTTGGGGTAAAAACAGGAGCAATAACTATAGTGGGCGTGGCCGATGGAGCAGTCAAAGCAGCCGTGTTGACAGGCGTTAGCGCAGGAGTATCCCCTTGACAGCCAGCAAATAAGGAAGCCGCGGCCGTCAAGAGAATAATTTGAAATATAAAAATATAAGCAGTTTTCATCGTCGAATCCTTGCCACGTTTGCATGCGTGCGCCTGCGCTATACCAAACGCAGCGCAGGCGCCGCCAGTCAGCAGCCAACGGATTTACTTGATATCAATTTCAAAAGGACCAGGGACTTCATCCTTGAGTACATCTTTGATATAGCCAACCAAATAACCGTTATCTTCAGGGCGGGCCTGGTTCACGATATCATTCAGAAAACAGTAGCTCCCGGCCGCATCTACGGGCTTCGACTCAACCCCATATTTTTCGAGTTCGTCTTTGATTATCAGGAAATCCTTTTCGTCCACACAGTCTGGTAAATTTCTATGCAAATTATCGATAACAAAAGATATCCCTCCGTCTCGCAGATTCCTGAAATCGGCCAGATTGGAGGTAAAAGTCGCATAGCATCTTTTATTAGTGCTGAATGTCTGAGGCTCCCTGAAGTTGGGAATCTCCCAATAATCGATTGATGTAATTTGTCCATCCATAACAACGTAGGCATCCATACCCCAATCACCGTTATCTGGCAACGCCAGGCAGATGTCAATTTTGGCCGCGCGAGGTGTAAAAATGGCCTTTGTTACCGCCAGGTCAACCCCACGCGCTCCCTGAACCCTGCCCGTTGGGGTAAAAATACCATCTATAGATGGGCTTGCGGGAAGGTCAAAAACAAAAGACTGAACGACAGGCACATAGACTTCTTTACTCTCTTTCGGAGAGAAGTATGTCAAACCGCCAATGTTGACCTTTACCTTTTGGGGATGGTTGTCTTCCTGTCCGCCGTAAAAAATCTGGGTAACCGAATACCTTGCATCCGACACAGGTCTGCAGACCGTATAAACTTCTGCTTTGAGGGTTTTCCCATCTGCGTCAATTACAAGGTTCCCATCACCAGTTGGGCATACATCCAACTCCCCATCTGGAGTTTCGAGAGAGCCTTCCAAATCATATTCAATGACAACATATTCCTGGTTATAAGAGCCCCAAATCCAGTTGACTTGAAAATCAGCGGTCACGTTGGCATTGAAAAGGTAACGTCGTTGAACGAAAGTGAATGCGCTTGCCAGGGTAAGCAAAATCGCAAGTACAACATAAAGAGTTTTCTGGTGCTTTTTCATAGTACGCTCCTTGCGCAAGTTAACTATTCAACACAGGTTCACCCATCATTTTTTGACATCAGACGATGGATACAGTTAGCGCGCAGGGTCTTTCACCTGCGCCTGGTTGCTGGCGAAAAAATTCGCCT
>DAOUAZ010000001.1:0-2191 GCA_034432975.1 Anaerolineales bacterium | reverse complement strand
CATCACTGCGGCCCGTCACCGCGCCCGTGGCATAACACGATGTGATGGCGCCGCCGTTCCACCCCACCAGGCCGCCGACATAATCGCGGCCCGTCACCGCCACGTTTTCCACGCCGAGGTTGCGGATAGCCCCGCCAATATCCAGAACCCCGAACAGGCCGACATAATCGCTGGTCGGCAGGTTGATGACGGCATTGCGCACCTTGCGGCTGTTCCCGTCGAACACGCCGCTGAAAGGAGAACCGCCCGTGCCTACACGCTTCAATGACGCGCCCGCGAAATCAATGTCCGCAATCAGGAGAAAGCGCTTATTCCAGTCCGCGGGAGTGTTGGACAGGGTGGTCCAGTCTGCCGCGTTGCCGATTCGGTACGGGTCAGCCTCCGTGCCCGCGCCGCCGCTGTAGGTTGCCGCCGGCGCGCCCGGCGCCAGAACACTCAGTCCAACCGCCAGCGCCCACACCGTCCACACCTGTTTGCCTGCTATGGAATACATCATTCATCCTCCTTGAGCCTCTTGCAAAACCGTGCGGCACATACCACCCGTAAGAGGCATAATAAAACACCCATGCGCAAAAGTCAAGAGATATTACCGAAAGTTGCAGGGCGAACGCATCTAATTGTGCTCAATGCCGGAATTTCATGATCGCGGTTTGGCGACACGTTTTCTGGTTTTTTCTTCGCGGCGCGTCAATCGGATCACCTCGTCAGCATATTGTTCGGCGAGTTTCATGAACGACTGATATCCTTCGATGGCCTTTTGCAGCGGCGCCGCTTCGCTGGCCGGGACGTACCGTACTTCGTTGCGTCCGTTGCGCCAGGTTTGATGGTTGTAATGCGGACGCCCGGTCATGCGGCATAACTTGCCGCGCTCCATGCGTTCAATCTTTGCCATTCGTTCGATCAGTCGTTTCATTTTCGCGGTCGATTCCATGCGGGGAATAATATAGCAGCCTATATTTCCGGCGCAAGCCCTCCTGTTCCGCGCGGTTCCGTTTTTTGCCCCCTCGTGTTTTTTCCTTGACTTTCCCATGGCGGCTGTGATATAGATATCTATATATTCGGCAACCGCCCGCGAAAGGAGAAGGACCATGAAAGAGAAGACCCTCAATACCAACCCGCCCAGAACCCTTGTCGCGTGTCTCGAACAACTGCCCGATCCCCGGGTCGCACGCGCGCGATGGCACAAGTTGGTGGATATCCTCGTGATCGGCTTATGCTCGTCGCTCACCGGAGGCGCGGGATTCAACGACATGGAATTGTTCGGCAAGGCCAAGTTCGATTGGCTCAAGACATTTCTCGAACTGCCGCGCGGCATTCCCTCGCGCGACACGTTCAACCGGGTCTTTTCCGCCATCGACCCCCATCGCTTTCTCGATTGCTTCGTACAATGGGTCTAGGAGATTTGTCCGGCCCTCGGCGTAGAGGTGGTCGCCGCTGAGCGCCGCATGAAATCCCGCCGCGTCAGAAAACCGGACCCGCCTTTTGCAGTACTCATCTGATCAATCCTCCTGTCCGAGCGCATGGACGCGCCCACGTTGCTTCCCGGTATGCCGCCACGGTGGTCCGAAAACAGGCATAATGATTTGGCAGCATTCTCGGGACACCATCCCCTGTGCCCACACAGGATGGCAGTCATACGTTATAGCGGTCGCGTAACGCGGAGACATGAGTAGGGTGGCTCCAGAATTACCTCAGTAATTTCGTGTCCTTGGCGCTCCCATGTACAGGGCGGCAAGGGACAATCCGACAAGCAGCCAGTCTCCCAGCAGGTGTTTTATGCCCTCCCCGGTCAACTCACTTTTGCCGCACTGTATGCCACAACATGCCGGGGTATCAGGAGGAGGGGTTTCGCCTTCGCCTTCGACAGGCGGTTCCCCTTCGCCCTCAACGGGCAGTTCACCTTCTACAGGCAGTTCCCCTTCGCCTTCTACAGGCGGTTCCCCTTCGCCCTCGACGCCTGATTCCGCCTGGTTCAACGTCACCCTCACCGACGTTGGATTCGTGCTCACGCCGGTCACCGTGATGGCAGCCGTTCGCGCCCAGCCTGCATTGGCCGTGCAGGTCACCGTCAGCGTGGTATTGCCCGTACCAGCAGTTGGATTCACTGCCGCCCAGACGGCGTCCGAGCTGGCCGTCCAGGCCGCCGTCGTCGTAACATCGAAGGTGGTCGCGCCCCCCGTTGCGCCAACAC